>JAISIH010000019.1 GCA_031262105.1 Ruminococcus sp. | reverse complement strand
TTAATCCCGGAACGGACGGCTTTTGCGGCGAAGGCGGACAAAAAGCAACACAAAAAAGGGGGGGCGAAGTAGGTGAAAAACTTTTCCGAAGCCCTTGTAAGAAGACTCAGAATGCGTTTCACAAAACTGATGGAGCAGGATGCCTTCATCATAATTATGTCGATTCTCACCGCAATTTTAATATGGTTTACAATATCTGTCATCGAATACCCGAACATCAGGCGGCAGATTACCGGCGTTCCGCTTCAGATAGATATGGCAGGGTCATACGCCGACGAACACAACATCATGGTGTCATCCGTTTCCGAGCAGACGGTAACGGTCGAGATTGAGGGTGCGAGAGGCGAAATCGGTGACATTCACGCCGAAAACCTTACCGCAGTTGTTTACGCCGACGGTGTTCTTTCCGCGAAGGATTATGTTCTGCCGGTTTCAATTAAGAGCAACAACGATCGCGTTTTTACGGTTGTGTCGATTAATCCGCCGACGGTTACAGCGAACTTTGTTGAGATTATAACAAAAGAAGTGCCGGTAACCGCAAATACAGACGGCATCTCGCTTGCGGACGGTTATATGATTGACAATGTGGTTGTTTCGCCCGCCGCTATAGCTGTAACCGGCTCTAAGGATATTGTTGACAGAATTACCGATATTTCGCTTAACGTTCCGAAGCCCGGCGCGACGTCCTCAAGCTTCGAGCTTGCCGTCGGGAGTTCCGATATGGTTATCTATAACGGGAATGTTCAGATGCAGAATGTGATACCCGACCTGACATTTGACCGAACGGATTTTATCGTTAAAGTCCCGGTTTACAGAAAACAGACGGTTGATCTTGATGTAACTATAACAAACGCGCCGGAGACTTTCTCTGTCGAAGATTTCAAGAATTCGCTTCTTTTCTCGAACACGTCGCTTGAGATTGCCGCCCTCGACCAGACCGCCGCCCTCACAAGCCTCAATATCGGCACAATTGACATAAGGCAGGTTAACTTTGAAAGCGGGAAGGACATGACGTTTGAATTTTCCGCCGATAATTTCCTCCCCGACGGATACGAGAATTTAAGCGAAATCGGGAACATAACCGTTACCGTGCCTTTCCACGGCATGAGCAAAAAAATGTTGATGATCCCGAGCAACTATATCCAGCTTATCAACCGCCCCGCCGGCTTCGAGTTCGAGATAATAACCTCCGGCATACAACCGCTCTTTATCGGTTCGGCGGAGCAGATAAACGCCCTCACGAGGGAGGATATAATCGCGGTTGTTGACCTTAACTCGATGCCTATTTCTGCCGCGGGCGACTTAAAATTAACGGTGCAGTTTTCCGTCCCGGCGTACCCGGAAATATGGGTTGCGGCGAACGGGGGAATCCTCTCCCAGCGCGTTACGGTGACTGTTTCAAGAACGGAGTAGTAAAAATATAGCAGTAATAATAAACGGTGTTTCGGTTTCGTGGAACACCTCCGATGAAGATATAATAAACAGCACTCTCAAAAAAAACGGCTTAACCCGCAGTGAGATTAACTTCGCAGGGCTTTATAAAATCGCGGTTGACGCGAGAAAACGCGAGAATATTAAAAAAGTCTGTTCGGTGCTTATTGAAGCTCCCGAGGGGGTCGAACAGAGGCTTATTAGTCGCGGCGCAAAGGCAATGCCAAACGCTTCTTTTAGCTTTCCTAAAAGCACCGCTTCGGGGGAGCGGGCTTTAATCGTAGGGTTCGGTCCGGCGGGAATCTTCGCGGGGCTTTGCCTTGCCGAAAATGGCTCCAAGCCGGTTATAATCGAACGCGGCGGGACTGTTGACGAACGTGCAGAAGCGGTAACGCGGTTTTGGGAGAGCGGTGAGCTTGACGAAAACTCGAATGTGCAGTTCGGCGAGGGCGGCGCGGGGACTTTTTCGGACGGAAAATTAACCACAAGGATTAACGATCGCCGTGTGCGGTTTATCCTTGAAACCTTCGTGAAATACGGCGCCCCGGAGGAAATCCTTCATCAGGCGAAGCCCCATATCGGGACGGATAATCTTCAAAAAATCGTTAAGAGAATACGCGAGCGAATTATTGAACTGGGCGGCGAGGTTAGATTTAATACGCGGTTAACGGATATTAATGTTAAGGGCGGCAAGATTACTTCGATAACGGTAACAGACGGCGATACCGAATACGAAATCCCGTGCGATAAGTTAATCTTAGCGATCGGGCATAGCTCCCACGATACCGTAAAGATGCTTCTTTCTCACGGCGTTAATATTGCTTCAAAGCCTTTCTCTGTCGGCGTTCGGATTGAGCATAAACAGGCGGATATTGACACTTCGCTTTATGGCGAAAGGCGGCAGAGATACAAAAATCTTCCGAAAGGCGAATATCAGCTTTCAAAGCGTTTCCCGGACGGGAGGGCGGTTTACAGCTTCTGTATGTGTCCGGGAGGGGCGGTCGTTGCGTCCTCGTCGGAACGCGAAACAATCGTCACAAACGGCATGAGCCTTTACGCCAGAGACGGTGAGAACGCGAATTCCGCCGTCTGCGTTTCAGTTTCAGCCGCCGACTTCGGTGGGAACCCTCTCGACGGCATGGAGTTTGCGCGGAAAATCGAACGTGCGGCGTACTCATCAAACTATTTTGCGCCGGCTTGCAGTGTAAAAGGCTTCCTTTCCGATAAACCCTCACTTAACGGCATTAACGTTACCCCGACATATAAACCGGGGGTGCGGGAAGCTGACTTTCGCGAGATTTTCCCCGGATTTGTTATAAATACGCTGAAAATCGGACTTGACGATTTTTCACGAAAACTCAGGGCGTTCGGAAGCGGCGAAGCTGTTTTAACAGCCCCCGAAACCCGGACTTCCTCCCCTGTCAGGATAATGCGGCTTGATAATTTTTCGTCCGAAACGCTGTCGAACCTTTTCCCTTGCGGGGAGGGTGCAGGGTACGCCGGGGGGATTGTTTCTTCGGCTGCGGACGGGCTAAAAACTGCGGAAAATATAATCGGAGGCATTAACTAATGAAGCTTTTGGCGGTTGACGGCAACAGCGTAATGTACCGCGCATTTTACGGCATTAAATCGGGGCTTACGAACAAAAACGGCGTACCCACCGGCGCGATAACGGGCTTTTTTAACATTCTCTTAAACGGGATTAAGGCTTCGGGTGCAACCCACATTGCGGTTGCGTTCGACCGAAAAGAGGCGACCTTCCGCAAGGAAAAATATTCCGAATATAAGGCGGGGCGAAAGCCTATGCCGGATGAACTCGTTATCCAGATGGGCTATATAAAAGAGATTGTCGCCGCCATGGGGATAACCCTGCTCGACTGCGCGGGCTTTGAGGCGGATGACATTATCGGAACGCTCGCGAAGGATGCGGAAAAATCGGGCGAATGTTTTATTTTAACGGGCGACCGCGATGCCCTGCAACTTATCAGCGAACACATAACCGTTATTCTGCTAACCTCGAAAGGACCGGTTTCATACACCGAAACCGTGTTTGAAGATGAATACGGCTTCCCCGCCGTTAACCTTATCGACCTCAAGGCGTTAATGGGAGATTCTTCCGACAACTACCCCGGCGTAAAGGGCATCGGCGAAAAAACTGCAAAAGCCCTGATTGGCGGCTACAGAACGATTGAAAATCTTTATGAAAACCTCGCCGCCGGCAACCTTACCGAGACAAAATCGGTTTTAGCAAAGCTTGAAGCCGGAAAGAAAGACGCGGAAGATTGCCGCTTCCTTGCGACAATTATTACGGACGTGCCGATTGGAATTTCAGCCGCAGACTGCATTAAGCGGGAATATGACGAAGAGAAGCTCGGCGGGATTTTAACCGAACTTGACATGAACAAATTAATGGAACGCCTTAAGGTTAAGCCTGCGATAAAGGTTAACCCCGAAACCGCTCGGAATAATTCTTCCGATTACAGCTACGATTCCGCGTTTATTTGTGAAAACGGCGAATTTATCGTAACACCGCCCGCGGAAAATATTGACAAATATCTTGAAAGTGAAACAAAAAAGGCAGTCTACAACGCGAAACCCGCGTACAAATACGCCCTCGAACACGGCTTAACCTTAAAAATAACCGAAGATGCTTATATTTTGGCATCAAACCTCAACATGAATTCCGCTTGCCCCGAAATATCGGAGGTTGCGGATTTTACGGCGAAACTTCGCGCCGAGTCCGATGCGCAGGGCATGGCGGCACTTATCGACAACATCGAATATCCGCTCACCGAGGTTATCGCCGCGATGGAATATTATGGGGCGGCTGTTGACGTTGACGGCATAAAGGCTTTCGGTGAGACGCTCAAGGCGGACATGGCGGAGCTTGAAGCGCAGATTTATACCCTCGCCGGGGAACGTTTTAATATCCTCTCCCCGAAACAGCTTGGGGTTATCCTCTTTGAAAAGCTTGCGCTTCCGCACGGGAAGAAGCTTAAATCCGGCGGTTTTTCGACAAACGCCGACGTCCTCGAGGCTCTGGCAGACCGCTCCCCTGTCGTAAGGGCGGTGCTTGATTATCGCGGGCTTTCTAAGCTTAATTCGACCTATGTCGAGGGGCTTTTGCAGGCTGTCGCGGATGACGGGCGTATTCACACGACCTTCAACCAGACCGAAACCCGCACAGGGCGGCTCTCGTCCGAAAACCCGAATGTGCAGAATATCCCTGTCCGCACAGATCGGGGGCGCGAAATGCGGAAATTTTTCGTTGCGCCGGAAGGATACGTTCTTCTTGATGCGGACTACAGTCAGATTGAACTGCGGATTTTGGCTTCAATGGCAAACGACAAAAATATGCAGGAAAATTTCCGCTCCGGGCTTGATTTTCACACCGCAACCGCCGCGAAGGTTTTTGACGTCCCGCCCGAGATGGTGACGCCCGGTATGCGGAGAGCCGCAAAGGCAGTAAACTTCGGGATTGTTTACGGTATCGGCGCGTTTTCCCTCTCGAAAGACATCGGCTCGACTGTGAAGCAAGCTGACAAGTACATTGAAAACTATTTCGCCGCCTATCCCGGCGTGAAAAGGTTCCTTGAAGAGACGGAAAAAAACGCCTCCGAGACGGGATTTGTAACAACACTTTTCGGGCGTAAGCGCATTATCCCGGAGCTTTTGTCAACCAACCGCAACCTCAAGCAGTTCGGTTTACGCGCCGCCCGAAACGCCCCTATTCAAGGCACCGCCGCCGACATTATAAAAATCGCGATGATTAACGTTTACAGGCGGCTTAAAACGGAAAAGATGGAGACGAAGTTAATCCTACAGGTTCACGACGAACTCATCTTAGAAGCGCCGATTCACGAAAAAGAACGCGCCGCGAAAATCCTCTCCGAGGAGATGGAAAAAGCCGCTTCCCTCTCTGTCCCCCTCGTGGCAGACGTCCACACCGGGGAGAATTGGTATACTGCTAAGGGGTAAGATGTAAAACCCGTCGGGTTAAGCGACGGGTTTTAATATTTTTTATACATTTCACGATTTATGTCCTTTTGTACCTCCATAGCTTCTTTCATCATACGCAAAATTTCATCATAATCAGGCGGATTGTCCGCACCGCCCGCTACCTTTTCTGATTCGCCTTCGGTTAACTGCCGTTTTTCTTGCTCCATAATCAATTACCCCCATTAAAGCCATTATATCACTGATCTTTCGTTTTGTCAATATATTTATCAACATCACGAAGAAGCTCGAGTGTGATATAAGAAGCGAAGCGAAACTGATTGAAGCCGCTCTGGCGCGTACCCAAGAAGTCCCCCGCGCCGCGCCTTTCAAGGTCGTACATCGCAATGTCAACCCCGCTTGAGGTCCCCGAAAGGTATTTTAGCCGCTCGCGGACTTCCGCAGTCGGGTTCGCTGTCATTAATATGCAAAAGCTTTGATGAACACTTCGCCCGACACGCCCGCGCAGCTGATGAAGCTGTGAAAGCCCGAAAAGTTCCGCATCTTCGATAAGGATAACCGTTGCGTTCGGAACGTCAACCCCGACTTCGATAACCGTTGTCGAAACCAAAATCTGTGTCTTTCCGTTTATAAAATCGCCCATAATCTCGGCGGATTGTTCCGCAGTTAACCGCCCGTGGAGAGTGCCGATACTGTAGCCCGCAAAAGAGCCTTTCCGCAGATTTTCGGCATAACTCTCTACAGAATTATAGTCGTCTTCATTCTCATCAATCCTTGCGCAGACAATATACGCCTGTCTCCCGTCCGCAATCTGCTCTTTGATGAAATTATACGCCCGGTCGCGGAGCTTGTCGGTTACGGCGAAGGTCTCGATCGGCTTTCTGCCCTTCGGCATATCGGTCAGGTTTGAAATATCAAGGTCGCCGTAAAGCATCATCGCCATCGTCCGCGGAATGGGCGTTGCAGACATTATAAGGCGGTGTGGGTTGTCCCCCTTGTTCGCAAGCTTCTCGCGCTGACGTACGCCGAAACGGTGCTGCTCGTCGGTTATAACGAGGGCAAGGTTGTTAAATTCCGCCTTGTCGGCGATAAGCGCGTGCGTTCCGATTGCGACATGAATTTCGCCTGAGGCAATCTTTTCGAGAGCTTCCCTGTGTTCCTTTGCGGACAATGCGCCGATAACGCAAGCCGTCTTAATTCCGAGGGGGGTAAGGAGCTTTTCGAGTGTGTTAAAGTGCTGTCGTGCTAAAATCTCCGTTGGAGCCATGAATGCGGACTGATAACCGTTCGCGTAGGCTAAGACGCAGGCGGCGGCGGCAACGACGGTTTTCCCCGACCCAACATCTCCGCAAAGCATCCTGTTCATCGGGCTGTCGCCTGTGAGGTCTGCCGAAACCTCCGAAATTGCTTTTTTTTGAGACTCGGTTAGTTCAAACGGAAGCTCCTCAAAAAACCTGCTCATCATCTCCGCATGCTTTTTCATCCTCCGCCCCGGCGCAGACTTAAACTCCGCCTTGATTTCCGCAAGCTTTTTCCGATAAACATAGACTTCGTTGAAGGCAAGGCGGCGTTTCGCGGATTCGTTTTCCTCCTTGTCTGTCGGAAAATGTATTAATTTTAACGCGTCCGAAAGCTCGATAAGCCCGAATTCAGCGCGGGACTCTTCGTCAATAAAATCAGTTATCGTTATCCGCGTCAGGGCGGTTTTTATATTTTCAATAATTCTGTCTTGAGAAACGCCGGGGATTGACGGATAAACCGGGATAAAACCGGTTGTGTCGATGTCGAAAACACGCGGGTTTGATATTGACAAACGCCCGCCGAAAGATTTCGCCCTGCCGTAAAAAACATACCTCTCGCCGATTTTCATGCGGTCGAAAAACCCGGGGATATTGAAGACAGAGACGTCCGCCTTCCCCATTTCGTCTTCGATTACGGCTTTTGTGATATTAAGCTTATTTTTCAGGCGTACGGCGGGGATCTTTTTCGTCAACATCGCCGCAATGCAGACGTTTTCGTCGGTCGGACATTCGATCGTGTTATAACGCAGATTAAGGTTAATATAATCGCGCGGGTAATATTCTAAAAGACCGCCGATTGTATCTATACCGGCGGCGTTATAGGATAATGCGCGTTTCGGACCTATTCCGGGGAGCAGGTTAACCGTTGATAATCTGTCCATATTTTAACCTCGTGCCGATGCAATTTACATTGTATAAAACTCTGTAAACACCGGGGCATAACCGCAGGCAAGGGCGGTATTCAGCGACGCTATATTGCCGGGGATAAGCCCGTAGTACGGGAGCTTCCCGAGGTTTGTTATCTCGTCGGTTATGAGGGAGATGAGGGTCGAGCCTATCCCCATTTCGCGGAACTCCGGGATTACGTCAATCCCCACCTGCCACATAAGCTCCGAGTCGTTTGAAGCGCCGGCGGCGGCGATTATGCGGTTGTCCTTTACGGCACAGACCGCGATAACGTCGGTTCGCGTTCCGTTTTTCCTCGAAAGGGCGTTGTCAAGCCCGGGCAGCGGATATAAAAGCTGCTTTATTTCAAATTCGTTATAAATTCTAAGCGAGATACCAAACTGTGAAAATTCAAGCATATGGTGACGGAAAGAGCCTTTCGGGCAAAGCTGTATGCTCTGACCGACACGAAAACCCTCGCGCCTTAACATATCGGTAATCAGCGTGAGGCAGGGTGCGGAAAAGATGCCCTCCGCGCCGTACGGAAAACGCTCGATAATATCCCCGGCGAAAGGCAGAAGCCGCTCGGAAGCCGCAATAACCGCGCCTTTCCCGAAATTGACAATCTTAAAAGCCTCAGGGTTAGGGCTGATAATCCGCCTGTGGGGCGAATTCACCGACAACACCGCAGAATTTCTCTCGGACAAAAAAGCTTCGGGGGGGCAGCCATAGTCGTACGACAATTGCTGCAACGCGGTATTAAACGCGGGTGTGCGATACAAGACTTTCCCTCCCGATGTTGTAATTATGATTTTTGCGGGATTATGCGGAGCCGTTTTCGCGGAAAATTATTCCTTCGCTCTTTGCTTCGCCCTTATTTGGTTATCCAAAATGCGTTTACGCAGTCTTATGCTCTTCGGCGTAACCTCCATCAGTTCGTCGTCGGAGATGAATTCGAGGCTGTCTTCAAGGGAGAGTTTTCGCGGCGTAATCAGCCTTAATGCATCGTCAGAGCCGGAAGCGCGGGTGTTTGTGAGGTGCTTTTTCTTGCAGACGTTTACGACAAGGTCGTCGGACTTCGGGGATTCGCCGACAATCATTCCCTCATAAACAGGCGTACCCGCCCCGATAAAGAGCGTGCCGCGTTCTTGGGCGTTAAAAAGCCCGTAGGTAACAGACTCGCCCGTCTCGAACGCAACGAGAGAGCCGCTGTTGCGCTTGGGAATATCGCCCTTATATGGCTGGTACGAGTCGAAAATTGTATTCATTATCCCCTCGCCCTTTGTGTCGGTCAAAAATTCGGACTTGTAGCCGAAAAGCCCTCGGGAGGGTATTAAAAATTCAAGCTCCATGCGGTTGCCGGAGGGGGACATCGAGACAATCTCAGCCTTTCGCGGACCGAGTTTCTCCATTACTGCGCCCTCTAAGCCCTTCGGAACGTCGATAAATAACCGCTCGATAGGCTCGCAGCGTTCATTGTCAATCTTCCGATACAGTACCCTCGGTGTCGAAACGGCAAGTTCAAAGCCCTCTCTGCGCATCGTCTCGATAAGCACGGAAAGGTGCATCTCGCCCCGCCCGGCAACATTAAAGCTGTCGGTCGTCTCTGTGTCGGAAACGCGGAGCGAAACATCGCGGAGTATCTCTTTATAAAGCCTGTCGCGGAGCTGACGGCTGGTTACGAACTTCCCCTCACGCCCTGCAAAGGGGCTGTCGTTAACAGAAAATGTCATCTCGACGGTCGGTTCGGATATCTTTACAAATTCGAGCGGCTCGGGTGCGGAGGGTATACAGAGGGTGTCGCCGATCGTTATATTTTCAATTCCCGAAACCCAAACAATATCCCCGACGTATGCGTCGTCAACCGGCGTTCTGTTAAGCCCGTCGATTTGGTATATTGTAACAACCTTGCTGTTGTAGTTCGGGTGAAGTTTGTGATAATCGCAGACGGTAACCTGCTGCCCGACAACGATTCGGCCGCGTTCGATTCTGCCTACGCCGATTCTGCCCACGTAGTCGTTATAGTCGATTGAGGAGATTAACATCTGGAGCGGTTCGCTCGCTTTGCCCTCCGGCGCGGGGATATGCTCTAAGATTGTGTCGAAAAGTGGGATAATGTCGTTGCCGTCTTCGTATTGGCTGTAGGAGGCTGTCCCCTGCCGTCCCGAACAGAAAAGCATAGGGCTTTCAATCTGCTCTTCGGTTGCATCAAGGTCAAGGAGAAGCTCTAAAATTTCGTCCCCGATTTCGTCAAGGCGTGCGTCGGGGCGGTCGATTTTGTTAACGACAATAATTATCGGATGCCCCATCTCAATAGCCTTCGAGAGGACAAAACGTGTCTGCGGCATACAGCCTTCCGCCGCATCAACAAGGACAATTACCCCGTTAACCATCTTTAAAACCCGCTCAACCTCGCCCGAAAAATCGGCGTGTCCGGGGGTATCAATTATGTTGATTTTTACATCTTTATAGATTACGGAAGTATTCTTCGCAAGGATGGTTATTCCGCGTTCACGCTCGATGTCGTTGCTGTCCATGACACGCTCCGCGACTTCTTGGTTATCGCGAAAACCGCCCGATTGCTTTAACATTTCGTCAACGAGGGTTGTCTTTCCGTGGTCAACGTGTGCTATAATCGCTACGTTTCTAAGATCGTTTCTCTTCAAAAATTACACCTGTTTTTTTCTTCATTCAGCCAAAAAATGCCCCATGATTTCATAGCCGTGTTCATAATATATCCCTGTCGAAGCCGCCGTTTTTTCGGTCAGAGTTTCAACTCCGCTCTTATCCGCTGTACTGTCGTAAATCATGTACGGAACAGGGTTTCGGGTATGTGTCTTTGTCCCTAAGGGCGTGGGGTGGTCGGGGGCTATGAGTATCCTTATATCGCCCAGTTCGGACGCTATGAGCTTTGATAAAATCTTCTCGTCGATAAGCTCAATTGCCTTAATTTTATTCTGTATTTCGCCGCGGTGTCCGCACTCGTCCGGCGCTTCAACGTGGATATAAACAAGGTCGCTGCCGTCTTTAAGCGTTTTTATTGCGGCTTCTGCTTTTCCGTCAAAGTTCGTGTCAATATAGCCGGTCGCGCCGGGAACGTTAATTACTTCCATTCCCGCGAATTTCCCGATACCCTTTAGCAGGTCAACAGCGGAGATCATTGCGGCTTTTTTGCCGTATTTGGTTATGAACGGCTCTAAGTTTGCGCGTGTGCCTTCGCCCCAAAGCCAGATTGAGTTTGCGGGGCGTTCACCGCGCTTTTCACGTTCAATATTAACGGGGTGATTAGATAAAATATCAACGCTTTTTTTCATCATGCCGATAAGTTTTACCGCGTTTTCGCTGTCGGAGAGCTTCACTTTCTGCCCGGAAATATCGTGCGGCGGGGTTAATGTGCCGACGTCGGTTGTTCCATTATGCCAAATAAGGCAGTGTCTGTAGGCAACGCCGCTGTAAAATTTGAATTCTTCGTTATCGAAATGTTCGGCGATTGTTTTTATAATCTGCGCGGCTTCTTCGGTTGAGATATCCCCTGCGCAGTAGTCAACCATCGTCTTGTCTTCATAGCGCGGTTCATCGGAGAGGGTTACGAGGTTACAGCGGAAAGAGACGTCCGTTTTCGCCATATCAATCCCGATAGAGCCTGCCTCAAGCGGCGAACGCCCGGTATAGCACTCCTTCGCGTTATACCCCAAAACCGCAAGGTTAGCGACGTCCGACCCCGGCTTCATGCCGTCTTCGACAGTCTTAGCAAGCCCGACTTCGGAAACTTTCGCAAGCCTGTCCATGTTCGGCTTCTTTGCACACTCCATAGGAGTTTTGCCGCCAAGTTCCGCAAGCGGCTCGTCAGCCATTCCGTCACAAAGTAAAACAATATATTTCATAAGATACCTCGTTATTTTGTCAATCATAAGAGCGGCAAAAAACCGCTCTTATGTTATCATTGCTTTATATACTCAACAAAGGGGCATGATCTGTGAAAGTTTCGTTGCGTACTACAGATGTGCTGTTGTAGACTTCCATGCCTGTACCTGCCGGGATTAGCTTGCCTATGATTACGTTTTCTTTTAAGCCCAAGAGGTGGTCTACCTTGCCTTTTATTGCGGCATCAGTAAGGGCTTTTGTTGTTTCTTGGAAAGAGGCGGCGGCAAGGAAGGATTCGGAGTTGCTCGAAGCCTTGGTTATACCCTGAAGCACCGGGACAACCGTGATTGGGCGGATATCAAGTTCTCCTGCCTGTTCGCGCTTTTTGAGGTCTTCGTTCATGGCGTCAACATCGCGCTTGTCTATTAGCGAGCCGGGGAGCATGAAGCTTGAACCGGAGTCGTCAATCTTTACTTTGCGAAGCATCTGGCGAACGATAACTTCGATGTGCTTGTCGTTGATATCAACGCCTTGGAGGCGGTAAACCTTCTGCACTTCGGAGATGATATAGTCTTGAACGGCTTCTTTTCCGTTAACGGCTAAGATGTCGCCGGGGTTGATTGAACCCTCGGTGAGGGGCTGACCGGCGGTAACAATATCACCGGGTTTAACCTTGATTTTAATGCCGTAAGCGACAGGATAAAATTCTTCCGTGCCGTCCTCGGCAATAACGATAACGTTTCGGGTTTTCTTAATTTCTTCCATGCGGATTGTGCCGGCTGTGCGGGTTATAATCGCGGCAGATTTCGGACGGCGGCTCTCGAAGAGTTCCTCAACACGCGGGAGACCCTGTGTGATGTCCTCTGCGGAAGCGATACCGCCTGTGTGGAAGGTACGCATGGTAAGCTGTGTACCCGGCTCGCCGATTGACTGGGCGGCAATTACACCGACAGTTTCACCGACAGAGACAAGCTTGCCGTTCGCGAGATTTGCCCCATAGCACTTTGCGCAAACGCCGTGGCGGGTTTTGCAGCCGAGGATTGAACGAACGGTAACACGCTCGGTTTTTGAATTAACGATTATTTCGGCATCGTGAACGTCCATAAGCTTCGTCTTCGGAACAAGGACAGTTCCGTCATCCGCCTTAAAATCGTCCATGAGGTAACGCCCGACAAGACGCTCTGAGAGCGGCTCGATCATTTCGTTGCCGTTTTTGATTGTGTAAACGTCGATGCCGGAGTCGGTTTTACAGTCGTTCTCGCGGATAATACAATCTTGCGAAACGTCAACGAGACGGCGGGTAAGATAACCTGAGTCGGCTGTACGAAGCGCGGTATCTGCAAGACCTTTTCTCGCGCCGCGGGAGGAGATGAAGTATTCGAGGATATTTAAGCCTTCGCGATAGTTTGCGCGGATAGGCATCTCGATTGTCGAACCCGAAGTATTCGCGATAAGTCCGCGCATACCGGCAAGCTGTCTTATCTGATTTATAGAACCGCGCGCTCCCGAGTCGGACATCATGTTAATCGGGTTGTACGGGTCAAGGGAGTCTTTTAGGGCTGTTGTAACGTCGTCTGTTGCGGTGTTCCAAATCTCGATAAACCGCTTCGATTTTTCGGCGGAGGAAATAAGCCCGCGTTTATAGAGCTTGTTAACCTTCTCAACCTTCGCGTCGGCTTTTTCAACGATTTCGTACTTAATCGGCGGAATTGTCGCATCGCAAACGGCAACGGTTATCGCCGCCTTTGTCGAATACTTAAAGCCGCAAGCCTTGATTTTATCAAGCACTTCCGAAGTTTTCGCTACACCGTTTACGCGTATGCAACGTTCGATAATCTGCGAAAGCCCGCCTTTTTTCACGAGGAAGTTTACTTCAAGCTCGAAAGCGTTGTCGGGGTTTGTGCGGTCGATAAAGCCCAAATTTTGGGGGATATTTTCGTTAAAGATTAGCTTGCCGATTGTGCAGTCGATTAGTTTCGATTGCTTTTTGTCGCCGACATTCTTGCTCATGCGTACTTTTATTGCCGCATGGATGCCGATTACGCCCGCCTGATACGCCATTAAGGCTTCGTCAACGTTGCGGAAAGATTTCCCCTCGCCGGGTTCGCCCGGTTTTGTCATGGTAAGGTAGTATGAACCAAGTACCATATCTTGGGTCGGAACGCAGACAGGACGTCCGTCGGACGGCTTTAAGAGGTTGTTCGCCGCAAGCATGAGGAAGCGGGCTTCCGCCTGTGCCTCAACCGACAGCGGGAGATGCACCGCCAGCTGGTCGCCGTCGAAATCGGCGTTATAAGCGGTACAAACGAGCGGGTGAAGTTTCAGTGCCTTACCCTCGACAAGCACAGGCTCGAACGCCTGTATGCCGAGACGGTGGAGTGTGGGGGCGCGGTTTAATAGCACCGGGTGGTCTTTGATGACAGAATCAAGCGCATCCCAAACTTCGGGGCTTGCCCTGTCAACCTTTTTCCGCGCAGACTTAATATTGTTAACAACCTTCATGTCAACAAGCCGCTTCATTACAAAGGGCTTGAACAGCTCAAGCGCCATCTCCTTCGGGAGACCGCACTGATACATCTTAAGTTCCGGTCCGACAACGATTACCGAACGCCCGGAATAGTCAACACGTTTTCCGAGTAGGTTTTGTCTGAAACGCCCCTGCTTGCCCTTTAACATATCCGAAAGGGACTTCAAGGCGCGATTATTAGGACCGGTAACGGGTCTGCCGTGTCTGCCGTTGTCGATAAGCGCGTCAACCGCCTCTTGAAGCATACGCTTCTCGTTGCGGATAATAATGTCGGGTGCTTCAAGCTCAAGCATCTTTTTCAGGCGGTTGTTGCGGTTTATAACGCGCCTGTAAAGGTCGTTGAGGTCGGAAGTCGCATAACGTCCGCCGTCAAGCATAACCATCGGGCGTATATCCGGCGGAATTACCGGCACAATGTCAAGAATCATCCACGCGGGATTATTCCCCGACGTTCTGAACGCTTCGATAATCTCAAGGCGTTTTAAAAGCTTAATCTGCTTCTGCCCGGCGGGAAGCCCTTCAAGCTCCGTCTTAAGCTCCTCTGCGAGACATTCGAGGTTATTAACCCAGTTTTTGCGGTCGATAAGGTCGTCGAAACGCCCGTCTTCGTTGTGATAAGCAACAAGCCTGTCGAAAAGTTCTTCAATATAAAGCGATCCTGTCTTAACCTGAATTTCCGCTCCCTGCTTTTCAAGCTGTTTGCGGTTATAGATGAGTATCTCTTCGCGATATTTTGTGCGGGTTATAACGTCGCCGAATTCGTAATCTGGGTTGCCCGCGTTGTCGATTATAACGTAAATTCTCTTGTTTAAGAAGTTAACAATATCGTCTTCGGAAAGCCCGATTATCTCGGAGAAACGCTCAATATTCCGCATGATATAGGTATCAAAACGGTCTTGGCTGTATTCTTCAAGAAGCTCTTTTATCGCTTCCGCACCCATCTGTGCATCAAAATCGTCCTCGTATTTGTCGCGCATATCCGAGAACTCTTTTTCGGTAAGAAGCTGTCTTTTAATAAGCTCCGTATTCCCCGAATCTGTAACAATGTACTTCGTGAAATAAAGAACCTCTTCAAGCCGCTTTTGGGAAACCTCAATAACCTGCCCGATACGCGACGGAGTTCCTTTAAAATACCATATATGCGAAACAGGCGCGGCAAGCTCAATATGTCCCATCCGCTCACGCCGTACCTTAGCGCGGGTTACTTCAACTCCGCACCGCTCACAAATACGCCCCTTAAAGCGTATCTTCTTATACTTCCCGCAGTGACACTCCCAGTCCTTCGTCGGACCGAAAATCTTTTCACAGAAAAGTCCGTCCCGCTCCGGGCGTTGTGTGCGGTAATTTATCGTCTCAGGGCGTGTTACCTCCCCGTGCGACAAATCCCGTATCTGCTCTCCGCTCGCTAAACCGATCTTTATAGAATCAAAAGTATGAAATTCCAAATTGGTACGTTGGGGGGAAACCCTTCTGAGGAAGGGTTATCCCCCCAAACCCCCCTTCCAAAGACTTTTATGCTACCACCTTTACACGAGTGCAAAGTAAAATAGCATATTTTTGGGAAAGTGTGTTTGGTTTGTTAATTATCGCCGATTTACTTATATATCTTCATCGTCGTATACCAAATCATCAGGCGTTTTGTCCTCGAAGTCGTCGTAGTCGTCGTCACCGTCTTCCTCGAAGAAGCCTTCATCGAGACTGCCGGACTCGACCATTTCTTCCATGTCTTCGGCGACGGAGACGGGCTGAGGGATAATGTCCTCGTCGTCCTCGAAGTTGGCTTTCAGGTCTATTTCGTAGCCGTCAACATCAAGTACCTTGACATCAAGGGCGAGGGATTGAAGCTCTTTTATAAGCACCTTAAAGGCTTCGGGGATACCGGGCTTGGGAACGTTTTGCCCCTTAACGATAGCCTCGTAGGTTTTGACACGCCCGACGGTGTCGTCAGATTTAACGGTGATGATTTCTTGGAGGGTGTAGGCTGCGCCATAGGCTTCGAGTGCCCAAACTTCCATCTCACCGAAACGCTGACCGCCGAACTGGGCTTTACCGCCGAGAGGCTGTTGCGTTACTAATGAATAGGGACCTACGGAGCGGGCATGAATTTTGTCATCAACGAGGTGGTGGAGCTTTAGGTAATACATATAACCGACGGTAACGCGGTTGTCGAAAGGTTCGCCTGTTCTGCCGTCGTAGAGGATAGTTTTTCCGTCTTCGGGGAGACCTGCTTCGCGGAAGGTGTCGCGGATATCGGACTCGTGTGCGCCGTCAAAGACGGGTGTGCAGACCTTCCAGCCGAGTTTTGAAGCCGCCATTCCGAGATGAACTTCGAGTACCTGACCGATGTTCATACGCGAAGGCACGCCGAGGGGGTTTAAGACTATATCAAGCGGCGTTCCGTCCGGGAGATAGGGCATATCTGCGGATTTGAGGACTCTTGAAACAACGCCCTTGTTGCCGGGACGCCCCGCCATCTTGTCGCCCCCTTGGAGTGTGCGCTTTGGGGCAATATAGCAGCGGACTTTCATGTTAACGCCGGGAGAAAGCTCGTCGCAGTTGTCGCGGGTGAAAACCTTGACGTCAACGATTATGCCGGACTCGCCGTGCGGTACTTTTAAGGAATTGTCGCGGACTTCGCGGGCTTTTTCACCGAAGATTGCGCGGAGGAGACGTTCTTCCGCCGTAAGCTCGGTTTCGCCCTTGGGGGTAACCTTTCCGACGAGGATATCCCCGGCGCGGACTTCCGCACCGATGCGAATTATTCCGCGTTCGTCAAGGTCGCGGAGGGCGTCCTCGCCGACATTCGGAATGTCGCGGGTAATATCTTCGGGACCGAGTTTCGTGTCACGTGCTTCAATCTCGTATTCTTCGATATGGATTGAAGTGTAAACATCGTCGCGTACCATTCTCTCGTTAAGAAGAACGGCATCCTCGTAGTTATAGCCCTCCCAAGTCATGAAGCCGATTAGGGCATTCTTTCCGATAGAGATTTCGCCGCTTGCCGTCGCGGGACCGTCGGCGATAACCTGCCCTGCCTTAACCATCTCGCCCTTTTTAACAGTTGGGCGTTGGTTTATACAGGTTCCTTGGTTGGAACGCTTGAATTTAGTTAACTTGTAGGTGTGGAGGGAAGCCGTGCCGTCTTTTATAACAATTTCATCAGCGGAAAGACGTTCGACAACGCCGTCTTCATTCGCAAGGATACAAACGCCGGAGTCAACCGCCGCCTTATATTCCATGCCCGTTCCGACAATCGGAGCTTCCGTTTTAAGGAGCGGGACAGCCTGCCTCTGCATATTCGAGCCCATGAGGGCGCGGTTCGCATCGTCGTTTTCAAGGAACGGAATCATCGCCGTTGCGACAGAAACAACCATCTTCGGCGAAACGTCCATGTAGTCGATACGCTCGCGTTCGCACTCGAGAATCTGGTCTCTGCACCTTGCCTTAACGATCGGGCGGGTAAAATGCCCCTCGTCGTCAAGCGGCTCGTTAGCTTGGGCAACGGTGTAGTAATCCTCGACGTCGGCGGTCATGTAAACCACTTCGTCGGTTACAACGCCGAGTTCTTTATTAACCTTGCGGTAGGGTGCTTCGATAAAGCCGTAAACGTTAATCCGCGCATACGACGCAAGATAGGATATAAGCCCGATGTTCGGACCTTCGGGGGTCTCGATAGGACACATACGCCCATAGTGCGAATAGTGAACGTCACGTACCTCGAATCCGGCTCTCTCACGGGAGAGACCGCCCGGACCGAGTGCCGACAAACGCCGCTTATGCGTAAGCTCCGCAAGGGGGTTGGTTTGGTCCATGAATTGTGAGAGCGGCGAACTTCCGAAGAATTCGCGTATAGCCGCCGTAATGGGGCGGATATTAATGAGAGTCGATGGGGTAACGGTTTCGGAGTCTTGGCTGCCTATCTGCATACGCTCGCGGATAACGCGTTCCATGCGGGAGAAACCGAGGCGGAACTGATTTTGAAGCAGCTCGCCCACGCTTCTTATACGGCGGTTGCCGAGATGGTCGATGTCGTCAACGTTCCCCACACCGTCGCAGAGGTTGAGGAAATAGCTTATCGAAGCGAAGATGTCGTCTATTATAATGTGTTTCGGAACAAGCTTGTCCGAATTTTGTTTAAGAAGCTCTAAAATCTCAGCCTTGTCGGAGGTTTGCTCTAAAATTGCCTGTAACTCTGTGAAAGAAACCTTTTCGTTTATCCCGAATTCGGACGGGTCGAAGCCGATATAAGGCTTTATGTCAACCATTCCGTTCGAGATAACCTTTACGGTAAGCTCATAGACGTTGTTTGTAACCTCGCCCAAGGGGCTTGTTATCGTCTCTTTCCGCTCAACCTTAAGCCAAGCTTCCGAAACGCCCGCCTGCTCGATTTCGAGTGCCTTGTCATAGCGGATAAGCTCGCCCGCTTCCGCCATAATCTCCCCTGTCGCGGGGTTAACGATCGGGTGAACGAGATAATGCCCGGTAATGCGGGAAGCTATGCCGAGTTTCTTGTTATATTTATACCGCCCGAAACGCGCAAGGTCGTACCTCTTCGCGTCAAAGAACAGATTGTTAATGTGCTGGAGTGAATTTTCAACCGTCGGAGGCTCGCCCGGACGAAGCTTTTTATAAACTTCAAGGAGAGCTTCTTCGGTGTTTTTTGTCGGGTCTTTTTGTAAAATTGTTTGGGTAATACGCTCCGTCTCGCCGAAACGCGCTACAATCTCCTCGTCCGTCCCTGTTCCCAAGGCGCGGATAAAGGTCGTAAGCGGGATTTTACGGTTTTTGTCGATGCGGACATAAACCACGTCCTGCGAGTCCATCTCGTACTCAAGCCATGCGCCGCGGTTCGGGATAACGGTTGCGGAATAAAGATCCTTGCCCGTTTTATCCTTCTCGACAGCGTAATAAACGCCCGGAGAACGAACGAGCTGCGATACAATAACCCGCTCTGCACCGTTTATAATAAATGTCCCGGAGTCTGTCATAAGCGGAAAATCGCCCATGAAAACTTCGTTTTCCTTAACGTCGCCGGTTTCTTTATTCCAGAGCGTCGCCTTAACGCGAAGCGGCGTGGCGTAGGTTGCGTCACGTTCTTTACATTCGGCTATGGTATATTTCGGCGTTTCGTCAAGCCTATATGTGTTAAAATTTAATACGAGGTTACCGTTATAATCCGTAATAGCGGCAACATCGCGAAATACTTCTTTTAAGCCCTCCTCTAAAAACCACTTGTAGGAATTTTTTTGAACTTCGATAAGATTCGGCATATTAAGAACTTCGGGAATTTTCCCAAAACTCATTCGCTTCGTCTTTCCGAGATTCATCGGTTTGACATTCACCATAGGCGATTTCCCCTCCAATAACAACGCGGTTTTTATAAAAACGCATAATGATACATTTATTAATTATACACTTACCTTTTTAACTTGTCAAGAGTATTGTATTAAAATTTGCAAATTATTCATAATTTATTATGAAAATTTCGTTTTAGTTTTTTCTTGACATTTCAAAAAATTATTGCTATAATTATAATAGTTAGAAAACTTTTTTCGGAGGTTAATATGGAACTTAAAGGAAGTAAAACGGAAGCGAATCTGCTTGCGGCATTTGCAGGGGAATCACAGGCGCGGAATAAATATACATATTACGCAAGCAAAGCCCGCTCTGACGGATACGTTCAGATTGCCGACATCTTCACCATGACCGCAAATAACGAAAAAGAACACGCAGAGCTGTGGTTTAAGGAACTCCACGGCGGTGCTGTTCCGGCGACTGCCGCTAATCTTGCCGACGCGGCTGCGGGCGAAAATTACGAATGGACAGAGATGTACAAGGGTTTCGCCGAAACCGCCGGCGAAGAGGGCTTCACAAGGATTGCGTTCCTCTTTGAAAAGGTTGGGGAGATCGAAAAACGCCACGAAGAGCGTTACCGCAAGCTTCTTGAAAACGTTGAGGGCGGTCTTGTCTTCTCGAAAGACGGCGACGCTATCTGGGAATGTTCAAACTGCGGGCATATCCATGTCGGGAAAAAAGCACCGGAAGTCTGCCCCGTTTGCGCTCACCCGCAAAGCTATTTCAGGGTTTTCTCCGAAGCACTTTAAGAGACGTTTTTATTCGCCGGCGGGGTTACTGTCGGCGAATACTATATAAATGTAAAGGTGAACGATATGATACTTTCGGGAAGAGAGATAAAGCGGGCAATTGCGGACGGCGAGATTGTTATTACGCCGTATGATGAAAAAAAAGTTAACCCGAACAGCGTTAACCTCACGCTTTCGGACGAACTTATGTACTATAAAGACGACACGCTCGACATGAAGAAGCTAAACGAGACGGTCTCCTTAAAAATCCCCGAAAGCGGCATTATTTTAGAGCCTAATAAACTCTATCTCGGGCGGACGAACGAATTCACCTCGACGGATTTTTACGTTCCCATGCTTGAGGGGAGAAGCTCAACCGGGCGGCTCGGGCTTTTTATCCATGTTACCGCCGGGTTCGGGGACGTGGGCTTCAAGGGCTTTTGGACACTCGAGATGTTTTGTATCGAGCCGATTAAGATTTACCCGAATGTCGATATTTGCCAGATTTACTATCACACGATAAAGGGCGAATACGACCTTTATAAATCCGGCAAGTACCAAAACAACACGGGAATTCAACCCTCATTAATGTACAAAGATTTTATATCGGGTTAAATTTTTAATTGCACTTGACAAAATCTGTTTCTGATACTATAATAGTATTACAAACCGGCTTTTGTTTTGAAAGGAGTTATTTTGAAAAAATTTTTAAAAACACTTTCATCGTTATTATTGACGACAGCTTTGCTTTTCATTGCGCTGCCGAATAACTTTGTGATTTCAGCAGATGCATCACAGCAGGTTATCTTCGCGAATGTTTCGGGCGTGGAAATTACGCACGTACAGGGCGGCGGCTCTGTCGGTGTTTCGGTTCCCTCAGCCGGGACGTACCTTATTAAGACTTCCGACAGCAGGGACATACAGGTCAATATCGGGGACGGCATCTGGATAGACAACGACAACCCGAGCAGATACGGCGGCGAACAGATTCCCATAACCGGGGCGGCAACCGTTACCGTACGGCATTACGGCTCAGCGGCTATAATCGCAACATTTAACGTATCTGTAGGCGGAAGCGGCTATCCCGAAGAATCCGAAGTGCCTGACGATCCTTTGGTTGATCCGAACGCTCCCGGAGTTATCTTCGCAAACCTCTCCGGCATAGAAATCGGGCGGGCGGCTTTTAACGGCACAGCCCCTATTTCCGTTCCGTCAGCCGGCACATATCAGATTAAAACTTCCGACAGCAGAGATATAAGGGTTCGTATCGGGAACGGTTCTTGGCAGGACTACGACGCCCCGAGCAGATACGCCGGCGAGCAGGTTACCATAACCGGGGCGACAACCATCAGCGTCGGCTATTACGGTTCATCGGCTATAATCGCAACATTTAATGTTACTGTTGGCGGTAGCGGAAGCGGCGGCGGTTCGCAGACACCCTCCACGCCATCAACACCAGATCCAAGTTCCCCCGTAGTTATCTTCGCAAACCTTTCCGGCGTAGAAATCGGACGGGCGGCTTTTAACGGCACAGCTCCTATTTCCGTACCGTCAGCCGGCACATATCAGATTAAGACGTCCGACAGCAGAGATATAAGGGTTCGTATCGGGAACGGTTCTTGGCAGGACCGCGACGCCCCGAGCAGATACGCCGGCGAGCAGGTTACCATAACCGGCGCGACAACGATAAGCGTTGGCTATTACGGCTCATCGGCAATTATCGCAACATTTAATGTAACTGTTGGCGGCGGTAATGGAAACAGCGGCGGTTCGCAAACGCCCTCGACGCCCTCAACTCCAGATCCGAGTACCCCAGCAGTCATCTTCGCAAACCTCTCCGGCGTAGAAATCGGGCGGGCGGCTTTTAACGGCACAGCACCTATATCCGTTCCGTCAGCCGGCACATATCAGATTAAGACTTCCGACAGCAGGGATATAAGGGTTCGTATCGGGAACGGCTCTTGGCAGGACAACGACGCCCCGAGCAGATACGCCGGCGAGCAGGTTATAATCACCGGGGCGACAACAATTAGCGTCGGTTATTACGGCTCATCGGCTATAATCGCAACATTTAACGTAACTGTTGGTAGCGGAAGCGGCGGCGGTTCGCAAACTCCCTCCACGCCCTCAACACCCTCAACACCGAGTACCCCCAAGATAATTGTCGCACAAACTAACGGGACGGAAATCGGGCGAATGGACTATAACTCAACCGCAACCCTCACTATGTCTTCCGCCGGGACAATTATTATCAAAACTTCCGACAGCAAAGACTTGAGAATCCGTTTGGGTACAACCGGGAGCTGGATTGACAACGACAGACCGAACGGAGCGTACGGCGGCGAACAGATTACAATTGCCTCCCCCGGAACAATCTATGTTCAACTTTACGGCGGTAGCGTTAACATCGCAACCATCAATGTAATCTTCGACGGCGGAAGCGGTTCGGGTTCGGGCAGCGGCTCCGGCAGCGGTTCCGGCAGCGGCTCCGGCAGCGGCAGCAACACCGGTTCATTCTCCGCAAATGAAATTGAGATGTTAAGGCTCGTGAATAATCTTCGCACAAGCCTCGGTCTCGTTCCGTTACAGCTCTCAGCCGATTTGGGCGTGGCTGCAAACATTCGCGCAAGAGAGACGTATACGCTTTTCTCACACACCCGCCCCGACGGAACAAGATTTTCTACAGTCTTTGAAGAAATCGGATATTTTGACGGCTTTTACGGCTATGGAACTATGGGAGAAAACCTTGCCGCAGGCACCGCAAGCTATACCCCGCTCGGCGCATATACGCAGTGGTTTAACTCCCCCGATCACTACGAAAACATGATTAACCCCTCTCACCGATACATGGGCGTGGGCTATTACCAAAACTACAGCGGCACCTATATAAATTACTGGGTACAGCTTTTCTCAAACGTTGACCCGTGATACAGCGAAAACTAACGTTAACCCTTAATACAACGAAACCGCCGATTAATTTCGGCGGTTTTTTACATTATGTATTCCAATATTTCCTGTCGAGGGTTCGGAAGTTTATTGCTCTGTTGATGTGCTTTTTCCCTATTAGTTCTTCGTTTTCGGTGTCGGCGACGGTCCGCGCAACCTTTAGTATACGTGAGAAAGCCCTGCCCGAAAGCCCTAATTTATTGAAGGCAGCCCTAAACTGCTCGGAGGCTTCGGGGGTCATTTCACAAACTTTATCGAGTATATCGTCGGTTATTTCGGCGTTGCAGGTTATGCCGGTGTTTTTATAACGCGCCGCCTGAATATCACGCGCCTTACAAACCCTCTCGCGGATTGCCTCCGAGGATTCTTCCTTCCGCCCGGACGCAAGCTTTTCATAATCAACCTCTCCGACTTCAATCTGTATATCAAATCTGTCAAGCATCGGTCCGCTGATCTTCGAGATATACTGCTTTTTCTTGTGTTCGGAACAGGTGCATTTTTTCACTGTGCTTCCGAAATAGCCGCAGGGACAGGGATTCATCGCCGCGATAAGCATAATTGTTGACGGATAGGTGGATTTCCCGGCGGTTCTCGAAACGGTTATTTCGCGGTCTTCTAAGGGTTGGCGGAGCGATTCGATTATACTGTGCGGGAATTCGGGAAGCTCATCAAGGAACAATACTCCGTGGTGGGCGAGGGAGATTTCCCCCGGCTTCGGTATCGGACCGCCCCCCGTAATCGCGGCGAGAGATACGTTCGGGTGCGGCGAACGAAACGGGCGTTCGGTTATAAGCGGCTTATCCTTATCAACAAGCCCCGCAACCGAATAAACCCCCGTAATCTCTATCGACTCATCGAACGAAAGCGGCGGCAAAATTGACGGAACGCGCTTCGCAAGCATAGATTTCCCCGACCCCGGAGGACCGAGCATAAGCAGATTATGCCCCCCGGCGGCGGCGAATTCGAGTGCCTTTTTCGCAACCGACTGCCCCTTAACATCTGCAAAATCAAGAACGTTTTTAGGTATAACCCTTTCGGGAATATATTTTTTCTGCGGTGCAATCGGCTTAACGCCCTTAAAATGGTCAACCAAATCTCGGACGGTTTTTACGCCGTATGTATTTATTCCCTCAACTACACTTGCTTCGTATGCGTTGTCGGTTGAAACATAAATGTTCTTAAAACCGCTTTTTTTCGACAAAATTGTCATCGGGAGAATTCCCGAAACCCCTTTTATCTCCCCGCCGAGCGAAGCTTCGCCTATAAAAACAGAATCGGAGAGATCGGTCTGTATCTCCCCTGTCGCTGAAAGCAGTGCCGCAATTATCGAAAGGTCGGTGAGACTTCCGGTTTTTCTCACGTCTGCCGGAGCAAGATTAACGATAACCTTCGCCTCCGGGAAGCGTAACCCTGCGCTTTGTATCGCCGTCTTAACCCTGTCTTTGCTCTCGCGGACGGCGGCATCTCCGAGCCCGATAATGGTGAAATCAGGCACACCTTTACTTATATCCATCTCGGTCTCGACATGGAAAGCATTTATCCCCACAAGCCCGCAACTGTTTATCTTGCGAAACATAAAATCACCTTTAGTTTACGTTGTTCATAACGTCTGTGCATTGCCCGAAAACACGTCATTGCCGTTGTTCCCAAAGCTTAATAAGCGAAACTTCATCATACATTTTAAGGTAATTATCAAAACGCGTCTGCGGAATTTTACCCGTTCTCACCGCTTCGATAACCTCACAGCCGATTTCTTTCGTGTGGGTGCAGTCCTGATAACGGCAGTCGTGGATAAAGGGCTTAAAGTCCTTGAAATATTCTGCCAAATTTTCCTTATGTATGTAATCATAACGTGTGGTTTCAAAAACGCCGAAACCGGGTGTATCGGCAACATACGCGCCGTTATCAAGCTTAAAAAGGGTAACGGTTCGTGTTGTGTGCCGCCCTCGTCCGAGCTTTCGGCTGACTTCGCCGACCTCCGATTTTATGCGGCTGTCGATGTGGTTAAGGAGCGTTGACTTCCCGACACCTGTGTTCCCGGTGAAGACGGCTGTTTTCCCCGCGAGGCTGTCATAAAGTTCCTTATAGCTTTCGGGGTTGTTATAATCAATCGCGAAAACCTTCGCTACCTTTCCGTCATATGTATTTATGAGCGACGAAACTGCCGAGCCGACTGCTAAATCTGTCTTCGTAACCGCAATGCAGGATGATATATTCTTAAATTCGGCAATAGCAAGGAATTTATCTAAAATTTCGAGATTAGGCGACGGCAGGGTTGTAGAAACGACAAAAACAATGGAATCTACGTTCGCAACAGGCGGACGCACGATTTCATTCTTGCGGGGCAAAATTTCAACGATAACCGCGTCATTATCCCCGACCTTCATTATATTAACGCTGTCGCCGACATAGGGAGAAATTCCGTCTTTGCGGAAAATCCCCCTTGCCTTGCAGGTTAAAACGGCATCTTCGGTCTCGACGGTGAAAATCCCGCCGACTGAACCTAAAATTTTACCCTCGTACGTTTCAGACAATTCCCTTATTTTATTCATATTTTGCTCGTATTCAAACTAAACTTTTTTAACTGTTTATTCGCCGATGATGTTATTCCAGAATTCGTCGCCGTCTATTATTGTATCGTCGTTTGCCCACGGGTCGGGGTAGGTGAAAGCGGTTGTAGTTGTCGTTTGCTCCTCCGCTTCAAAGAGGGTTAAGAAGTTACGCGTCTTGAATTCGACTTCTGTAACCGTTCCCGTATCGAAGTTTACCTCGTATTCGCCGATGCTTATAAGCTTCCTTGTGTCGTTGTTAACGCCCTCGACAATTACACGCTGGGTTCCTGTGCCGGAAACGGGGACGGAAACAGTTTCGGTATAGCGGATATTGTCAATGTCAGTCGAGAGTTTAAGGTTACCGTTGATGTAAGTCCTGAAGGTTGCCGATGCGGATTTGTTAATCCCGCTCGGAACTATGAAGGAGATTGAGACGGTTGTTTCAGGGGAATTGCCTGTGCTTACCTTGATTGTTATCGGGTCGTTTACGCGGATTATATTCGGCGTTCCGTCCGGCGCAAGGGGCGGCACACTCTGTTCTACAACCGTTCCGGCGGCATCCTTCGAGTCCACGGGAAGGACCGTTACGGCAAGTTTTTCAAGGAGAATCCGCGCCTGTTCTTCGGTCTGCCCGACGACATTCGGAACATATATGGGCGGCTGGGCAGAGCCGTTGCTGACATACATATAAATCAGGCTTCCCGAGTCAACCTTTTCGTTCCTCGGCGGGTCGGTTTTTATAACCATACCCTCTTCGACATTTTCGTCGGATTGGAAGACCTGCCGCACGATAAAATTGCCGTTCGCCATCAGTATCGCTGTCGCCGCTTCGGCTTCCTGACCGTAAACATTGTCGATAATGACCTGACGCTTGCCCTTGCTGACGGTTACTTCTTGGATTGCTACGCCTTTTTTGTAGTTGTCGCCCGCTTCGATAGACTGGCGGATAATTGCTCCCGCCGGCCACATATCGTTATATTCTTCGCCGGCATTGCGAAGCTCAAATTTATCGGCATAAGCTACCTTAACATCCTGATAAGAAAGCCCGATAAGGTCTGTCATCTCCAATAATTCGGCTTCACCGCTGCCCTTTGTAATGTCAATTAGCTGTATTACTACAAAAGCAACCACAAGAATAACAATACCCGCCGCGATTGCGGTTAATATTGCAACAAAGTATGAAGATTTTGATACATCGCCGTCTTCGTCATCATCGTCGTCGTATTCAAGGCGTTTAAGCTCGTCTCGTGTTTTTGTACGTACCTTGCTGCCCTGTTTTTCCTCATTCTTCTTCCGTGAGGTTATATCCCTGTCGCTGTCGGCGGAAACGCTGTTTCGGTCGAGGGTATTTTCAAAGGCGCGGGAAGCGGATTCCTTAACCGCGGGGGAGAAATTTTGCGTCTGTTCCTTTGAAGCGTATTCGTAAGCGAAGATTATTGCGGGGTTGCGCTTGAATTCTTCAATGTCCTTAATCATCTCGGAAGCGGACTGATAACGCTTTGAAGGGTCGGCTTGCATTGCCCTTATGACAATTTCTTCAAGCCCCTCGGGGATGGTGTCGTTAATCTGACGGGGAGGTCTCGCGCCCTTTTGCATATGCATGAGAACCACGGTAACGGGGTTATCCGCATCGAAAGGCTTAATCCCGGTCAGCATCTCATACATCATTATCCCGACAGAATATATGTCGGAGCGTTCATCGGTAACGTTCCCGGACGCCTGTTCGGGGCTGATATAGTGGACAGAACCGATTGCCTTGTCGGAAATCGTCTTTAGTTCTTCACGGGCAAAACGCGCAATCCCGAAGTCCATGACCTTTATAGTTCCGTCCGGGAAGAGCATGATATTTTGCGGCTTTATGTCGCGGTGGACTATGCCGCGGTCGTGTGCGTGCTGGAGAGCCCTTAAAATTTGAATGATGAAGTGGATACTGTCCTTCCACTTTAAGACGCCCTGTTGCTCGATAAATTCCTTGAGGGTTATTCCGTCAATGTACTCCATAACGATAAACTGAAGCTTATCGGTAAAACCGACGTCGAAAATCTTTACGATGTTCGGGTGAGAAAGCACAGCAATCGCCTTCGACTCGTTGCGAAAGCGGCGTATAAACTCCTCATTGTCGGAAAATTCCGGCTTTAGTATCTTGACTGCGACAACTTTTCCCTCTAAGATGTCGGTTGCTTTATAAACATCAGCCATGCCGCCGACGCCGATGAGTTCGGTTATCTCATAACGCCCGTCGAGCCTTTTGCCGATATTCTTATCCATAAATCCACCTTGTAAAGTTTTTTGAAAAACATTTATTCATTAATATTATACACCTAAAATGTTTACAAATTTAAGAGTTTATATGTCTAAATATGTAAATTAAATTGAAAATTATAAGCTTTTTTGATAGCAAATCGGTAACAGCTGTAACCAAACGGAAACTTATTCCGCATTTTCTTCCATATTATAGTACATAAGCCCGATTGTAATGTTGTCCTTGCCGCCGTTATCGAGGGCTTTTTTTATAAGCCGTTCCACTAACTCGTCGCCTCTATAGCTTTTTGCCATCGCGTGAATATCCGCTTCATCGACATATGTCGATAAACCGTCCGAACAGAGGAGGATTACATCGTTTTCGGAAAGCTCGAGTTCAAAATAGTCCGGGTCAGGGTCGAAAGGGATCCCGAGAGCCTTTGTGATATAGTTGCGCTGGGGGTGGCTCCGCATCTCTTCCTTTGTTATTTCGCCCTTTTCAAATTTTTGCATGACGACAGAGTGGTCTTTCGTAATCTGGCAGATATTGTCGTTAAGGAGGTATGCGCGGGAGTCCCCGACACTCACGACATGAAGCTTCAAGCCCCGCAAAAGCGCGGCAACACAGGTCGTACCCATCCCCTTTTTCTCCGGGTCGGAATAGGACTCATCGAGGATAACCGAATTAGCCGTGTTGAGTGCCGAAATCATCATGCCGCGAACGGTATCGTCGGAAAGATCGCGCCTGTAAACCTTCGTGAAGCGTTCGACAATTGCTTCTGTGGCAATGTCAGAAGCGGCAGAGCCTGCATTTTCGCCGCCCATGCCGTCGCAAAGCACAATAAACCCGGTTATATCGTTAATGATCCCGGATGTGATTTTATCCTGATTTTCAGAACGCATAAGCCCGATGTCTGTGCCGGTAAAAACTCTCATAGACCTCTCCGTAAAAATTTAACAATCATTTATTCCGAATTCTGTCTTCTGTCTTCTGTCTTCTGTCTTCTGTCTTCTGTCTTCTGTCCTCTGTTTTCTGAGCTGCCCGCAAGCCGCGTTAATGTCGCTCCCGAGCGTCCGCCGTACTGTAACCGGGATTTTCCCGGCGTTAAGATAACCCTCAAAATTTTTAACGTTGTCTTTTTTATTGTGAAAATCTGTTTCAGAAACGTTGTTGACCGGGATAAGGTTAACGTGGCAGTTTATCCCGCGAAGGAGTTTTATAAGCCGCTCCGCATCCGTTTTTGAATCGTTAACCCCCGCAATAACCGCGTATTCAAAGCTTATACGCCGCCCCGTTTCCGCGATATATTCCTTGCAGGCTTTTATGAGTTCATCTATATTATACGCTTTTGTCACCGGCATTATATCCTCGCGCTTCGCGTTGTCGGAATCGTGGAGCGAAACGGAAAGGGTTAAGCCGAGATGAAGCTTTGAAAGCTCCCTTATCTTCGGGACAAGCCCGCAGGTCGAGAGTGAAACATGGCGAAGGCTTAGGTTTTTACCGTTTTTATCCGATAAGAGCGTAAGGAATTTTATCGTATTGTCATAATTATCAAGCGGTTCTCCGATCCCCATCATTACAAGGCTGCCGATAGTTTCGCCCGTGAGGCGTTCGACTTCGTAAACCTGCGACAGCATCTCGGCGGGGGTTAGGTTTCGCACCAGTCCGTCAAGCCCCGAGGCACAGAACTTGCAGCCCATTCTGCAACCGACCTGCGAGGAAATACAAAGGCTATGGGCGTGCTTATACTCCATGAAAACCGTTTCGATACATTCGCCGTCGGGAAGCTCAAAGAGGTACTTTTTTGTGCCGTCCCGCTCTGAAACGAGGGTTTTTACCGCCGTAAGTCTGCAAATTATGTGTTCTTTATTAAGCTTTTCGCGAAGCGCGGCGGGGAGATCGCTCATTTCGTCGAAGGTTACAGCGCGTTTTTGATGAAGCCAGCTGTAAATCTGCTTTGCCCTGTAGGGCTTTTCATTCGTTAAGTCCGCTGTCAGCTCATCGAGTGTCATTGACAAAATATCTTTCATTTTACAGCCTTAAGTTTCGCGATAAAGAAGCCGTCCGAGTTAAAATCACCGGGGAAGATTGTCCGCATTTCAATCATAGATTTTGGAAAATCATTGTGATTTTCAAGGAATCGCGCTATGACGTCTTCATTCTCCGCCTTTTTTAGGGTGCAGGTTGAATAAAGAAGAACTCCGCCGTCCGCAAGATAACGTACGCTGTTTTCGAGTATGTCATACTGAACTTCGGGCAGGTGTGAAAAATCGCTGACGTTTTTATAACGTATCTCCGGCTTTTTTCGGATTACCCCAAGCCCCGAACACGGCACATCGCAGAGAATCCGCGAAAACTTCGGAAAACTTTCGTCAAAAACCTTGCCGTCGTGCAAAAACGTCTTTATGTTTGAGAGCCCGAGGCGTTTTATGCCGTCTTCGACCTTTGCAAGCCGCTTCGCGCTAATGTCACAGGCGTAAACGCTGCCGCTTGTCATCTCCGCAAGGGTGAATGATTTCCCGCCCGGTGCGGCGCAAACGTCTAAAATATCCTCACCGCCGCGAATTTCCATGAGGTTTAAGGCATATGCGCATGAGTAGTCCTGTATATGGTAAACCCCGGCTTTGAATTCGGAGCTGTTAATGCCCGGATTGCCGCCGGAAAAAACGTTCGGAATGTCGGTTTCTGAAAAGTTTTCGGGGAGATTATCTTTTGTAAAACGTCGGCTATTAAGCCTGATATAGGTTACGTCAGTGCGGAAGAAGCTTTCTAAAATCTCGTTTGCTTTTTTTTCACCGTAATCGGATTTGAAAGAATCGTAAATATCGGGGTTAATCGAATATTTCACGGAAAAATTGTCAATGTTCGGAATCCGCTTGCTGTCGCGCAAAAACTGCCTTAACAGTGCGTTGACAAAACCTTTTCCGGAAGTTTTCTTAAAAGCTGCGCAGAGTTTTACCGCTTCGTCAACAGCCGCGTTGTCGGGGACGCTGTTCATATATAAAAGCTGATACAGCCCGGTGCGGAGGATATTTTTAATCTCCGGGTCAAGCTTTATAAGCGGGATTTTGCTGTAACTGCGGATAATTTCGTCGAGGGTTAATTTGCGTTCAATTACGCCGTAGAAAAGGTTCGCGCAAAACCGCTTGTTAACGCCGCTCATCTGTGCAAAGTCGAGGGTTTCGGAAAGCAACGCGTCCGAAAATCTGCCGCCTTTCCCCATCTGCATAAGTGCCTTAACAGCGGTTTCGCGTGGGTTAGCATTTTGTGCAGACGTATCGCGGGGGCTTTTTTTATCTGACATATTAACTCAACACCGAATCGGAATCTATTTTATGTCCGCGAAGATATTCTTCCGCAGAGAGGCGTTTTCCGCCCTCGGGCTGGAGTTCCGTAATTTGCAACAGATAGTCGGAGCAGTTTATATATAAACCATTATCGGATATAAGCTTGCCGGGCGTGTTATCGCCGACGGGAATATCCGTTTTTCGTGTAGAAAAAATTTTTATCCGTTTTCCGTGTAACATTCCGAAACCGCTTACGGCGCGGATTATGTTGTGGATATTTGCGGCTGTGTCGGTGAAGTCAACCTTGCTTTCGTTCTTTTCAATCACCTTTGCGTATGTTGCTTCCGCGTTATTTTGCGGCGTGGCGATAAGCTTCCCGGCTTTTAACACCGCAAGGGTATCAAGGAGGGTTTTCGCGGCAATTTCGGAGAGGCGCAAACGCAGGTTAACCGCCGTCTCGTTTTCGTTTATCTCGGTTTTTCGCGCAAGAAGCATATCCCCGGTGTCGAGACCCTTCGCCATTACCATTGAGGTTATTCCGGTTTCGCGGTCACCGCCCATTACGGCGCGTTCAATCGGCGCAGCTCCGCGAAGTTTCGGGAGCAGGGATCCGTGAAGATTAATACAGCGCGGGAAAATTTTCGGAAGGTTAAGTATTCTTTCCGGCAGGATCTGTCCGTACGCGGCGACAATTATAAGGTCGGGAGAAAGCTTAAGAAGCGTTTCGTACGCGCTTTCGGCATCGTCCCCGGTTTTCAGTGATAGGGGCTGGTAAACAGGGATATTATGGCTTTCGGCGAAGATTTTTACTGCGGAGGGGAGCATCTTATTCCCGCGGCCGCCGCGCTTGTCGGGCTTTGTGAATACCGCAAGCACCTCTTCGGTATTAAGCAGTTCGCGAAGGCAAGGCACAGCGAATTCCGGTGTACCCATGAAAACGATTCTGATGTCTGTAACCCCCTCATTTTAACTTCGTAAACGGCTGTCATAATCCCCGGCAAATTTTACCGCATACGTTTGCGGCGTTTTTTGTCGCGTTCTTCGACAACCTTCGGGTCAACCATTTCGTCTGCCTTGTCGGTGAAAACTATGCCGTCGAGGTGGTCTATCTCGTGAAGCACCGCTCTTGCGGCGTGCCCGCGGTAGAAATATTCGCGGCGATTGCCTTCGCGGTCATATGTTGCAAATTTAACCGTCGCGGGGCGGACTACATATCCCCAATCGTTCGGGCATGAAAGACAGCCCTCGATGTCGCGGGAAGTACCCTTTACTTCGATAACTTCGGGGTTTATAAGTTCACAATAGGTGTTGTCCCATTCGACGACAGCGACTCTGCGGAGAAGCCCGATCTGCGGTGCGGCAAGCCCTGCGCCGTCAAGATGCCTGTTCGTCTGCGCCATATCATCAAGGAGCTGTGAAAGCTTTTTGTCAAAATTATCTACAGGGCGGCATTTTTTGTGTAACATCGGATCGTCTTTGTTTAGAATATTTCTGAGTGCCATATAAGCTCGGATTTCCCCTTTTTTATATTATACTAATCCCTGATAAAAAACATTGAAAATGTTTTTTATCTACCCGAAGCAAAGCTTCGGGTAAAGCGGCAAAGCCGCCGTGGGATGCCGTCAGTATTATTTCCGCTCGCCTTTGGCGAGCAACCGGCGCAAAGCGCCGGTGATAAAAATGCAAGCATTTTTATCAGGGAATAGTATTACATTGAAGCATCGCCGTTTGCCGCAATACTGACAGATATGCGGTCGAAAACGCGTTCTGTGAATGTTTTCTTATAGCTTTCGGACAAAATCTCGCGGAATGTGCTGTTGGATTTGCATTTTATAATGAGTTTATAGCGGAATTTATTCTTGATACGCTCTCGGATGCATTTCGCCGGACCTAACAGAATAAGCGGTATCTTTTCATGCGTCAAGTTTATTCTTTCATTAACGGCAATTCTTATGAGGGAGGCGAATTCCGCCGCCGCCGCCGCTGTTTTAACGTCGTCGCTTCCGCCGAATTCGAGAACATAGATGTCGCAAAAGGGCGGATAAAGAAGGAGTTTGCGGTTGCCGATCTCTTCCTCAAAAAAAGCGGGGAAGTCCTGCGCCGCCGCAAGTTTAAGTATATAATGGTGAGGGTTGAAGGTTTGAATAATCGCTCTGCCGGGCTTTTCGCCGCGACCGCCCCGCCCTGCAACCTGAGTCAGGAGCGAGAATGTCCGTTCATAGGACCGATAATCCCCGGCGTAAAGCGCGGAATCCGCCGATATAACGCCCACGAGGGTTACATTCGGGAAGTCAAGCCCCTTCGCAACCATCTGTGTCCCGAGGAGAATGTCATAATCTCCCTTATAAAACGCCGTGAATTGCTCATCGTAACTCCCGCGAGAACCGATTGTGTCGGCATCAAGCCTCAGCACCCTTGCCGACGGAAAAAGCTCTGCAATCTCACTCTCAATCTTCTCCGTACCCGTCCCGATAAAGTTAAGGTACTCACTGCCGCAAGCGGGGCAGGCTTTCACCTCGTCTCCCGCATAGCCGCACCAGTGACAGCGGAGCTTCCCTTCCGATTTGTGGTAGGTAAGCGCGACACTGCAATGCGGACACATTATCGTCTGTTTGCAGGAGCGGCAGGTTATTATTGTGTTAAATCCGCGACGATTAAGAAGTAAGATTGTCTGTTCATGCCTTGTAAGGTTGTCGTTAATCTCGGAAACGAGGGTGCAGGAGAGGTTTTGCGAATCGTTATAGTAACCGTCCGCCGCGACGTCAACGATGTTAACATCGGGCAAAACCGCTTCCGCAAAGCGTTTTGTCAGGGTAAAGAGGTTATAACGCCCCGTCTTCGCGTGGTAAAAACTCTCGACAGAGGGCGTTGCGGAGGCTAAGACGAGGGCGGCGTTATGATAAACGCAGCGTGTCTTCGCGATTTCCTTTGCGTCGTATCGCGGCGACATTTCGGAGACGAATGTTCGCTCCTGTTCTTCGTCGATTATTATAAGTCCTATATTATCAATCGGCGCGAAAACCGCGCTTCTTGTTCCTATAAGCAGTTTGCAGTTTCCGGCGCGAATCCGCGCATATTCTTCCGCGCGGCGCGATACCGATAAACCGCTGTGGAGACAGCTTACGGCGTTCCCGAAAATCTCAGTAAACCGCCTTTTAAGTTGGGGCGTGAGGGCGATTTCCGGCACAAGGAGTATCGCGGTTTTCCCGGAATTTATGACGTTTATGATAAGCTCGGTGAAAACGGCGGTTTTCCCGCTGCCTGTTACGCCGAAAAGAAGCGATGCGGAGGGTTTGCCGCTCCTTATAAGCGTTAAAATTCCGTCGGCGGCGGTTCGCTGTTCTTCCGTCAAAGTCAGCGGATTTTCATAACGGTCGGCGGTTGCGGAAATTGTTACGGAATCGGACTTGACCGTGATTATATCGACAACGCCGCGCTTTTGCAGTGTTTTTAGAGAAGCAGACGAAATATCGAAAAGTTTCGCAAGCTCTTTATCGGTTATGTCGGGGGAATTTTTCAGATGTTCAATCGTTTTTCGTGTCTTATCGTTCGTGAAAGCGTATTTGAGCCTGCCTTCGCGGTATTCGTCCGTGAGGCGGACTATCTTTTCGGTCTTTGCCTTTTTTGTGATATATTCTTCGTGATAGATTATGGCTTCCGAAAGCAGATATTTTAAGTTATCGCCGGAATAGTTCCCGGTTTTTTTAATCTGCTCGACAGCCGTTATATCGTCGTCGGACATCAGCGGGCGTAGTGCGTCAAAACGCTCGGCGTTAACCTTATAACGGGTTTTGAGCTTTACATTAAAACTTGCGGGTAAAAAAAGTTTGCAGGCGTCAAAGTAGGTGCAGAAGGTGGTCTCTCTCAGGCGGTTTATGAGGGCTAACCCCTCGGCAGTTACCGCCGGCGTTTCGTCTATAACGCCCGAAATTTCCTTGTAGATAACGTTTTTTTCGCAATCGGCGTAGGATAAAATCAGGGCGATACGAGTACGGTTGCCGTTCCCGAACGGAACGAGCACCCGACAGCCGGGCAAAGGGTTAGTTTTCGGCGAACAGCCCGCTCCCGGACTTGCCCCCGCGCTTGCTCCCATCCCCGCTCCGGCATTTGAATCCAACCCCGGCAGTGCATAGTCGAAAGCCCTGTCAAAGCCGTAGGTTGTGTCGGCGACGGCTACACGGACGATTTGTTTTTGCAGCATTGGTTATGACTCAATCTTTGTGCCGCGAAGGGTCGGGTCCTCAATCATGCGATAGCGGCGTTTCGCGAAGTCCTCGACGGCGGTTTTTACCGGCTTGTGTTCTAAAATCTGCCCGGACTCAAAAACGTCGTCGGCAATCTCCCTTGCGCGTTTTGCTACACCGATAACTACCGTGTAGGGGTTCTCGTTTTGGGTTGTAATCTCTTGGATTGACGGTCTTAACATATTGTTTTCCATATTGCAGTAGTTTTCCCCTTTATTTCGTAATAATTTCCACTAATTTTTCGACACAAACGTCAACCCGGTCATTTTCAACAATGTAATCAAAGCTGTCGGCAAGTGCTATTTCGGTTTTTGCGGTTTCGAGCCTTGTTTTTATATCCTCGGGCTTTTCCGTCCCCCGCCCCGTAAGCCTCGCTTCTAATTCTTCCATGGACGGCGGCATAATGAATATGAGGATTGCTTCGGGGAGGGCTTTTTTTATCTGCCCCGCGCCCTGCACCTCAATTTCGAGGAGGACGTTTTCGCCGGCTTCAAGGTGAGCTGACACCGGCGGTTTCGGTGTGCCGTAGTAGGTTATCTTCCCCGCCCGCCCGCTGTAGGCGGCGTGTTCAAGCATTAGACCGGCATTAACCTTCGAGAGGAATTCATCATTCTTAAGGTAGTTATAATTAACCCCGGGAATTTCACCGTCACGGATTTCACGCGTTGTGTCCGAAACGGAGAGCCAGAACGGAATTTTTTCGGAAAGCTTTTTTATAACAGTTCCCTTTCCGCAACCCGACGGACCCGATATTACTATAAGTTTACCGCGTTTTTTTAACATCTAAACCTCTTTACAGAATTAATCTTCCTCGCCGAACTTATCCGGGGTTTTATACGACAGGATAATATGCCCGGTATCGGTTAAGAATACCGATTTTGTGCGTTTCCCGCAGGTTGCGTCAATTAACATGAATTTTTCTCTGGCGTCGGCGATAAGGCGTTTTATCGGCGCACTCTCGGGAGTTACGGCGCAGACAAGGCGATCGCCGTTAATGAAATTTCCGCCGCCGATTGGAAAAAGTTTCATTCTATGTTTTGAACCTGCTCTCTGATTTTTTCGATGTCGGATTTTATTTCAAGCACAAGCTTTGTAATTTCGAGTTCTGACGCCTTCGAGCCGATGGTGTTTGCTTCGCGATTCATCTCTTGGGTTAAAAAATCCATCTTCCGCCCGATCGGCTCTTTATATGTTAAAAAATCCCGAAACTGCGAAATGTGGCTTTTTAGGCGGACGGTTTCTTCAAAAACGGCGGTTTTTTCTGCGAATATCGCCGCTTCGGTTAAGATTCGCTGTTCGTCGGCATTGCCGATAATCTCGTTAAGCCTGTCGGTCAGCTTTTGGCGGTATTTTTCAGTCGACTTCGGGGAAAGCTTGTCAATTCTATCCACAGCGTCGGATATTGAGGCAAGGCGGTCTGTTATATCGTCCGAAAGCTTTTCGCCCTCTCTAATACGCATTGCGGTGAAGTTGTCGAGAGCCGACAAAAGCACCTCTTTAACCTTTTCCCAAAGTGCGTCTTCGTCCGTTTTCGCCTTCTGCACCGTAAATCCGTCCGGGATTTTCAACAGCAGGGCGTAATCGACGTGGGTGTCTATATTTTTATCGCTCGATAAAGCGTATTCGGAAAGCGTGTTAAGGTAGCCGTCAAGCACCGCTTTATTCGCGGTTACAATCGTTTCGTCGGAAACTTCTGCAGCAATATTCACGTTAATGTCAAGTTTTCCGCGGGCGATAAATTCCCCCGCGAACTTTCTCACGCGGTCTTCAAGGAAACCATACGCTCTTGATGTATGGACAAAACATTCCGAATATTTGTGGTTAACGCTTTTTATCTCAACAAAAATCTCCCGCCCGGAGTTTACAGCACTGCCGTAACCGGTCATGCTTTTTATCATGCTTGGACTCCTTGCCGTAAAGATTATATGGGCATAACTACGCCTTTTAGCATTATAACATAAAATTAAAGAAAAAGCAAGTCTTTTTCGATAAATTTTAGTGAATAAAATTAAATTGCCCCGCTGAAATAGGCAGGGCAATCGTAATTTATGCGATTTTGGTGTATTCTGTATTCTGTATTCTGTATTCTCGCCTCTGTTACGCAATCTGTTCGGTTGGGGATGATACTATTTCTTCGGCGAGGGCGGCGTTGTGGTCTTTTATGAATTCTTCAAACTTGTCTGCCGGCATCGGTTTTCCGAAGAGGTAACCTTGAACGTAATCGCATCCTGAGTTGCGGAGGATTGCCGCCTGTTCGGCGTTTTCGACGCCCTCGGCGATTGTTTCAATCTGCTTGCACTTCGCTATGCGGATAACGGCGGAGACGATTTCTTTTGACATTTCGTCCTGCTCTAAGTACATTATGAACGAGCGGTCAAGTTTTAAGAGCGAAATCGGAAGAACCTGAATGTACGAAAGGGATGAGTAGCCTGTTCCGAAGTCGTCCATGGAGAGTTTTACGCCGATATTTCTTATTTCTTCCATCTGTGAAACGGCGTTGTCAATATCCTTGAGGGCGAGGGATTCGGTAAGCTCAATGTCGAGATATTCCGGGTCAAGCCCTGTTTCTTCAAGCACCGTCTTAATGTTCGAGATAACATCGGTCTGATAAAAATCGACGGATGTGAGGTTAACAGAAACTGTAAGGGGCGGTAAACCCTTATCCTGCCACTCTTTGTTCTGTCTGCAAGCTTCCCTTAAAACAAAGTTGCTTATCTGGGTAATGTTCATCGACTTTTCGGCGATGGGGATAAACTGAACGGGGGGGACGAGTCTGCCGTCCGGCTTAATCCAGCGGATAAGGGCTTCCATTCCCATTAATGTGCCGTCGGTCAGGCTGATTTTAGGCTGATAGAAGAGGACAAATTCGTTGTTTGCGATTGCCTCGGCGATTTCTTTTTCGGTTTCGGCGTCGCGCAGAACACGCTCATGCACCTTATTATCATAGCGGATAACGGACTCGCGTGAACCGTCCGAGAGGGAGAGCGAAAACTCCGCCTGATCTAAGACTTTTGAGAAATCAATCTTGCTGTCGGACATTTTACAGTATCCGGCACTGCAGGTTATAGTTTGTGCCTTGAAGGTTTCGGATTTTATTTCGCGGAGTTCGTTTTGAACGGTGCTTATTATAGAAATAGGGTAGTTGTCGTTGCCGTTATCTTGGACAAGGATTGCGAAGTTATCGCCGCCGATTCTTGCAACATGACCGCCGTTCGCCGTGACTTGGGCTGTGACGATTGAAGCCATACGCTGGAGAAGCTTGTTGCCGTTCTCGTAGCCGGTTGTGTCGTTGACGATGTGGAAATTATCAATATCTGCAATGATTATCCAATAATCCGCGGCGGAATCTTGGGTAAGGAGGAAAGCATCTCTGCCGAGCTGCATAAATTTGTTGCGGTTAAAAAGCCCGGTAATCTCGTCGATATACGCCATCTGTTCGATCCGCATATCCTTTTCAACGTCGCGGGTTATGTCGATAACCGAGCCGCCGAGACCGAACTTATCGGAGAGCGGCGACGTTATAAGCCGGAAGCGGAATTCAAACCATTTATAAGAACCGTCCGAACCCTTGCACTGCACCTTTATGCTCTGGATTTTTCCAATATCTGTCTTGCGGAAGCCCTTAACATAGGCAACGATTTTTTCAAATTCGTTGAGGCTCTTGCGGTGGACAATTTCTTTTAGTTCTTTAAGCCTGATTTCGCCCTCGGGGAGAAGAACCATGTTCCGGAGCTGTTCGGAGATGTAGAAAACCTCGTCGCCCGGTTGAAGAAGGATGATACCGATTTCGGAAAGTTCCATCGAGAGGGCGTATTTTTTCTCGGAATCTTCGAGGGATTGCTTTGTGGAAAGGAGTTCTGAGAGGTCATAGCCGATCGACATTAGGATATAAAGCTTGCTGTCGCGCTTTTCGATTATCTCCATTATGGAGGTGTTCCAGACGGTCGCAACAGCACTGCCGTTTTTCGCGGTGACGTGGAATTCCTCGTCTCTGTTATTTATAATGCCCTGAAGCGACGGCATGAAAGCGTCGTCGGGGAGGACTTTATGTAAAATCTCGGTACCGTTATTTATATCGTCTTCGCTGTAGCCGAAAAGTCTTGTGAACTCGAAGTTAACGTATCTGTAATGGAAATCGGCATCCCACACGAAAACAGCGGCGTTTATCGAATCTGCAAGGCGTTCGAGTCTTGCTTTTGCCTCACGCTCTTTGCTCACCATGTGGCGGGTTGTATGGAATACAATTCCTCCGAGAGATAAAATTGCAAATATTATAATTCCTGCGGTTATGTCAGCCCGATTGTTAAATACATAAAAATTGACAACCATAAAGACTGCCGTTACGAAAAACAGCATCAATGCTACGATTATCTCAAACAAGTGTTTCCGCATTTATCCACCCTCATGCTTTAATAAGCTTATGAAAACGTTTTCTTGTGCATGAATATGCAGTCTCAACGCAAAGTTTCGATTATACATATTATAATAGATTTTTCAGAGCTTGTCAATAGCTTTTTGTGAAATTCAGCAAAATAACACTAAAAATTGCTTATCAAACCTGTATAATTGTGTATGTAAACGATTACATCACTGCGGTTAACTAATGCGGAATATTTTGTACATAAAGTGTATTTATGTTGCGTACAAAAAGTATAAAAATTAGTGTTAAAAAGATGAACGGCGCAAAGACACCCGCACAAAATTGTACGGGCGTCAGGTTTTACCGAAAAGATTATTCGGCTATTTCGCCGGGAAAATCGTCGGGAATACCGTCGGTTTTTTCGGCTATTTCGCCGGGTTATTCCACTATGTCGTCGGGAACATCGTCGGGTACAACCGAGACGTTCGGCAGGATTTCTTCTTCTTCTGCCGGAGGGGGAGCAGGTTTATCGAGTATTGCGCCGCATTTTCCGCAGAACTTGTCGTCAAACGGAACGTTCGCGCCGCAGGCAGCACATTTAATGTAACCCTTAAGAGCCAAAATCTTAGACTCCATCTCGGTGATAAGCTCCTTCGAGCGGATAACCGCAGCGACTTTGTCGGATATGCCCGGGTCGGGATTTTCGGAATAGTGTTCGGCGTAGAAGCGTCCGATTTCGGAATAGTTGCTTCCGATTAGGGATTTTTCCTGCAAAATCTTCGCGTTGAGTTTTGCGGCTTCCGCCACGTACTTTGATTTTTCGGAAACGGATTCGCCTATGTCTGAGAAAGTCTGACCGATTTTATCGAAAATATCGCTCATAAAAAATTACCTCCATAATTTTACAGGCGAAATTTCTGTTCAGAAATTCTCGCTCTGCGTTTTGTTTTACCTTACAGCTATATTATAGAACATATAATATGGTTTGTCAATAGGTTTACGGAATTTTTTTGTAAATATTTATAAGTCATATTGTTTCGGATATATTATTGCGCGTTGACAATGCTATCTTACTTCGATTCCGGTGTAATAATACTTAAGGATATCGACATAATTATAGCCCTGTTTCGCTAAGATATTTGCCCCGTTCTGACTCATTCCGACGCCGTGTCCGTAGCCGTAAGTTGTTATCGTGAAGATTCCGTCATAGTAGCTTACCGAAAAGGCGGCGCTTCGGATTTTATAGTTCATCACGTCTTCGCGAAGGTCCCTGCCGGAGATTTGAAGCTGTCCGTCGATTAAGACTGTATCAACGTAGTTGCCGTCGGTGTGGCTGGTTATAACAATCCAGTTTTCGGGATTCCCGGAAAGATTAATTTTAAGCCCCGATTCGAGGATACCGCGCATTGTGCTTTCGGTGTAGGTTGTTTTTATTCCGTAATTCGGGTCGGAAGCGGCATCAAACGGCGTTTCAACACTCACAAGATAGGGCTTAACTCCGCCCCAGACGTTCGCGGAAGATGCTGTGTAGCCCGCCGAAGAAGCGGAATAAACGGTTTGAGCAAGTTTTCCGTTATGATAACAGGCAACGCCCCAGACGCTCGAAACGATCTTCGCAAGCTTATCGGAATAGTTATAATCGACGCTGACGTCGGGTGCATCGCCCCTGTCGTTCGCTTCCTTTATGTATGTATAGGCGGCAACAGCCTGTGCCTTTATCGCTTCTTCGTGAAAGACGTCCTTAATCTCGTTTGAAACAACCGCACAGACAAGCCCGAATGCATCGACAGTCTGTCTCTTTCCGTTAAAATCGGCGGTTAGCGTTGTTGCGGCGGCGGTTGACGGAAGCGTTGGCGTTGCCGACCCGGAAGGGTTGCCGGAAGCTGTACTGTTATCAACAGGTTCGCCGTTCGCAATATTCCACCAAATATCCTTTTGCGGCGCGGTAACTGCTGTTGTGACGGGGGCAGTATCTAAAATTTCGCCGTCGGGTTCATCGTAACCTATCAGGAAGTCGTTTTCGTCCTGCGTTGGCTCGGTTTCTTCATAAAGCTCGTCGTCTTCGTTTTTTTCGTCTTCTTCTTCATATAATTCGGTGTCTTCGGGTTCGTCTTCTTCATATAATTCGGTGTCGGCGGTTGTCGTTGCGTTTGCAGGGGCGGTAACTGCTGCTGTTGCGGCGGCAACGGTTGCGGCGGCGGGTGTTGTGGCTGCTGTCACGGTTGTTTCAACGGTTTCGGTTGTTTCGGGAAGTTCTGTTGTATCGGAGGTATCGGGTGTTTCGGGGGGTTCGGTTGTCTCTGCCGCCTCGTTTTCGGTAATGAAGACGATATTCCGTACTGCCTCGGAAGCGGCTGTAACCGTCTCGTCGGAAAAGGACGGGACGGTTGTTTCGGTCGTTGTTTCGGAAGCTATGCCCGTCTCTTCGATCGGCGAGGTTTCCCCCGTCACCGCAGAAAGGGTATAGATTCCGCCTATGAGAAGGGCGGCGATAATGCTGTTTAGGATTGAATTAACAGACTTCATAAATCCTTATTGGGAATATTTATAATAGATAGCCGGCCAAACGGCGTCGGGATTGAGCTTAAAGAGGGTTGTATCTATATTCGCGGTGGTCTCGCCGGGGCGGAGTTTCCGCGTTATCATAACATGGCGGGAAGGTTCCCACTCGTATGAACAGGTCGAAAGGGTAAGGTATTTATCGTTCTCGTCGTAGTCAATTCCGGTTATAATCTGATTCTTCTTTTCAATATTCGTCTTGAAATTTTCAAATGTATATGTGTCGTCAAAATTAAGGTAGTTCTGATAATCGAAGACGTAGCCGTTATCGTCCTTCGGCTCGACATTCGTTATAAATGAAGCAAGGATAACATAAACATCTTGGGTATAAAAATTATCGAAATACACGAACGGATTTTTAAGCCAATAGCTTGCGTTATTTTTGTAGTAATCCATGTTGCCGAACATCGTTCCGTCGCGGTTGTTATGCCCGTAAAGGACGATATTGTCCGAAACATTCTCGCCGTTTATGACGTTTCGGTAATCCGCGAAAACCGTTCCGGCGGAGCGTTTTTGTTTATAAAAATTATGTGTGAGATAAAATTCGTTGTCGGTCGTCAAGACAACCGCTTCGGAAAACACCTTCGGTATGCTTACATAACCTGCGTAATCGGGGTTAATCTCGGAAAGCTCTAAAGCACTGGGAAGCTTCGGAGGTTCAACCCACGGCATATCCGGCTCGGGGACGGTTGTGACGGGCATTTCCGGCATTTCGCCCGGGACTTCTTCATCATCGGTTTTATTGGATATAACTCTTGCATTCGCCGTGTTATATATATCGCCGAGGGTTTCGCTGTTATGTTTTGCTTCGTATATGCGGTAAAAATACACGCCTAAAACGACGAAACAGGCAAGCAGTGCAGCGACCGATCCGAGAATAATAAGCTTGTTTATAAGCACATTTTTAGAGTCGTTTTTTGACGGTATAAAATTTTCGCGGAAACTTTTCTTTTTCTTTTTTGTTTCTTCAAACATTGCCAATCTTCCTATGGTTTGTTATTCTGAACGTGTAATTAACATACCTATCTCGTCCGCATCGCTGTAGACGGTTTCATAGGCGGGTTCTGTAACCGGGGGGGCTGTTCCGACAATTGCATCCCAGTCGATACCGCGGGCGTTTGTGTTATAGATTGTGCCGGTAAAATCGAAATCCTCTTTTTTCTCATTCGGGCGAAGTTTCCTTGCGAAAACCACGAAGCGGCTTTCGGTAAATTCGTTTGAACAGGTCGAGAGGGTTAATAATTTGTCGCCGAATTTCACATCGACAGGCGACACAATCTGGTTGCGTTTATAAACTTCTTCAAGGTACCAATTGAAGGTGTCCTCGATTTTTAATGATTCTATAAAGTCGTGGTAACGGAAAACCTCTCCTTCGGAGTCCTGCGATTCGAGGGCGTTCGTTACGAAAAATGCATAGATAACGTAGTCGCCGATGTCATAGAGGGTGTTAAACCTGATGAAGGGATTTTTTGTGTAGAATTCGATGTTGTTTTTATAATGTTTGAGGTTGCCGAACATTGTTCCGTCTTCTTGGTTATGCCCGTAGATAACGACGTTCGGGGAGATATAATCCTCGCGCATTACGACACGATAGTCCATAAAGATTGCGCCGGCTTTATTCGGCTCGTCATAGTAGGTCTGTTTCAGGTAATATTCGTTGTCGCCGCCCTGTACAACGGGGTCGCTCATATAGCAGCCGTCAACCCACAGATAGCCGACATAGTTATCGGTAATCTCGAGAAAATGGTCGTTGAGGGTGTTGTTATGCTCTACCTGTTCTTCAATCGTCGGCATAACGGTAACGACTTCGCCCTCTTCGTTGACGGTTGTTGCGATGGTTGTGTCGGCGAAAGATTGGTTAACTTCTTTATCCTCGACGGCGCGTTTTGACTGCATGAGGGTGCTTATAAAAATTACCCCCGCGACGATAAAAGCAGTTATTGATATTATGAATATTAATTTGCGGATTATTTCGCCTATGCTGTCGCCTTTTGCGGGGAACGGGGAATATTTTTTTTGCGGTTCATCAGCGGTAACTTCTTCCGCCGCCGCAGTTTCTTCCGCCGCAGTTTCCTCCGCAACAATTTCCTCCGCCGCAGGTTCCGCAATTAAATCTTCTGTTTTTGTCGTTTCATCTGACATGGGGGTAATCCTCTAATTTTTATATATGTAGTCCAGATCGGGTTCTATTGCGTCGGGGTTAATTGCGGCTTTGGTTGTGTCAACATCGGGAGATTCGCCCTCGCGCAGACGTCTGCCGATTACGACAAGGCGGGAAGGTTCAAACTCGTTTGAACAGGTCGAAAGCGTCATAAACTTATCGCCCTTTTCCATGTCAACATTCGTGTCAATTGCGGAATGTGCAGTTATCTTTTCAACCCAGTTATCGAATGTATAATCGCTCACTTCGGGAGATGTGAAGCGGATAAAGTTATGGTAATCGAAAATTTCGCCTGTCGGGTTCTGATACGGCTCGACTTCGATTATAAATATTGCGACAATTTTATATGTATAGTTTTCGTAAAGATTCGAGAATGTGAAGGTCGGGTGTTCCTTATAATATTCAAAACCGTTCGGATTCACGCGGGTTGTCTTGTATTTTTTAAGCGTACCGAACATTGAATTGTCCCTTTGGTTGTGTCCGTAAAGGACGATATTGTCCGCCTGTTTGTTGTTATAATCGTTAACAACCCCGCGGAAATCCGCGAAAACCGTTCCTGCTTCGGAATAATGCCCGTCGAAGGTTTCGTCGAGATATTTATCGTTATCCCCCGTCTGCATTACAACGTTATCAACCCCTGTGTCAACCTTTATCCAGCCGGCAGTGTCGGGGTTTTCGTCGATAAACGCCTGCATCTCGGGGAGAACAACAAGCGGCGGCGGCGGCGGCGCGGTCGTAACCGCTTCGGTTTCGGTTACGGTTGTGGCGGCGGTTGTTGTTGTTATGACGTTGACCGTTGAGGTATGAAGCTCGGCAAGCTCGCTGTTGAGTTCCCTGTCGCGCCGCTCCCCCGCGAAAATTACGACGAGGGCGATAAGGCAGGCAAGGAGCAAGACGCTTGAAGATAAAAGGATAATCTTTCGCCGAAGTTCAGACGGCGTGTCCGTTTTTTGCGGAATTAATTTTTTAAGAAAATCTTGCATTGCTTTTTCAACCGATTCTATTTTTAATTATATGTTGCTGTGTATTCGTAAAGTTTGACTGTAACTGTCCCTGTCGCTATCTCTTCGTCTACATCGCCGTTATAGCGTTTTCCGCCGATAGGCACACCGTAATAATAATCTAAGACAGATGAGTTATTCTCATTCGTAAAAACACTGTCGAGCTTCTTAAAACTTCCATCTTCGTTTATGCCGTAAAGATAATTGCCGCCGACGTTGTCAAGGAAAATATTATTTAATGTTTCGTTCAAAAAGGATGATGTTGAATAAAAATCATAATTTTCATCACCGGGATGTATTCCCATAAGGTCAATCATGGTATCGGGAGCGAGTGATAATTGGACTTCTTCACCCGTTAATTCACCGCTTGAACCAATTTGCCGCATTATGAATGAAGAAGGAAATTCATAATCTTCAAGATATGAAATAATTAAATACGGCTTTTCATCATAGCTTTCTGCAAAGTTTAAGAACATTGAACCCGGGAAATCAGCCTGTGTGAATGTTTTAACGATATTTAAGTCTTCATCTAAAATATGTAGGTCATCGCCAAGTCCGGCGTAGTAAAAACTGTCGTTATTAAAGTTTCCGAGTCTATCCGACTGAACGGCATCCGGCACAGCTTTTTCAGAAATTACTTTAAGTTCGGAGCTGTATTCAACTAAATAATCATGATATTTATCGTCAGAGTCTTTTATTCTTTTTACAGCAGAGAAATTGCCATTTTCGAGTGCGAAAACGTTCCCGAAACTCCAATCGTTGTCAATCGAATGGAGTATCTTAAAATCCTCTGAAAGTATGTAGAATCGGCTTGTATCATCTTTTTCTTCATTACCCGCAAAAGAATTAATGTAATAATCAAAATTGATGGCATATAAATAATTACCGCTTGTAAGTTCAGTGAAATAATCGTAAAACTGCACGTATTCACTTTTTGGTATTTCAAAAGTATCAATTACTATCTCACGTTCGGTTATCTCAATCCCGTTTCTTACCGGCAAAGGGAATATTGCTCTGACAGCAAACCAAAGCAGCACAATCGCAATGAATACGCCGCCGATAGCCATCAGTACCTTCACCCATCGCGGTACACTTTTCATCCGTAAATCACACTCCAGTCAGGTTCTTTCGCGTTAGGATTAATTGTTGCACGGTTTGTTTCAACGACGGTGTCTTCGTTTTCGCGTACCTTTCGCGCAAAAACTACAAACCGCGAGGGTTCAAATTCGTTTGAGCAGGTCGAAAGGGTTAAAATTTCGTCGCCGAATTTTACGTCAACAGGCGTCGTAATCTCATTCCGCAGATTAATATTGTCGATAAATTCGTCGAAAACTTCGCGGTCGGAAAGGTCAATGTAGTTGTGATAATCAAAGATTATACCGTCGGCGGTCTGGTGCGGTTCAACGGGGGTTACGAAGAATGCGAAGATTTTATAGTCATCCGCAACGTAATTCGACGAGAATTTTATGATCGGATGGTCGCGGTAAAATTCAATGTTTTTCTTGTAATTCGCAAGGTCGCCGAACATCGTCTTGTCTTTTTGGTTATGCCCGTAAATAATAAGGTTGTCGGAGCGGTCTTTATAATCAAGCTCCGAGCGGTAATCAAGAAATAGCGTCCCCGCCTTGTTTGTCGAGCCGTCGAAAGAGCGGTTGAGGTAATATTCGTTGCCGTCGGAGGTTTTTCTAAGCACAACCGGGAGGTTAATGTTCGTGTCTTCAATCGTTACCCAGCCCGCAGTGTCTTCGTTTATAGCAAGCAGCGCATTCGCGGAGGGGAGCAGTTCGCCCTTTTCTCCGAATATTTCACTCGAAATATACTTATTGTAAAGGTCTTGAAGCGAGGTGTTTAGCTGTTTTGTCGAAATCGACAGCCTAAGTTCATTCCCCAAAATGGCAATACATACAATTAATACCAAAACCGCAAATTGGGTAAAAACCTTGCTTGCGATCTCTTTCCCCGAATCGCCTTTTTGTATAAATAACCAATGCGAAGTTTTAAGCTTCTTTTTTTTCGCCTTGAGGGCTTTTTTATACGCCTTCTTGGCCGAACTTGAAATATCTGCCATAATTTTTCCTACACGGAAACCTCCGTTTTTATTGTATATATTTTAACATGAAATTTTGATAGAAGGTTGACAGAAAAATGTTGAATCTGTTAATTAATCGGGGCGAATGTTCAAAATCTCGGTGTCCGTGAGGGCAACCTCTATCAATTCGGAAAAATTGATACTATCCTGTAATTTTTCCGCCGTCTCACGCTTAGGATGCGTTCGCGGGTGCTTCGGGGTAAAGACCGTACAGCAGTCTTCATAGGGCAGCGACGACGTTTCAAAGGTGTCAATTTTTTCCGCAATGGTAACAATATCCGACTTATCCATTCCGATAAGCGGACGGAAAACCGGGATTTCACAGATATTGGTACAAGACAACGCGCCCATAGTCTGACTCGCGACCTGCCCGATACTTTCGCCCGTTATCAGCGCGTCGAAGCCCTCTTTTTGCGCGATTTTTTCGGCAATAGAAAGCATCAGCCTCCGCATTATTATTGTAAAATAACCGTCCTCGCCGGCTTCCGTTAAACCGTCGCGAAGCCGCTCTTGGATAGCTGTGAAAGGAACGCAGTAAAACCGCACACCGCCGGTATATGCGGCGATTTTTTTCGCAAGTGCAATAACCTTAAGTTTCGCACGCTCGGAGGTGTAGGGCGGCGCTTCAAAATGGATTGCAGCCGTCTTCACGCCGCGTTTCGCGATCATATAAAGCGCGACAGGCGAATCAATTCCGCCGGACAAAAGCCCCAGCGCGTAGCCGGAAGTGCCGACAGGCAGCCCGCCCGCCGCAGGAATGTTGCCGGTGTGAATGTAGCAGTGTTCCTCGCGGATTTCGATATTGACGGTCAAATCGGGGTTATGAACATCGACGGAGAGGTGCGGAATCTGCTCTAAAATATAGCCGCCGAGTTCGCGGGAGATTGCGGGTGAATCAAGCGGAAATTTCTTGTCGGAACGCTTCGCCTCGACCTTAAATGTGCGGACGCTTTCCGCTCTATCGCGAATATATGAAGTTGCGGCGGTTTTTATAACGTCAAAATCCTTTTCACAAAGGGCGGCTCTGCAAAGTGCTTTAATCCCGAAAACCTTTGTGAGACGTTCATAGGCGGCGTTATAATCGGAGCCGTCCGAGAGTTTAATGTATATAACCGATTGCGCTCGCGAGACGTTAACGCCCGAAAATCCTGAAAGCGCGTACCTGATATTTTTCATCAGCACGTTTTCAAACGTCTTCTTATTAAGCCCCTTAAGCGCGATCTCGCCCTCTTTAGCAAGAAAAATTTCTTTCATAAAAAACATCCGATTTCGTGACAACATAAATATACATTATTATTATAGCACATAATTTCGGGCAACATAATAAAAATTTGTAGAAAATTGATGAATAAACTATAAAAATAATACCTATAAAAAATTATTCACACTTTTTTTACAATTAAAATAAAAAAAGATATTGACAATCGCTTCACAATATCGTATAATAGTTATCGTCGCCGTTAGCGTAGCAAAAAAATACGGCAGATTCCCTTTCGGCGATGTAGCTCAGTTGGCTAGAGCATTCGGTTCATACCCGACAGGTCACCGGTTCAAGTCCAGTCATCGCCATGTCAGAATACAGAAGCGAGATTACAGAATACAGATTTCTGTAGGCTCGGTGTCTGTACTCTGTACTCTCTCATCTGTTACGGCCCGTTGGTCAAGCGGCTAAGACGCCACCCTTTCACGGTGGAATCATGGGTTCGATTCCCGTACGGGTCATAAGCCACAAACCCTGTCAGACACTGCGTTTGACAGGGTTTTGCTTTTGCTATAAAACCCACTTTAAAACCCACTCGAGAAAATGTAATGTTTTTTAAGGGGGTATTTTTGTGGAGTGAGAAAATTTAAAACCCACTTGTGGGTTTGAATTTGTAAAATTTTTATGAACATATATACAGCTTACAATAATAATTATACTTGAACAGTTTGTAAAATTTCTTAAACAGTATTGCAATATAATACTGTTTGTGCTATACTTTATAGGTGTTGTTATGCTATAAAATTCTAACCCGAAAAGGAGATGTTTGTTATGAAAAAATTTGATATGGTGGTTTGCTCCTAAAACCGAATAAGGGCATACAAGACGGCGGAATAAGCTCTGTTTGTTGTGCCCAAAACAAGTAACCTTTCGGGCATTTTTACGAGGTATTAAATCGTGAAAATTGCAGCCGTAAAAAAGGCTGCTTTGTTCACGGTATTTTTGCGCCCTTTTTCGGTAGGAGGAAATCAAAGTATGTTTATAAACTGAACTGAAAAAGGAGAAAAACATTGATTGATTTAAGAATTTACGGCTTCACATCCGAAGGGATTATGAAGTCGAATGAAGAACCGGCGCGTGTAACCGCTGTTCATCTTGAACGGTACGAGGTTATTCGAGTTGGTATATTACATATTCCGTCATAATATCCAATTTTACGGTTAGTCATATGTTTAAAATGCCGATTTTACATAATTTATGTACTAAATGAAATTATTCCCTTGACAAATTATTCTTTATATGTTAGTATATAATCAGAAAAATACAAATAGAGGTTTTTCATGCAAATTAAGAAAATATTCTATATTCTGTTATCCTTAACAATACTATTTATATCCACTTCGTGTAATAATACTGCTGTTGATACCATATCCGAAACTTCCATTCAAACAGAATCTCAAACCGAACCCGCAATCGAATACAAAACCATCGAGCCGCCGGAGGATGGGTGGACACTTGAGCTGCTTAACGAAGTTACATATATAAACGGAAAAGATATTGATTTGCCTTTTTGTTTAAATGATTTGGGCGAGGATTTTACATTTATAGAAAGAGCATCTGATAATGGAGTTTATGTAGGTATGGTACACTTCAAAGGCAAAGAAGCATTTTACGCTGTATCATCACACGCCAGAGATGAATTTGATAGATATGATGTAATAGATAAATTTGATTTAGGACTTTTTAAAAATTTATCATCACTCGATTTATCCGATTTTCTGATAATTAATGGCATAAATTTATCATCCTCAATGAATGACATTTACACTAATCTTGGTATTGATGATTATAATAGTATTGGAAAACGTTCAGAAAATTCAGATTTCGTTGACAACGCATTGTGCTATATTATTGGTGATTCTAATAATGATATAAGGATTTTATTCGATGAGTCATTCATAGAAACCGACAAATTGAAAAACCCGTATAATATATCCATTAACCTAAGGGAGAATAATCATGAATGAATCTAACAATAACCAAATAACAAAAGAACTTCTTATTGATCAGCTTGTTGCAGAAAATTATGATTATGGCGATGCTGTAAAAATCGTAGATATGATCTGCGAATATGGAGAAATAATAATAGAACCAAACACATTATCCAATGACTTCTCTGTTAACTCTGTTGGTACAACACTATCCTCTGTTATGGAATCAAAAATCGTTAAGATCGTTTGTACGGGAAGCGATACGTATAAACATATTAATGACATATACACCACAATTAAGACAGCCATTAACGTAAACAATATGGGTACAGCACTTTATGGTATAGATGCGACAAATAAAGCTGGTTCACCACCTTCTGTTGTTGATTTAGAGTTATTTCTCAATAGCTTTGTTAGCCTTGCAAATACACTCTCAGGCAAAGCTACAGGTTTTGGTATAGATTTCAGTTTAATTCCTAAAGCTTTAGTTGATTTGTATAAACAAAAATCCATACAAGCGGCTTTTGGTGATATACATCTTGATTTGGATATCAGTAAACCAGACTTTTATGAAAATTCATTTGATTTCAGAAATAGACTGGACAATACAATTAGAGGTAATTACGCAGAGGGATTAACAGTTAAAGACCTCGAAGATCTCTGTGTTTATTTTCAAGATAAATATGGTAAACCATTAGATGACTTATTAGATGATGGGGTATCGCCCGATAAAACATTCATACAAAATATGGCAGCATACGCCAATTGGCGCATAGAATACGAATTAAGTGATGAGATACAAGCACAGGAAGATTATATTGATTTATTAAAAACAGCATCACGGAACAAATCTTTCAATGATACGGTTGAAACAATTGTTTCTGTTTTAACTCCTGATGAAGATAAGTTACAAAAAGTATGGGAAAATATACATTCGTGGATGGATTTTGGTATAAGATTCACTCCCCCCACTTTCCCCGATACCGGAAATGATTCGGCGAACTTTGCTATATATAACGGGTTAATAGATTTATTGAGAAAATTTATCAAGGGTGATTATACCGTTGATATGGGCTATTTGGACTGGTTGGAAGGGATTGGACTGATTGAATTACCCGATCCCTATGCTCTGCCGCCTTTTTTTGAGGGTAATGGACCTATAGATTTTATTAACAACAGCAACCCCCATCCTACTGAAGAGGATTCGATGATTAATGAATTAATAGATAGATATGGTCCTGATACCTTCAACACTATTCCTTCCGATGAAACGCAACCGCCTGAGGAAGCCGAAACCGTTACCGATACCGATACTGAAGCACCCACTGACAACGAAACACTCCCATCTGACGAAACAGACGTAGGAGCGGAAAATAACACAGGTGTAGGTGAACCGTACGACCCCGATGAATCTGAGAGAATACGGCAAAGGTATATCGCGATAGCTCAGAATGAAATAATTCGCCGAGCAGAAGGCGGATTGACGGCGGCGCAGACGGTTAGCAGCCCGCTTGTAATAGACTTAGACGGAGACGGATTTGAAACTACCGGACAAGCCGGCGGGGTGTATTTTGACCTTGACAGTAACGGCTTTGCTGAAAAAACGTCTTGGATTGGCGGCGGCAATGACGGCTTTGTTACGCTTGACTTGAACGAAAACGGAATTATCGACGGCGGAGCGGAGCTTTTCGGGAACTATACAAAACTTTCGGACGACACACTCGCAAAGGATGGTTTTGAGGCGCTTGCAGAGTATGACACCAACGCAGACGGAAAAATTGATTCAAGCGACGAAGTATACGATAAACTTCAAGTTTGGGTTGATAACGGCAACGGAACAACCGAAAACTCTGAATTACATAGCCTTTCCGACCTCGGTATAGTTTCAATCGGGCTTGAACAACGCGATGATGAAATTTCAAAACTTCCCGCGGTGCATATATTTATGCCCGCTATTTTTATATTTCGAGTCGGCAAATTACATATTCCGTCATAATATCCAATTTTGCGGTTAGTAATATGTTTAAAATGCCGATTTTACATAATTTATGAACTAAATGAAATTATTCCCTTGACAAATTATTCTTTATATGTTAGTATATAATCAGAAAAATACAAATAGAGGTTTTTCATGCAAATTAAGAAAATAATTTATATTCTGCTGTCGTTAGCGATACTATTTATATCTACTTCGTGTAATACAACAACTGTAGAAACTGCATCCGAAACTTCCATTCAAACCGAACAGCCTATTGAATATAAAACAATCGAGCCGCCAGAGGATGGGTGGACGTTGGAACTGCTCGAAAGTGTTTTTTACATAAATTCGATACAAACTAAGCCTAATTTCGAACTAGCTTTATTAGGAGATGGTTTTTCATTTAATATTAATGACCTAATATTAAATGAAAGCAATAAAATAATTAGCGGATATGTTAATTATTATGGAAAAAAAGCTTTTCTCATGGGTACGCAATATGAAGTTATGGACGACATTAAGGAAAACATAAATATATCAGAAAGTAATATGACGATTTTACTTTGTAACGAACAAGATAATAAATCAACTCTTGACTTGGCAAAATTCGTGGTTATTAATGGCGTACACATTGGTTCTAAAAAATCTGATATAATTAAATTTATAGGCAATCCAAAAAACCAGAATTCACCATATACATATTCATATGATTTAATTGGTTCAAAAGGTTCAGTGTTATTTGGGTTAAATGAAGATTCAAATAGCGTCGATTCCATATGGATAACGCTTATTAATTAAAAGTGAGGGTATGAATATGAGTAAATCTTTAGACGAAATGTCAGTTGAACAATTTCGAAAATTCGCAGAGAGTAATACCACACTGAGCAGTACAGAAATCCAATCGTACGTATCATATATGATTGATAAACAAAACTCCGGTGACGGTATGTTCTCTTTGGATGACTTTGGAATTTCCGGTGATTCAACGAGTTTTGACGATACAAAATTGTATAATAATGTTTTTAGGGATTCTGATTTAGTTGGTATTACCGAAAACAACAATACTATTTTTTCATCTGTTTTCGGTAGTTATTTAAACATATTTTCAACAATTTCGAATGCTAATAAAGAAATTGAAACAAATGGTGTATGTTCAGCTGAGACTATAGCGGACATAGGAGAGTTATTTGCTTTGATGGGTGGTACAGCATCAAGTTTTACTTATGTTACACCAAGCGATGATTCAGCAGCAATACTTAGGGTTAATGACGAATTGACGGATAATTTAAGTACGATTACCAATAAGTTACCTATAGGTAACAAAATTAAAGATTTAAGCATAACGAACGATAATTTATACAAATTTAGCGTTGGTTCATCCTATAAAGATGTTTTTACTAGTGTTTATGGCAAACTTAAAGAGAAAATCGGAGATAAAGCTTGGTATTACGGGGCTACCGAGAAGTTCATCCAGATATTCACAAGCGACATTTCTGCATTTGATTATGGTGATCAATTTCAAGCGATTGCTAATAAAAAATTCGAAGATAGTTTCACTTTGGCTGAATTGCAGGAACTATATTCAAAATACGATAGTTGTATTAAAGACAAAAATGGTAATTATATCGCCGACCCTAATTCTCCATTGAGATATTTAGATGATTATGCAAAGTGGAGATATTTTTATGAATATCAAAAAGATGTATCCGGTTATGGAATTGGAAGTTTACCGGATTTTCTTTCGGTTGTTGATAGATATAACTCGCACGTTAGTAATAATACAATAGAGCATGTTGTAAATTTCGAACCTAATTGGTGGAACAAAATTGCAGTTTCAATTACTGGTGACTTATTCTATGTTGATGAAGAAACAGCGATACGTGACACTTCTGATGATCCCCCACCAAGCACTAACAAATCGTTACAATCAGATGAAACGATTCCACCATTAGGCGGTATCGACGGTGAACCCTTCGACCCTGATGAATCTGAGAAAATACGGCAAAGGTATATCGCGATAGCTCAGAATGAAATAATTCGCCGAGCAGAAGGCGGATTGACGGCGGCGCAGACAATTTCCAGTCCGCTTGTAATAGACTTAGACGGAAACGGATTTGAAACTACCGGACAAGCCGGCGGGGTGTATTTTGATCTTGACAGTAACGGCTTTGCTGAAAAAACGTCTTGGATTGCCGGCGGCAATGACGGCTTTGTTACGCTTGATTTGAACGAAAACGGTATCATCGACGGCGGGGAGGAGCTTTTCGGGAACTATACAAAACTTTCGGACGGCACACTCGCTAAGGATGGTTTTGAGGCGCTTGCAGAGTATGACACCAACGCAGACGGAAAAATTGATTCAAGCGACGAAATATATGATAAACTTCAAGTTTGGGTTGATAACGGCAACGGAACGACAGAAAGTTCTGAATTACATAGCCTTTCCGACCTCGGTATAGCTTCAATCGGGCTTGAACAACGCGACGATGAAACGGGTGAATATCTCGAAGCAAGCGTTTCGGGCGTTTCAGATGTTGAAATGGCTGACGGAACTTCAAAAACAGTTGCAGACTTTTGGTTTGGAAATTCAAAAGCAGATACAAAATATATTATAACAGGCGATATAGCCGATGAAATTTCAAAACTTCCCGATGTTCGCTCAATGGGGACAGTGCCGTCGCTCCATGCCGCAATGGCTATGGATGAGAGCGGTGAATTAACAGAGCTTGTTTCTGCTTTCGTAAATACTTCAAATGACAGCGAAAAACGCAGTATTTTAACTGATATTCTGTATAAGATAACCGGCGCAGAAAATATAAAGGAAAACTCTCGCGGATCGTATATTAACGCGCGGAATCTTCACGTTGTTGAATCATTGTTGGGGGATAAATATGTCGGACAGGGCGGATCTCCCGGTCCTAATGCTACATCGTCACTCAATCAAATATACAGTGATTTGTCCAATTATTATTACTCAATGCTCATGGAAAGAGATATTACAGATTACCTAAAACTGACTGATTTTTCAGAAGTAAACGGTAATCTGAAGATTGATACTTCGCTTTTCAATCAATGTATAACAGTCGTAGATAAACTCGGCGGCGATGTCAGTTCAATTCTTTCGTCGGTTGCGTCATATATTAAGTACATTGATGTAACTGATATAAATTTTATAAATTTTTATCAGTATTATATTAATTACAGTAACAACTTACTTAAGTATATAAATACCGGTTCGGATATCTTTATGGGCGATGAAACAGACGAGATTATATCTGATTCTGCTGCTTCGATTTTTTATGGTCTCGGAGGGAATGATAGAATAATCGGAAGCGTAAATAACGAAACTTTCATCGGCGGAATTGGTGACGACACTTTGGACGGTGACAAAGGAGACGATAAATACATCTTCAACCTCGGCGACGGAAAAGATACGATTTATGATTATAACAAAGGTCATTTAGATACGGATACGATTATCTTCGGAGAGGGGATAACTAAAGAAGATATCATCATAAAGCGAAGCGGGAATAATCTTGTATTGACTGTAAGCGAGACCGACAGCATAACTATAAGAGAATACTACAACATCGATTCATACAAGATAGAGAACTATCAGTTTGCAGATGGTACGGTTTGGACAAATGACGATATTAAAAAACTTTCGAATCAAATCAAGGGTACGGAAGATGATGATACAATAAGTGTGTTTACTTCCGGAGATGGCTTCGACCTTAACCAAACGATTTACGGCTTCGGCGGGAATGACACATTAAACGGGAGCAGTAATAACGAAATCTTCATCGGCGGAACAGGCGACGACAAGTTAAACGGCGGCAGAGGAGACAATAAATATATCTTCAATCTCGGCGACGGAAAAGATGAAATTACTGATTTTAGCCACGGCTACGAAGACTCGGATACGATTGTTTTCGGAGAAGGAATCGAAGCAGACGACCTGTTATTCACTAAGAATGGTAAAAATCTAAACATACAAATTGCCGGTACTGATGACAGTATAACTGTGACTAATCATTTCTACAGCAATACTTACAGCGTTGAAAACTTTGTAACATCGGACGGAAGCCTTTTCACTTACACAAATATCAATCTTTTAATCCAAGCAATGTCGGAGTTTACTTCTGATACAGGAATCACCGCCGAAGAGGCTGCTGTCAATGACAATCAAACCTATAGCGACATAGTTAATCAAATGTGGGTTCAAGCTTAACATAAACTAAACCGACGCGAAATCTTTGTGTTTCGCGTCGGTGTGTTTCACGGAGAAAAGATGACAAATAATACAGAAAAGATAAATATTGATAAGGGCTTAAAATGCCTCGCAACAATTGCGGCGTATTATCAGATTCCCTGCGACCCGAAGTCGCTTATTCATCAGTTCGCAAAAGAGGGTAGTTTTTTCACCGACAGCGACATCATAAGAGCGGCTAAGGTTTTGGAACTCAAATCAAGACTTGTAAAAATCAAAATTGCAAAGCTTCCGAAAATGACCGCACCGGCGATTCTCAAAACATCTGTGGGGTATGCCTTACTTCTTCGTGCCGATAAGGAAAGGGCAATGATAGCCGGGCTTGATGAAAGCAATAATCCGAAAGTGCTTACGACTGCACAGCTTAGGGAGATTTGGAGCGGCGAGATTATTCTGTTTATCCCCCGAAAGTCTGATAAACGCGATGTCGAATTTGGGTTTAAGTGGTTTATTCCGACGATTATAAAGTATAAGTCCGCGCTCGGCGAAGTGCTGATTGCCGCGCTTTTTATGCAGATTTTAGCACTGTTTTCGCCGCTCATAACACAGTCTGTAATCGACAAAGTGCTCGTCCATAACAGCCTGTCAACCCTTGATATACTTGCAATCGCGTTAATTCTTATCGCGATTTTTGAAACGGTTTTGTCGGTCGCAAGAAACTACATATTCGCTCATACGGCAAGCAAAATTGACGTGATTTTAAGCACACGGCTTTTTGATCATCTATTCAAACTGCCGATGCGATATTTTGAAACAAGGCGCGTGGGCGACACAATTGCAAGGGTTCGAGAACTGGAAAATATCCGCCGATTTTTAACAGGCGTGCCGATGAACACTTTGCTCGACGCGCTTTTTATTATTGTTTACATAGTGGTAATGCTCTTTTACAGCACCAAACTCACGCTTATCACAATCGCATCAATCCCTATTTTAACGATAATTTCGGCGATCGTCACACCGATGCTTAAAAACCGTTTGGATGAGAAATTCAAGCACGGTGCGGAACAACAGTCGTACCTTGTGGAAGCCGTAACCGGTATACAAACGATAAAATCTTTCGCAGTAGAGCCGCAAGCCCATAAAAAGTGGGAGTCGCTGCTCTCAAAATACACAACGACAACATTCCGGATGACAATGCTTTCGGGAAATTCCGGAGCAGTTGCTCAGTTTGTGCAAAAGGTATTCGACCTTGCGATTTTATGGCTCGGAGCAAGACTCGTTATTGAGGGCAACCTTACAGTCGGAGCATTAGTAGCATTTCGTATGCTCGCTTCACGGGTAAGCACACCCGTATTGCGCCTTGTCCAGATGTGGCAAGACTTTCAGCAGACGAATATTTCCGTACAGCGTCTCGGCGATATTTTCAACACCAAGCCCGAACCTTCAATGGACAGCTCGAAAACGAGATTACCCTCAATCCAAGGCAATATATGCTTTGATAAAGTGAGTTTTCGTTACCGTTCCGATACAGCGGAAGTTATCAAGAATATGATTTTTGAAATAAAGCCGGACACAGTAGTTGGTATTGTCGGAAAGAGCGGTTCGGGGAAGAGTACGATTTCAAAACTTATTCAGCGAATGTATATTCCCGAATCGGGGAAAATTCTCATCGACGGCACGGATTTATCCCTTGCCGCTCCCGAATGGCTGAGAACGCAAATCGGCGTGGTTTTGCAGGAGAATTTCCTTTTCAATATGACCGTCCGCGAGAATATCGCACTTCAAAACCCGGCGGCTTCGATGGACGATATTATCCGCGTGGCAAAAATCGCGGGAGCTCACGAGTTTATTCTTGAACTCCCCGAAGGTTATGACACGCAGGTCGGCGAGAAAGGTACAGGGCTTTCGGGCGGGCAAAAACAACGCGTGGCTATAGCGAGAGCATTACTAACTAACCCGAAAATTCTGATTTTTGATGAGGCAACTTCCGCGCTTGATTATGAATCGGAAAGTATTATCCAGCAAAATCTCACCGAGATATGCAAAGGCAGAACTGTGCTGATTATCGCTCATAGGTTGTCTACCCTCAAAGATGCGGATTTAATTATGGTTGTTGACCGAGGCACAATTGCAGAATATGATACGCCCGAAAACTTAATAAAACAACAAGGCATATACTATCAACTACTCAGAATTCAGAATGGTGATAAAATAAATGTCTAAGTCAAAACTTGAAAGTGAATTTTTGTCCGAAGCGATAGAAATAGTGGAAAAACCCGCCTCGCCATTGGGGCATTTTGTCGTTTTTACGATTGTTGCGGCTGTTATCGCGTTTTTCATTTGGGCGTGTTATGGGCAAATGGACGAAATTGCGGTTGCAACAGCGACAATCGCTCCGCGTGACGGAATGAAGGTTATTCAACCGCTTTATGAAGGTGTAATAACCGACATTATGATTGAAGAAGGCGATATAGTTAAAAAGGGTCAGGAAATGATTATCCTTGATACGACAACCGACGAGATGAGTATTGACAACACAAACGCGAAAATCGCAGAACTTGAATTTGAAAATGAACTGTTGAATAAAATCTCAAATGGCGGCGATATTACAAGCTATATCGCTTCTGCAATAACGCCTGAAGAACTGCAAGTTATTGAGCTTATCACATCTATGCAGGACGAGCAGAATTCGGTTTTAGAGCAACTTAATTCGCAGTATACGCAATACATAAATGCCGAAACATCCGAGAAAACCACGCTTGAACGGCTTCAAAAAGACTTAACCCTCACGTCCGAACAGCGGGATAAACTTATCGCAACATACGCTGCCGATTCGCCGCAGGCAAAGCAGTTAGGGGAACTTCGTAAGCAATCGGAAATTATGCGCGAACAGTTTGAAGACCTTAAAATTTTGTATCAAAGCGGCGCAGTGGCGAAATCCGAACTTGAAGAAATGCAGAAAAATTACGCACTTCTTATAACACAGATTGCAACGGCGGAAGCAACGCTTGAACGCTCGGCGGCGGAGCAGAATACAGAAATTGATTCGCTTAACAAACAGATTGATTTACTCAATGCCGATATTGTAACACAGCAAACCGCCATTAAAGCACAGCAGGAATTAGCATCGCAAGTGCTTATCTCAATCGAAACGCAAAAGCTAACATATTCACAAAAAATCGCGGGAATGATTGTTGATAACAATAAGCAGCTTATCGATTTGCGGCTTGAAGCCGATTTACGCTCCGAACAGCGCGGCTCGCAGGTTTTAACCGCTCCCACAGACGGAACGGTTCAGGCTCTCGCAGTCAACACCGTAGGCGGTGTGGTGACTTCCGCACAGGCTCTCGTTTCAATCGTCCCCGCCGACGCGGAGCTGATTGTCGAAGCGCAGGTTCTCAATCGCGATATCGGTTTTGTCTTTGTCGGGCAGGAAGTTGCAGTGAAGCTTGATGCATTCTCGTTTCAAGAATACGGAAAACTAAATGGAACAGTTACTTACATCAGCCCCGCCGCAACAGAAGATGAACGTCTCGGCTTAATCTACAGAATAAAAATTACAATAAACCGCGATTATTTTAACGTTGACGGTAAACAAATTCCTATTTCGGCAGGAATGAGCGGCACAGCGGAAATCGTTATCGACAAACGCCCGGTAATTGAATTTTTCCTTGAACCTATCGCTGAATATTTTGATAACAGTCTAAAGTTGAGGTAACAATGAAAAGATCTTTTTCAGTTATATTGGCATTAGTAATTACTTTAGGTTTTCCTTTCACTGTATATAGTGCTGAAACCTTAAAGTATAACATGACTTTGGATTATTTAGATGAATATGCAGAAAACAATGACGATATTTACACCATTGAAAATCTTAATATACAAAAAGATAACTACGAGTTTCAAAAAATTAATTTAGAATCACAGATAAAATCCCTTGAAAGTGAACTGTCAAGCACAGCGATAGACGAACGTAATTCTGTGAAAGTACAGATATTTGAATTAGAGAAACAGCTTGAAGAAATTAACTATGAACTCTCGCTATTTGACGATAATAAACTTTATGAACAAGCACGTATATCGTTAAAATCGGAAGTATTATCAAGCTATATTGAACTTTACTATATTGATCTGCAAATAAAACTCAATAAGGAATCCGTAAACTATTACAAAAACTTAAGCGAATCTCAAACTGCGCTATTTGAAAACGGAAAGGTTACAGAAAATGCGGCTGAAATTTCTAAAGCACATTACAATTCAGCAAAGAATGATCTAAAATCGGCAGAACGGAAACTCCCTTTTGCGAAGAAATCTTTAGCATTTCTTTTTAATCACTATCAAGATGAATATTACAGTTTTAAAATAGAAAAGCCCATCAAAGACACTTCATTTCAGACATCAGAGGAGACTTTATCAGAGACATTTCTTAATGAAAATGTAGATTTGCTTCGCTTGGAAAACAAGATAAAAATCGAAGAAAATTATCTTGAAAAATGCAAACCTTTATGGGGAGCTGATAGTTCAAGCGTAAAAATCCAAGAAAATGTTATCAAACAATGTGAAATGGAATACGAAAGAACTAAAAAACAGTTATCTTTGAGTGCGGCAAAAGCTTATTCCGAGTATGAAAGTGCTGTAGAAGCTTACAAGGATTCACTCGCGTATATTAAAGTTCTTAATGAAAGCAGGAGAATAAACAAGGTTCTTTACGACGAGGGTGAAATTAGCAAACTCGATTATCTCAAAAACGACCTACAGTATTCAAACGAAATATTTGCTACTCACGAGGATTACTTTAATCTGATAATTATCGTTGATTCATTGAAAGCTATAGAATATGGGATAATTAATATCGAACAGTAAACATATCTATCGAAAACACTTTACATACCCAAAAGCTTTGTTTAACATCATGGGTATAAATTTAGAGATTTTTCACCATCACGGTAATGGATACATCGGAATTGTTCAAGTACACACTGCGGCGGTTGTCCAAAGCTTTACGGTCTGAGAAAATGATTTACTGATGCCCGGAGGGGTTTGACCATCTCTGCATTGAGGGACCGTGAGGGGGAATAAACTTCTCACCTCTCAATGCAGAAAACCGCATAAAGCGGAATGGATTTAATATCGTTCTCAAACCCGAAGTTTTTCGCCGAAATGCGGTATGAAAACTCGGGTTTATATATTTCGCGATATGTCCGAAGGCTTTTTGAGCGGACGTTTTCAGCTGATTTAGCCTCAATCGGAATGACATTCCCATTTTTATTGCTGACAACAAAATCAACCTCTGCTTTTCCGTTTGATTCCCAATAGTACGGCGTTACTCCATTTGCAACAAGAGCCTGCATGATATAGTTTTCGGCAATCGCACCCTTGAAACCGTCGAAGCTGTGCGGCGAGTTGATAATCACATTCGGGGCAATATCAAACTTCGAGCAGAGCAAACCGCAATCAAGCATATAGGCCTTGAAAACGTCGTTTTGAGCATACGCCGTGAGCGGGTATTTGCCTTCGGTGACATGAACGCATTTGTTAATCATTCCGGCGACGGTGAGCCAGTCGAGAGCTACGGCGTATTCGCTTGCCCTTGCTCCTGACTTTATCACCTTGTATTGAAACTTGCGGTTGTCTTTGGCAAGCTGTGCCGGGACGGAAGCCCACGCCGCCATTATCCGCACCGTTTCAAGCGGTGTCGCATACTTCGC
>JAISIH010000058.1 GCA_031262105.1 Ruminococcus sp. | reverse complement strand
CGAAACTCTCATCGCAGATTTCAAGCGTTGCCCCCGAACATACCCTCCGAATTGCGTTAACAAAAGGCAGGCTCGAGAAGAACGCCGTTAAACTCTTTGAGGATCTGGGCTTTGACTGTACCGAAATTCACGATAAGGGCAGGCGGTTAATCCTGACCGTTCGCGGCACGGACTTTAACTTTGAAGCCGTTCTTGCGAAGCCGAACGACGTTATAACCTACGTTGAATCGGGGGTTTGCGACCTCGGAATTGTCGGGAAAGACACGATTTTAGAGGACGGCGGGAAGTTTTTTGAAGTGCTTGATTTGGGCTTCGGGAAGTGTAAATTCGCCGTTGCCGGAAAAGCCGGAATGAAGAACCACACGGCGATTAAGACGGTTGCGACGAAATATCCGGGCGTTGCAAGAAGTTATTTTGACGCGCTTGGTGCTGATATTGAGATAGTTAAGATTGAAGGGTCGGTTGAGCTTGCGCCGCTCCTCGGGCTTTCGGACGCGATTGTTGATATTGTCGAAACAGGCTCGACGCTCGTTGAAAACGGGCTTGAAGTCTATTTCGACATAACCGACCTCTCTGCAAGACTAATCGCGAACCGCGTTAGCCTTAAGATGTATTCGGGGAGCATCAAAAAACTTATCAGGGCAATTGAAGGGAAGAATTAACATGAATATAAAACGCATTGTCGGCGACGGTGCGACTGAAAAAGCCTACCTCGCGGACGTTCGCGGGCGGGGAGTGGCGACGGACAGGGAAGTTACCGCCGTCGTTTCCGAGATTATCGAAGCGGTCAGAACGGGCGGCGACAGGGCTGTTAACGCATTTACCGAGAAATTCGACGGAAAATTGCCGGCGTATTTTGAGGTGCCGCGCGAGGCGATTAACGACGCGCTTACCGCCGCAGACGAAAATTACGTCAATGCGATGTTGTCCGCGATTGAAAACATAACCGATTTTCACGCACGTCAAAAGGAGCAGTCCTTCATAGTCCCGATGGAAAACGGCTGTATTATGGGGCAGCGTACCCGCGGGCTTAAGCGTGTCGGGCTTTATGTTCCCGGCGGGCGGGCGGCGTATCCGTCGAGCGTTTTGATGAATGCAATTCCGGCGAAGATTGCCGGGGTTTCCGAAATAATAATGGTAACACCGCCGCTCCCCGACGGCACGGCGAACCCCGACATACTCGTTGCGGCGGCACTCTGCGGCGTTGACAGAATATTCCTTTGCGGCGGAGCTCAGGCTGCGGCGGCTCTTGCCTACGGCACGGAATCTATCCCGAAGTGCGATAAAATCGTCGGACCGGGCAACATCTATGTTGCGACGGCGAAGAAAATCCTGTTCGGGACGGTTGACATTGACATGATTGCCGGACCGTCCGAGATTTTAGTTGTCGCGGACAGGAACGCGAATCCGGCATACCTTGCGGCGGATATGCTAAGTCAAGCAGAACACGATCCGATCGCTTCGGCGGTGTTAATAACCGACTCCCGCGAGATTGCAGATAAGACAATAACAGAACTTGAAAAACAGCTCGAGAAATTATCGCGGAAAGAGATTGCGCAAAAATCGCTTGAGAATTTCGGCGCGGTTATAATTATGCCGGACATTGACAGCGCGATAGAGCTTGCGAACGATTTCGCGCCGGAACATCTTGAACTGCAAATTGAAAATCCGCTGTCTTATATTGGAAAAATTGACAATGCCGGCTCGCTGTTTTTAGGCGCGTATACCCCCGAGGCTTTGGGGGATTATTACGCCGGACCTAACCACGTCCTCCCCACGTCAGGCACGGCGGCGTTCTTCTCGCCCCTCTCCGTCTACGCGTTCACAAAGCGGAGCAGTTTCATATACTATACTAAAGAGGCTTTGGCGGCGGCGAAAGACGATATTTTAACAATTGCCGGAAAAGAAGGGCTTGACGCACACGCAAACAGCGTAAGCATACGCGGTTAGCGTGTGCAAATACTGCAAACAGCGTAAGCATAAGAGGTTAATTATGTACGAACTTAATCGAAAACTTCGCAAGATTGAAGGTTATGACCCGGCGGCGGGAACGTCGCGGATAATCCTTGATGCGAACGAGTCACCATTTAATATTAACGAGCTTTTCCGCGAGGAGATTGCGGAGGGTGTCGGGAAACTTTCGCTTAACCGCTACCCCGACCCGTACGCGAACAAGGCGATAAAAGCCTTTGCGAAATTTTATAACGTTCCCGAAAATTGCGTAACCGCCGGGAACGGCTCCGACGAGCTTATAAGCATTATCACATCCTGTTTTCTCGAAAAGGGCGACAAGGTTTTAACGTTATCGCCTGATTTTTCCATGTATGCATTTTATGGGAAACTTTACGAAACAAATGTTACGGTAATGCAAAAAGACGACCTCTATAACACAATTTCTGTCGGGAAGATTATCGAATACTGCAACAACAACGAAATTAAGGCGGTCATCTTCTCAAACCCCTGTAACCCGACCTCCCTCGGGATAAAGCGCGAGGAGATTATACGGCTTATAAAAAACGTTTTCTGCCTTGTTATCGTTGACGAGGCGTATATGGACTTCTGGACGGAGAGTATTCTGCCGGATATAGCAGAATTCGACAATGTAATAGTCCTTAAAACCCTCTCGAAGGCTCTCGGCGCGGCGGGGGTACGCCTCGGATTCGCTGTCGCCGGGGAACTCATTACGGGGGCTTTGCGTGCGGCGAAATCGCCCTACAACACCGACCTGCTCTCGCAGGAAATCGGGCGGATTGTCCTCTCGCACCGCGACATTGCCGAAAAGAATATTGCATACATAGTTGCCGCGAGGGAGAAGCTTCAAGAGGAACTTGTAAAGCTTTCGGACAGATACCCTTGCCTTGATAAAGTCTACGATTCGGTGACGAACTTCGTGTTTATCAAGACTTCAAAAGGCTTGGAAATTTATGAAAAGCTCCTCGAATACGGCATTTCAATCCGCTACATGGGGATTTATATTCGGATAACTTCCGGCACTAACGACGAAAATGCCGAACTTGTCAAGGCACTGACCGAGATTTTGGCTCAGATTTGCGAAGCGGAATAGAGGTAAAAATATGCGAAAAGCAGAAATTTCCCGAAAAACGAACGAAACGGATATAACCGTCAGCGTTAATATCGACGGCGGCGGCGTGTCGGATATTCTAACCGGCATCGGCTTTTTCGACCATATGCTAACTGCCCTCTCGAAACATTCCGGGATTGATATTGCGGTAAAGGCGGCGGGCGACCTGAACGTCGACGCCCACCACACCGTCGAAGACACCGGCATCGTCTTGGGACAAGCATTCGCGAAGGCGTTGGCGGAAACGGGCATAACGAACGAGCCGGGCTGGGTAGACATAACGAAAAAACCGCCAATAAAAATCGCCCGCTACGGCAGCGCGTTTATACCGATGGACGAGGCACTCGGTTTCTGCTCCCTCGATATTTCTAACCGCCCCTATCTTGTCTTCGATGCGGACTTTAACTCCGAACGCTGCGGCGATTTCGACTGCTTTTTAGCGGAAGAATTTTTCCGTTCCTTCGCCTTTAACGCCGGAATAACCCTCCACCTTAAAAAGATGTACGGCAAAAACGACCACCACGTAATCGAAGCCCTCTTTAAGGCTCTTGCGTATTCGCTTAAGGCGGCGGTTAAACCGTCCGACACGCTTCTTTCGACCAAGGGAGTGCTATAATGCCAAAAACAGGAATAACCGCAATCGTAGACTACGACGCGGGGAATATATTTTCGGTGAAGAACGCGCTTGATTTCTTGGGCGAAAACTGCGTTTTAACCGACGACGAAGCAGTCCTAAAAAAAGCCGACAGGGTTATCCTGCCGGGGGTAGGCGCGTTCCCGGCGGCGATGGAAAGCCTCTGCAAAAAGAATCTCACCGGCGTTTTGAAAGAATGTGCAGATAGCAAACCTTTCCTTGGGATATGCCTCGGTATGCAGGTTCTCTTTTCAAAAGGCTATGAATTCGCCGAGACGGAGGGGCTTGCGCTTATCCCCGGCGAGGTAAGGCGAATCCCTGTTACAGACAGGGTTATACCGCATATGGGCTGGAATAAGCTTGAAATTAAGCGAGACTGCCCGATACTGAAAACCACTGATGAAGCGTACGTCTATTTTGTACACTCTTTCGCGGGCTTCCCCGAAAATAACGAACACCTTGCCGCAACCGTCAGCTATGGGGTTGATGTAACCGCCCTCGTGTGGGACGGAAAATATACCTTCGGTTCGCAGTTTCACCCCGAAAAGAGCGGCGAGACAGGGCTTGAAATTTTACGAAAATTTGTTAACCTATGACTTCACACTATTTCACCGACGAAAAGCCGTCGGGCATTGAAACCACATTCACACTGCGTTATGGCGGCGGTGAGTTAAGGTTCACCTCCGGCGCAGGGGTATTCTCCCACGGCGAGGCAGACAGACATTCCCTCTTTCTCATTAACAATGTTAAGCCGCAAAAAGGCGCGGATTTGCTCGATCTCGGCTGCGGATATGGGCTTATCGGAATAACCCTTGCGCGAGGTTTTGACATAAATTTGACAATGTCCGATGTAACCGAAAAGGCGGTTTCTTACGCCGAAAAAAACGCCGCGCAAAATGGCGTAAACGCCGCTGTAGTCAAGTCGGACGGCTTTGAAAAAATCGCAAAAAACTTCGATATTATAACCTTAAACCCGCCGATACACGCGGGGAAGGACGTCTGCTACAGGCTTTATGAGGAATCGGCTGCCCATCTTAAAACAGGCGGGAAATTTTATATAGTTATCGCCGACAAGCACGGCGCAAAAAGCCATCTAAAGAAGCTTAATGAAATTTTTGACAGTGTTATGATAACCGCAAAAAAAGGCGGCGTTAACATTTTTGAATGTGACAAGCCTAAAGGAGGACAAATTTAACTAAATTATGCCTATACGAATTTCAAAAAATCTCCCGGCGTTTTCAATGCTGCTCCACGAGAATATCTTCGTCATGGAGGACAACACTGCCGATATTCAGGACATTCGACCGCTTCGTATCGCAATCTTAAACCTCATGCCGAAAAAAATCGAGACCGAAACGCAGATTTTGCGGCTTCTTTCTAACACGCCGCTGCAAGTGGATATTGAGCTTTTACAGACCGGGAGCCATATTTCAAAAAACACCCCCGAAGAGCATCTCACGAAGTTTTATAAAACCTTTGCGGACGTCAAAAATGACTATTTCGACGGGCTTATTGTAACCGGCGCCCCCGTCGAGAACCTCCCCTATGAGGACGTTGACTATTGGCAGGAGCTGACCGAGATTTTCGACTGGGCGAAAACTCATGTATTTTCTGTAATGCATATCTGTTGGGGAGCCCAAGCCGGACTATATTACCGCTACGGCATCCCGAAATTCCCCCTAAGGCACAAGATGTTCGGGATTTTTAAGCACACCCTCACCCCCGAAAGCTATTCCGCAGACGGCATGAACCCCCTCGTGAGAGGCTTCGACGAGGCGTTTTGGGTCCCCCATAGCCGCCACACCGAAGTAAGAGCCGCCGACATAAAAAAAGCCGGCTTATTAATCCTCGCCGAATCGGACGTCTCCGGCGTTCACATCGCGGTCGATAACAACGAGCGGAACATCTACGTCATGGGACACATGGAATACGACCGAAGCACATTAGCAAACGAATATTTCCGCGACCTCTCAAAAGGCGAAAAAATCCAGTTGCCGGTGAATTATTTCCCATATGATGAGCCTGATGAAGTGCCGAACTTCACATGGCGAAGCCACGCAAACCTAATGTATTCAAACTGGCTAAACTACTGCGTATATCAGAGAACACCATTCGACATAACAAAAATAGGATAACAAAAAAAGCCGCAAGTTTTCTTTGCGGCTTTCGTATTCGCTGTAAAATCGAACAATAATAATGACGAAAGTCTTTAGAAAGGGGGGTTTGGGGGGGAAACCTTTATTTTGATATGTTTCCCCCCCCACGCAGCCCCCAGCGGTCCC
>JAISIH010000010.1 GCA_031262105.1 Ruminococcus sp. | reverse complement strand
GCGAAGTCGATGAAGCCCATCTGTGCGAGCCAGCCGTTAGGATTCCAAATCCAGCCCGCTTCAATCGGGTAAACAACGAGGGAGATTACTATGCAGTAGATAAGGTATGACGAGAATTTTGTACGTTCAGCCATTGCGCCGGAAACGATAGTCGAAGCCGTTGCGCAGAAGACTAAGTTGAAGACGAAGCTTTGCATATCGAACGCTTCGTAATTTGTGAAGATACCGAGGTTCGGAACACCGATGAAACCGAAAAGGTAATCTTCCGCCATCATGATTGAAAAGCCGAGGACAACGAAGCAGAGCGCGCCGAAACAGAAGTCCATAAGGTTCTTCATGATGATGTTCGCGGCGTTTTTAGCTCTGGTAAATCCTGACTCTACCATAGCGAAGCCGCATTGCATGAAGAACACAAGAGCCGCACCGAGCAGGAACCAAATTGTGAAATCCATAAAATCACCTCAAAAATTTAATACTATTATAATATACAAGCCGGATTAATTGCAAGTTATACGTCATATTCTTTCAAATGAATTATGTATAACGCGAACTTGCAACGATTGCCGATTTTTGGCTTAAAACTAAAACGCACACATTGAGAGGGCTATCCTCAATATGTACGCTGTTGTACTGTATTGTTTCGTCGAAAGCCTGCTTGTTATGTTATTATTATATCACGCCGCAAAGATGTTGTCAATAGCAAAATGCAAGTTTTAATATAAAATTATTCATATTTTTCGAGTTCTTTTTTGTGCATATTGTACAACACTACAGTTTAAGCCGCATCTCCGAGTTCCCGTTGCCGCGCATTTTGAAGCCGTGTTTTAGGTAGAGCGGCTGCCCCATAACCGTGGCTGACAGGTCGATACAGGTTATTTCCTGTGACTTTGCATAGTCTATTACCGCGTCTAAAAGCCGTGAGGCGATGCCCCTCTTGCGATATTCCGGTTTGGTGTAAACATTCATTAACATTGCAGTTTTTCCGTTTGAAAATGCAAAATTCGCGGGCTTCTCGCATTTTATGAGGAAAATCACCGCCGTGAAGCTGCCGCCTTCTTCCGCTAAGAAACATTCGCAAACGCTTCCCAAATTACGCTCGAAATAGCCGCGAATCTGTGCGGAAAAGGCTTCCCGCTCCGCCTCCGAAAGCGCGTGACCGACCGAAAGATACTCAAGCCTGAAATCCGTCAATACATTAATATATGTTTTATCCGCTTTTATTATGTTCATTTTCTCATCTCCTTATAATAGTTTACATTATTTTTGATAAAATTCATGTAAAATCTATTAATAAACTCTAAATAAAAATTTTTTTGAATTTCCGCAAATTTTCTCTTTACAAATCGCCTAAAATATGATATAATCGTATATGTATAAAAGTATCTCTACTTTTCGGAGGAATTCCACTGTGGAATTTGCTAAAAAAAGAAAAATATTAAAAAAACTAAAGGATAAAGGGAAGGAAAGCTTCTTGCTCTTTCTGCCCTGCGCTGTCGCAGCGTTTTTCGTGCGGGTTTTTTACGGAATAGCTTTACGTGTCGCGATGATTTTGCCGAATTCGGAAAGACATGAAAAGGCGGTTAAAAGCCCTGCGCGGACGTCTGCTGCCGTGCCTGTCATGCCTAATGAGCCAATACATATAGATACCCCGCCCGAAAAAAAGGCGAAGCCCTCAAAACGCCCGACATATGCCCGCTTAATTTCGGCTATGCTTAGCGTTTGCTTTGTGTTTACTTTTTTACCGGCTGTTGGGCTTAATGTTTCGGCGGCTCCGGGGGATAATGCACTTACGAACGAGGCAGACGAGGCAAACGAACAGGCTGTAGATGTTAACGGCACTACATATTACGTTCATAAAAAAGATCTGAATCCGGATACTCCATATAGAACCCCGAAACTTGAATGGTATGAACCCGGTATGGGTTTCGGTTATTCAACGGTGCTTTTAACGCCGCAGTACGAAGGAACTACCAGAGACGCCAACGGCGTCATTACCGGTGTACCTGTGGCAGACTTTACCGGGGTAAGGCTTTATGTCAGAGTTGACGACGGTGCTGAAACTGTAAGTACCGCGAATAACTTTGACCCTAAAGGACTTGCAGAAGACTTAGTTGAAGACCTTGACCCTGAAAAAAAATACACTTTCAGAGCGGAAGGCTATATAGTTATACCGAAGTACAAAAAAATTGTTACTCCCGCAGTATTGCCTGTATACAAACTTGACAGCGACGGAAACCCTATACCCGACCTTGTAAACGGCGGTTATATCATAGATACTCCCGGCTCGCCCCGAAAAGTCGAATATGTTTTAGACAGCACAGGTTATGAAATTCTTACAAAGCAGACAACGCCGTATTATTCCGCGACTCCGGGTGCATTACAATCACCTCCGGGCAATATTGTAGCGCAAAATACCGCAACACCTACAAGAAATGACGTAATAATAAGATGGGATGAATCTGTCGGCGCGGACGGTTACGTTGTTTGGAGAACAAACCGCGACACCGGCAGACAGGAATACATAAAAACCGTTCAAGGTTCGGACTCGACACAGACCAACGACACGCTCCTTATAAGGAGTTCCATCTATGACTATTCCGTTGTAGCCTACCACGGTGTAACCGATAAATACTCGGTTTATCAGAACAACAACGCAGACAAATATTACGTACTCTCGAATAACAGGCACGAAACCTACGATACCGCAACGGTCGTTTCGGAGATTGATACTCCGAGGGCGGCGAATATTCCTTTTGTCATTCAGCAAAATTCCATAACCGTTGACTGGAACGATAACCAAAACATCAAGAACGCTGACGAAGAAACCGCCGGGTATCTGCTCTATCGTGTTCCGCAGAGTGCGATTGATGCGGCTAATGCAGACCCCGCAAGCGGGATTTTGTCTGACGACCCGACCGCGTTAACGCTTGCCCAGCTCAAAGATTTGGCGGATATAACCGTCCCGATAAGCAATTCCGTATCGCAGTATACAGACGATTTGGCAAACATTGCCGAAGTTTATAACTACGTCATAACCGCCTACAGAAAACCGAATCAAGACAATATAGAGTCAGCACAGTTAATTATAACCACAAGAAATGTTGCCCGCCCCGCGAAGATCCAAAATGTTCAAGCCGCCCCGGCAGACCAGATGGCGTATGTGTACTGGACTGAATCGCCCGCCGGCAGCGTTTCGCGTTACATTTTGAATTATACCGAGATTGACGCGAGCGGCAACAGGGGAACAACCCAGAAAAAGACAATTCTCCTTAACAACATAGATTTTATCAACGGCAACGCATACGAACTCACAGCACTCAGAAACGGCAGTACATACGAACTAACCGTCGAAGCAATGAACTCCTCAAACATCTATTCAGAACCCTCTAACCCCGTTAGAGTAACCGTCGGCGGCACTCCCGAAACGCCCACGCTTAACCCGCTTGTTGCCGACCAGAACCAAATTACCGTAACTTGGAATAAGGTTATCGCGGACGATTATCAGCTTGAACGCGGCGAGCCGGACAGCGGCGGTCTTATTCCGACATGGACTTCGATAATTTCGGCGGGAACGACCGTTATTGACGACGGCTTAACGAATAACAAGGCGTATCGTTATCGCGTAACTGCGCGGAAAACTATCGGTACAGGAAAGATTGTTTCCGGAAGCCTCGAGCGTGTTCAGGTTATGTCGGGGGCTTCTCTTGCTCAAACCGCGACCGCCGGAGTTTCAATCCCCGCACCCTCCCCCGGCGGAGTCGCCGTTAACGGTGCAACTGCTGTTGTAACATGGCTTGAAGCAAAGCCCGGTGCCGGTCAGGTAGCTGTCGGCGGTTATCTCGTCTACGTTAAAAACCCCGCAGGCGAGAATATCCTCGGCTCTCCATTTGACACTACCGCGCTTACATATACCGTTTCAATTCCCGGCGGAACGACCAACTGTGACTTTTACGTTGCCTCTTATGCGGCGACGGATCAGAATATAAAAAGCCGCGAAGTCCTGATGGGCTCTATCCCGCAAAAGAAACTCAACTCCCCCATGAATGTAACAATAAAGGCGAACACAGACGGAACTGCAAATATGACGTGGACTGCTCCCGACAACGGAAGCGGCGCGAAGCTTGCGTACCGCGTTATGGCTTATGCTGACGACCCGTCCGCGCCGTTAACGGTTAAGGGCGGCATTACCGCGACGAACTCAACCTTTACCATACCTACAGACGGCAAATTATGGCATTATTATGTAATCGCCTACGACACGTCAAAAATGTTTGAAGACTCCGACCCGTCGTTTGAAGAAACCCTCGAAGGTAACGGCGGAGGCGGCGGCGGAGGAGATGACGGCGGCGACGGCTCATTCTTGATGAAACCGCGCGATTTCGTCGTAACTACTTCCGGAACGTCAGCTTCCCTCGACTGGTCGGCTGTAACAGGCGCGAACGGTTATATCGTTTATGCTTCGGGGAATTCCGGCACAAATCAATTTGACGTCTCCTCGCCGGGTTTTGAACACGCAAATCTTCGCTCCGGCGACGTTTGGCGTTACTATGTTGTCGCATATACAGTCAGCGCGAGCGGCGTTTATAATTACTCTGCGCCGACCGAAACCCAGTCCGTTACAATCGGCGGCACATCCACAACTACCGCCGCAACCACCACAACAACCACAACCGCTTCAACCGCCGACACAACCTCAACCCTCCCCGCACCTCTCGATTTTAAGGTTGTGACGACGGATGGCATGGCGGAGCTTACTTGGAAGACGGTCGAAGGCGCATATAGCTACACCGTCCACGCGACAAGCCGCAACCAAGACCTCACCTTCAACACCTCAACCGGCAAATTTGTCCACGACAGACTCCTAAACGGCGAAGTCTGGACCTATTCCGTAACCGCAAACCGCCTCGGGCAAAACGGCGCAACCCCCGCCGGGCGTACTTCCGAAGCGATTACCGTCACAATCGGCATGACCCTCGTTCAACCGCAGGACCTCACAGCTACGAACGGCAACCGCCAAGTAGACGTGGCATGGTCGGAAGTGGACGGCGCGGAGGGCTATATAATCTACCTCTATAACAACGCGCTTATTCAGTTTGAACCCCTCGCCGTAACCTCCGAGCCGCTCTATATCCACACAAATCTAATTAACGGCACCCGCTACACCTACATGGTTGCCGCTTATAAGTACATCAACAACAAGCAAACCCTCTCGCCATACTCAATGACCGTCGTCGGCGTCCCCACAACAGGCTCGCCCACCGACCTCGACCGCATTATCGAAATAAAAGGCGCGTTGCCGTACGGCATGGACCACTCCGAGCTTGCTTCCGCGTTCGCCAACCACGGCGCGTACGACAAGGACGTTGACATCTACATCAGCTCCGGCTCTGACGCAACAAACGCCGTCCGCAACACCCTCTCAGGCTACGCAAACGGTCTCGACAGCTTTATCGCCTACCCCTTCGACATCAAGGTTTACTACGACGAAAGCCGCGTTGAAGCAGTCCCCAGCCCCGGCTTCGGCGTAACATTTACCCTCCCCGTCCCCGACCAGCTCGCCAAATACCGCGACTACATCAACGTCCTCCACATCAACGACGGCGGGCAGATGGAAATCCTTCCCTCAACCCTCACCGAAATCGACGGCTCATGGACAATCTCCTTCATCGGCACAAGCTTCTCCCCCTACGCCTTCGTAATCTACAAAGACCAAATCACCGACGCCTCAAGCAGCACCTTCGCCGACGTAGTAGCCTCAGGCGCAAACACCTTCAACTTCGGCGGTCTCCTAAGCATCACAGCAATGTACACGCGGTCAACCCCGACAATACGCAGCACCTCAAAACGTCGAGTTTATCACATAAAGAGAGTACGTTAGGGATGCGCTGGGGGAAGCTTTCTGAGGAAAGCTCCCCCCAGACCCCCCGCAAAGACTTTTTATGTCATATCATTGTTCCAATTTCACAGTAAAACAAAAAACCCGCTTCATTGCGGTTTTTACGTTTTCAAATATGAATACCCCTTTAAAGTCCGGGAGTGGGGGGTTTGGGGGGAGAGGGGCGGGTC
>JAISIH010000052.1 GCA_031262105.1 Ruminococcus sp. | reverse complement strand
CGGGACGACACCTCCCTTTCATGCATATTTTCAAAGGATCTTCTTCTTAAAATAGAAAATATTACATAAAATAAATATCAACAAATTTAATATTAACGGTGAGATTTAATGAAAACAGTAAAATTCGGCGGCTCGTCAATGGCGGACGCGATTCAGTTCTCAAAAGTCCGCGATATTGTTTTAGCGGACGAAAAGCGGCGCATTGTCGTTGTTTCCGCACCCGGAAAGCGCGATAAAAACGACAGCAAAGTTACAGATATGCTATACGACTGCTACGCGAAGGCTGCGAGGGGTATCCCTTTTGCGGACGAATTCGCGGCGATTGAGGAGCGGTATAACGCGATAATCCGCGATCTTAACCTTGACATTTCTCTCGATGAAGAATTCGAGAATATCAAGGATGCTTTTGCACACCGTGCCGGGCGGGATTATGCCGCAAGCCGCGGCGAATACCTTAACGGGCTTTTATTCGCAAAATATATCGGGTTTGAATTTATCGAGCCTGCCTCCTGCATTTTCTTTAACGACAACGGCGTGTTCGACCCGGACGCAACCTATCCTGTTCTTTCAGAAAGGTTAAAAAAAGCGGGCAGAGCAGTCATACCCGGGTTTTACGGCGCAATGCCCAACGACACGATTAAGACGTTTTCACGCGGCGGCTCCGATATAACCGGGTCAATCGCCGCAAGAGCGAGCGGTTCGGAAATTTACGAAAACTGGACGGATGTTTCGGGATTCCTCGTCGCCGACCCTCGAATTGTCGAAAATCCCGAGCCTATCGAAACGATTACCTATAAGGAGCTTCGCGAGCTTTCGTATATGGGCGCGGGGGTTTTGCATGAAGAAGCAATCTTCCCTGTGCGGACTGCCGGAATTCCGATTAATATACGCAACACGAATAAACCTTCCGATAAAGGCACCCTGATTGTTGATGAAGCGAAGGACGGCAGCAGATTTACCATAACCGGCATCGCGGGGAAGAAGGGCTTTTCGGTTATCAATATCGAAAAGGATCTGATGAATGCGGAAATCGGCTTCGGGCGGAATGTACTCCGCGCTTTGGAAAAGAGCAACCTAAGCTTTGAACATATGCCCTCGGGGGTTGACACAATGTCGGTTATAATCTCGACAGACGCCCTTAAGCCGAAACAAACCGACGTCATTGACGAAATACGCGAACGTGTCCACCCCGATGTTTTAACGGTTGAGGATAACCTCGCCCTTATCGCGGTTGTGGGGCGGGGCATGAAACGCACACGCGGCACAGCCGGGCGTATTTTTTCCGCACTCGCCCACGCTAACGTTAACGTCAAGATGATTGACCAAGGCTCGAGCGAAATTAACGTCATTATCGGTGTTGCGGAGGATGATTTTGAAACCGCCGTAAATGCAGTTTACGATATTTTTGTGAAAACTGTTGTATAATTTACAAAAACTGCTTGCAATAGCGATTAAAATATGTTAAAATGAAGAGAAGGGGGCGGATTTTTTGCTCGAACTCGAACAGACGATAGTCTATGCTGTTCTCATGCTAATCTGTTTCCCCGTACACGAGTGCGCCCACGCCTTCGCCGCCTATAAGCTCGGGGACGACACCGCCTATAAAATGGGGCGGCTTACCCTCAATCCGCTTAAACACCTTGACCTTTTCGGCTCTGTTTTAATGCTTTTTACAGGCTTCGGCTGGGCGAAACCCGTTCCGATTAATGCGAATAATTTCCGCAACAAGCGTGTGGGCTTCGCACTCTCTGCCCTTGCCGGACCTGTTTCAAACCTGCTTTTAGCCTACATCTTTATGATTCTTTTCAGAATTGCGTATGGTATCGCGCCGGCGAATTTGAACAGTGTCGGATATGTTATTCTTATGGCGTTTCAGACAGGCGTATTTATAAATGTAATGCTCGCCGTGTTTAACCTTATCCCGATTCCCCCGCTTGACGGTTCGCGGGTTTTCTCGGTAATCTTACCCGAAAAAACATACTTTGCCGTGATGAAATATGAACGGATTTCGTTTCTAATTCTCATCGCGCTTACCTTTTTTCCGTTCTTCAATACGTTTTTACTCGGCATCAGAAATGGTGTTATAAAGATAATGGAAGTTTTAACTAACTGGCTTCTTATTTTTGGATATTAAAATTATGCCTATAGAAAATGAATACTCCGACGTTTTAAAGTTCAAGCTTGATAACTTTGAAGGTCCGCTTGATCTGCTGCTGTTTTTGATACAAAAACACAAACTCAACATTAACGATATTCCGATTTCGATTCTCCTCGACCAATATATGGAATACATCAACGACTACGCGGAGAAGAACACCGAAATCGCGGCGGAATTTTTAGAGATGGCGGCGAAGCTCCTTTATATCAAGGCGGCGTCGCTCCTCCCGAAACCGCAGGCGGCAGATATTCTCAAGCGCGAGCTTGAAGGGCGGCTAATCGAATACGCGGTGATAAAGCACCTTGCGGCACGGTTAAAGATCGTATGCAAGGGAGATACCTTTACAGTCCGCGAGCCGCTTGCGATGCATTTTGACAACACATATTCCCTCGAACATAACAAGATGATCCTCCACGATGTTTTATCTTCGGTTAATATTGTAGTTCAGGAAAAGCCGCCGAAGCTTGACCCGTTTGAGGGAATTGTCACGACAAAAATCTTCTCGGTTAACAGCAAAATTGTCTATATCTTGAAAATTCTGTATCGTACCGGGAAATGTATTCTATCCCATATGTTCGATGAAATTATCGACAAGTCGGAACGTGTGGCGGCATTTTTAGCGGTACTCGAGCTTTCAAAATCCGGGCGGATTCTTCTTAACGCCGACAATACCGAAATTTGTTTTAATAGATAAGGTGCAATTTGACTGCTTTTGAAGGAATAGCGATAGCCGAAGCGATACTCTTTGCTTCCGGCGAGCCGATAAGCCGCGAACGCATAGCGGAAGCGGCAAAGATTGAAATTTCCCTCGCGGACAAGCTTATCCGCGAACTTGAAGACCGTTACGAAGACACCGGATCTGCGCTTACGGTGTTAAGGCTTAACGATTCGTATCAGCTTGCCGTGCGGCGGGAATACTATGAATATATCCGCAGGGCTTTTGATATGCGGCGTGCCCAGCCTCTTTCTCAGGCGGCACTTGAAGTGCTAACCATAATCGCGTATAACCAGCCGGTCACAAAAAGTTTTGTCGAACACGTACGCGGGGTTGACAGTTCATCTCTTGTTAATAACCTTACCGAAAAGCATCTTTTAGAAGAAGCCGGAAGGCTTGATGTCCCCGGGAAACCTATCGCGTATAAGACTACCGATGTTTTCCTGCGTACATTCGGGCTTGAGTCGCTTGCCGACCTTCCGCCTATCCCGGCGGGGAGCGGCGAACAGACGGTTATTGACGAGTCGTTCCCGGCAACCGCCGATGGTGAAAGCTAATGTGGGTATGGATTTTAGCGGTTATTGCCGCAATAATTTGGTTCCTTTTGATGATGCCGCTCGTTTTATCTTTTAGGTATTCTGACGGCAAGCTTAAATTTGAAGTAACCTATATCTTTATAAAGATTTTCCCTTTTGAGGAGAAAAAATCTAAATCGGGGGATGATATGCCATCCGCCGCCGACACACCGGTTTCAGGACTTCCAGAAACAGAAGCGGAGACCGATACCGATACCCCTCAGGGAAAATCAAAGCGAAGTCTTGCCGAAATGATTGAGCTTGCGAAGTCGATTAAGGAAAAATTAGACATTATTTACGGCAGTTCAAGCAAAGGCATAAAGCGTATTTTACGCAAAATTATTGTCGATAATATATATGCAGATATTACCATTCGCAGCGAAGACGCCGCAAAAGCCGCCGTTAACTATGGCATTGTCAGCGGGATTGTCTATGGAATTATCGCGGTAATAAGCTCGCTCGCGACGACTTATGTTGAAAGCTGTGATATTGACTGCGATTTTGAAAACCCCGGGAAGCTCGAAAGTGACGTTAATGTTTCGCTTATGATAAAGATGCGGCTTCATATTTTACTCTCAAGCGGGCTTTTAATCGGAACGAAACTTTTGCGCAGACGGCGTGAACTCACAGGGACTGTTAAAAAAAGTGCGGCGACTGCCGCTTAAATAAAAATCGAGGTTTTAAGAAAATGAACGAAAATAACGAAAACACAAAAGTTAAGGCTCTGATTGAGGCTTCGCTCTCGAAGATTCACGAGCTTTCCGATGCTGATACGGTTATCGGCGAGGCAATACAGGTCGGGAACATTACGATTATCCCTGTGTCGAAGGTTTCGTACGGGTTTGCGGCGGGCGGCTCGGATCTCCCCACAAAGTCCGAAAAAACCTACTTCGGCGGCGGTTCCGGCGCGGGTATAACAATCCTCCCGCTCGGATTCCTTGTCGTTAACGATTCAGACGTCAAGCTTTTACAGATTACAGAGGAACAAAACGGCGCAGCAGGCGCAATCGCCGCAATACCCGAGCTTATCGGGAAGATTAAGGATATGTTCTCGAAGAAAGACAAGCCCTCCGACGACGAGATTTTTAACGACGAATAAATTTTTCCATCTATAACGGCGAAGTTACTACACAAACTGATTATATATAAATATAATCGGGAGTGTTTAGATGTTTCGCAAAAGAAGAAAAAAGAACGCTGTTATAAAAGTTTTCGGCATAATAACCGCAATCGGCGTTGTTTCCGTGCTAATGTATACATTTTTTGGTGTAAAGACATATGCCTTGTCGGCTGATTCGGGCGCTTTATCAACCGTTATCACGAACAAAGAAGATGCCTTAACACCGCCGGAAATTTCTGCGAAAGCAGCCGTCTTAATTGACGCAAAAACCGGGCAGATTGTTTACGGCAAAAACGAGAACGAACGTCTTCCGATGGCTTCGACGACGAAGATTATGACTACCCTTTTGATGCTTGAAAGCGGCGGTCTCGAAACCGAATTTGTTATGGGGCCTGAAATCTTAGTCGAAGGGTCTTCAATGGGGCTTCTTGAGGGCGATCTTGTTTCAAAGCTTGACCTGTGTTACGGCATGATGCTCCCCTCCGGGAACGACGCGGCGAATGCGACGGCTTATATTTTGGGCGGCGGAACTGCGGGATTTTCTGAACTGATGAACCGCAAGGCGGCAACTCTCGGCATGATCAATTCACATTTTATAACCCCCTCCGGGCTTCACGCCGCAAACCACTATTCGACCGCCTCCGATATGGCTATCCTCACAAGAGCGGCTCTCGAAAACCCCGATTTCGCGAAGATTGCCGCAACAGAAAGCATTAAACTTGAATACGGAAACCCGCCGTACAAGCGTTGGCTCTCGAACAGCAACAAGCTTCTCTCCCTCTATGACGGTTGTATCGGCGTAAAAACCGGCTTCACGGACGAAGCGGGGCGATGCCTTATCTCGGCGGCGGAGCGAGGCGGTGTAAAGCTAATCTGCTGTACACTCGACGCCCCGAACGATTGGGCAGACCATACCAAACTCCTTAATTACGGTTTTGAGGCGGTTAAGGCTGTTGAGGCGGAATTTAATGCGCCGGAAGATTTTGCGATTGATGTTGTCGGCGGGGATGCTGACGAAGTTCCGCTAAGCCTTGAACGAAAACCGATATTTATGTCCGTTAAGGGCGAAATCCCCGAATTCGATTGCAGTATAATTTTGCCGGAATTCATTTACGCGCCGGTGACAGCGGGGCAAACTGTCGGCAGGGCTGAATTTATATATGACGGAAATGTGGTTGACGAAGTTTCGATTATTGCCGGTGAAAATGTCGAAAAGATAACGCGAAAACAACCGAAGGCACTCTACTACGTGATTATAGACTTCTTGAAGAAGTATGTATAAAGGAATTTATGGAAAAAATCAGACTGCAAAAAATAATATCCGAAAGCGGTTTATGTTCAAGGCGAAAAGCCGAGGAGCTAATCGCTTCCGGCGCGGTTAAGGTTAACGGCAGGAACGTTAAGGTCGGGGACGGCGCGACGGCAAGAGATATTGTCACAGTGAACGGCGTTCCGCTAAGGCGTGAGAAGCACCGCGCCCTGCGTTACATAATGCTTAACAAGCCGCGCGGGTACGTTACGACGATGAATGATGAACTTGACAGGAAAAATGTTACAATGCTCCTTGCTGGCGTTGACGAGCGGGTTTATCCAATCGGGCGGCTTGATAAGGACACCGAGGGGCTGCTCCTTTTCACCAACGACGGGAAGCTTGCGCAGGCGGTTATGCACCCCTCCCGCGAGATTGCGAAATCCTATCGCGTAACCATCCGCGAAGTTATCACAGAAGAACAGCTCACAAAGCTTTCGCTCCCCATGAAGCTCAATTTCGGGACGCCTGAAGAACCCGACATAAAGACCACAGCCGCCGCTCATGTCGAGGTTTTGTTAACAGAAGCGAAACGCTCGGTTTTGTTAATAGTTATCCGCGAAGGAAAAAACCGCCAAATTCGCCGTATGTGCGAGGCGGCAGGGCTTACCGTCGTAAGGCTTAAGCGGATTGCAGAAGGACCGCTAAAGCTCGGTATGCTTAAACCCGGGACTTTTCGAGACCTTACCGCGGCAGAAATTATTGCGATAAAAAATGCGGTTAAGTAAAGTAAAAAACCACGCAAACTATTAATTAGTTGGCGTGGTTTTTTTAATTGCGTACAAACTATTGACAAAAACTTAAAATTTTGCGAAAGCTATTGTAATTTCGTTCGATATGTGTTATACTGAATTTGATTTTGGATTTTTTCTAAAGTTTATATAGAGAGGGATTTTTGTATGCCCGATAAGATTAAAATGACGGAGAAAGAGATTTTAGATAATCTTTTCGACGACAGCAGTTACAGCGAAATTTACCCCGGTTTCGGGAATGTTACCTCCGCGTACGGTTATGTTAAGGGTTCGCCCGCGCTTGCCTATATTTTCGACGGCGTTATGGACAAGAACACGTCCGAAAAAATATGCTCGTCGCTTGATTTTGCGGCAAAAAGCGGTATGCCCGTTGTTGCTGTTTACAGCTCAAACGGCGCGTACATAGATGACGGCGCGGCGGTTTTGGGCTTTTACGGAAAAGTCCTCAAGAAAGTTTCCGACCTTTCCGGCGTTATCCCGCAGATTGCGCTTACACAGGGGGTTTGCGCGGGTTCGCTTGCGGTAATTGCGGCGTCCGCCGACCTTTTCATTGCCACAAAATCGGCGGAAATTTACACCGCGCCGGGTAATGAAAACGATGTTACAGACGGCGCAGTTGCGATTATAACCGAAAATATGGAAGAGTCGCTTAAGAATACTGCTTCTCTCCTTGAAAAATTGCCGCTCAATAACCTCTCTCCCCTGCCCGAATTCGAGGCAGATGCTCCCGAAAGCTTGCCTGTCGGGGACACTGTGGCTGTTATAGCCGGGCTTGCGGAAAAAGGCTCGCTCATTTCGCTTTTTGAAGATACCGCTAAGGCATCAAAAACTGCGTTCGGCACTGTAAACGGCGCGATCTGCGGTTTTGTCGGCGTGGGTGACCAAATCGAATGTGAAGATTCTGCAAAGATAGCTAAATTTGTTAACATTTGCGATGCATATTCGATACCGATTGTAACGGTTTTAGACACGGACGGCTTCTCAAAATCGGCTTGCCTTAAGGCGGCTGTGAAGCTTTCTTCCGCTTACGCAAATGCTTCAACCCGCAAAATTACGCTCGTTACCGGCAGGGTTTACGGCTCTGCATTATCGGTTTTCGTTTCGGCGAATGCGGACGCGGTTTACGCGTATGAAAACGCCATTATCGCTCCCCTTGCGCCGCTCTCCGCCGTCGAGTTTTTACATCACGACAAGCTCAAGGAGTGCAAGGATCTTACCGCTAAACGGGGCGAACTTGCGGCAGAATATGAGTCCGAAATGTCGGCGAAAAACGCTCTTTCTTCCGGCATAATTACCGCTCTTTTAACCCCCGAAACCGCGTACAAAACGATTGCTTCCGCTCTTGATATAACCTTCGGCAAGCGCATTGCCCACGGCTTTAACCGTAAGCACAACGCGCAATAAAATCATTTTAGGAGATATAGAAATATATGAAAAGATATAATATAACCGTTAACGGCGTGGCATATGATGTATCGGTTGAAGAAACCGACGGACAAAACGCGGCTGCTCCTGTTGCCCCTGCACCTGCGGCAGTTTCCGCTCCTGCTCCGGCTGCTCCCGCACCGGCGGCTCCTGTCGTTTCAGGCGGAACACAGATTAAAGCACCGATGCCCGGAACTATCCTTGACATTAAGGCAACCGCCGGTTCTTCCGTGAAAAAGGGACAGGTTATCCTCGTTTTAGAGGCAATGAAGATGGAAAATGATATTGTTGCGCCGATTGACGGAACGCTCGCTTCGGTTAACGTTGAAAAGGGTGCGGCAGTTACCTCAGACCAAATCTTAGCAGTTATTTCATAAAAAGGAGCGTGTTAAAAATGGCAAAAAAAATCGGTATAACCGAAACGGTGCTGCGTGATGCGCATCAGTCGCTCATAGCTACCCGCATGACTATAGATGAAATGCTCCCGATATTATCAAAGATGGACAAGATCGGCTTCCACTCGGTGGAATGTTGGGGCGGGGCAACCTTCGACAGCTGTATCCGCTTCCTTAACGAAGACCCTTGGGAGAGACTGCGGATTATTCGCCGCGAAATGCCGAACTCGAAGCTCCAGATGCTGTTTCGCGGGCAGAATATGCTCGGCTACAGGCATTACGCCGATGATGTGCTTGAATATTTTGTGCAAAAATCAGTTTCAAACGGCATTGATATAATCAGAATTTTCGATGCGCTTAATGACATAAGAAACCTCAAAACCGCAATTAAGGCGGCAAAAAAAGAGGGCGCCCACGCTCAGGTCGCGATTTCTTACACGCTCGGCGAAGTCTTCACCGACAAATATTTTGGGGATTACGCGAAGCAGATTGAAGCAGAAGGTGCAGACTCAATCTGCATTAAAGATATGGCGGCACTCTTAACGCCATACCGCACGGAATCTCTCGTTAAGGCACTCAAGGAGGTTACAAACCTACCGATACAGCTTCACACCCACTACACCTCGGGGCTTGCTTCAATGTGTATGATGAAGGGCATCGAAGCGGGAGCAGACATCTGCGACACGGCGATGTCACCCCTCGCCAACGGCACCTCGCATATGCCGACCGAATCTCTCGTCGCCGCGCTTGCCGGCACAGAGTACGACACGGGGCTTGACCTTGTTCTGCTCAACGAAATCCGAGATTATTTCATGACACTCCGCGCGAAATATATAAAGAGCGGACAGCTTGACCCGAAGATGCTTGCGGTTGATGCAAACGCACTTATCTATCAAGTTCCGGGCGGTATGCTTTCAAACCTTCTTTCACAGCTTAAGCAAGCCGGAAAAGAAGACCAATTCACCGATGTTTTACAGGAAGTTCCCCGCGTTCGCGCCGACTCCGGCAATCCCCCGCTCGTTACACCGACTTCGCAGATTGTCGGGACACAGGCGGTGTTCAATATCGTTAACGGCGAACGTTATAAGATGGTTACTTCAGAGTTCCGCGAGATGGTTGCGGGACGTTACGGCAAGACGCCTACCGAGATTTCGGACGAATTCAAGAAGAAGATTTTGGGCGATGAAAAGGCTATAACCTGCCGCCCTGCCGATCTCCTCGAACCCGAGCTTGAAAAGCTTAAAATAGAATGTGCGGAATGGTCGGAACAGCCGGAAGACGTCCTAACATACGCGATGTTCCCGAAGGTTGCGCCGAAGTTCTTCAAGGACCGCCGCGACAGGCTCTATAATATTGACAAGCACTCAGACGCCGCTAAAAAAATACACATGGTGTAAAAAATAAAAAGAGTTCCGGGGTAGTCAGGCTGACTGCCCCGAAACAAAATGCTACCGGGTTTTTTATTCAAAGGTACCGCAATCGTCGAAGATTTTATCGACGTGAGCGGTATTTTTGACTTTCGTAAATCTGCTGACTATCGGTGTTACAATGAGTGTTATAACCATTGCACCCGCACCCGCATTAATCGGCGAAGCAAGATTAAGCGGAAGCGAAGCGGCTGCTTTAGTAAGTTCCGGGAAGAAGCCGAGGCTGAATATAAACATATGGACGAGTGTTATCCCTACGCCGAGAGCAAAGCTTACCCAAACGGCAACGCGGGTAATCTTCTTCGAGAAAAGCCCGTACATGAACGGCGCAAGGAATGCTCCCGCAAGCGCGCCCCATGAGATTGACATGAGCGTTGTGATATAGGTGTTCGGGTTAAGCGCGATTACGACGGAGACGAGGAGGAAGACTGCGATTAATATTCGCATGATAAGGATCTGCTTTTTGTCGGTGAGTCCTTTTTTAACGTTCGGTTTTATAAGGTCGATAGTTATCGTTGAGCCGGAGGTTAAAACGAGTGATGAGAGGGTTGACATTGAAGCGGAAAGAACCAGCACAACGACTACGCCGATTAAAAGTTCGGGCAGAGCCGATTTTAACATTGCCGGGACGATTGAATCGTAAGAAAGTTTCCCGTTAACGCTTTGAATCATTACACGACCGGTTTCGAGAGCTTCTTCATTTGTTGCGGAGGCGAAGAGTCTGCCGAATCCGCCCATGAAGTATGAACCGCCGGCAACTATAAGCGCGAAAATCGTTGAAATAACCGTTCCGCGGACGATCGAGGGCTTGTCCTTAACCGCATAGAATTTTTGAACCATCTGCGGCAAACCCCATGTTCCGAGGGATGTTAAAATTATAACGCCGAAAAGGTTAATCGGGTCGGGGCCGAAGATTGTGTTGAGGGAATTTTCGGGAACAGAAGCGTCCGAAATTTTCCCGAGACCGAGGAGCGATTCGGTTAAGCCACCCTTCGCTTCAACGACGCAGATAACCACTGCCGCAATTCCGACAAGCATAATTAAGCCTTGAATAAAGTCGTTAATCGCCGTCGCCATATAACCGCCCGCGATAACATAAACAGCAGTAAGCACCGCCATCGCAATTATGCAGTATTCGTAAGGTATGTCAAAAGCCATGTTAAAGAGCCTTGACAAGCCGTTATAAACCGACGCCGTATAAGGAATAAGGAAGATGAAGACTATCAGGGCGGAAACGGTTTTAAGTGCCTTCGAGTCATAACGCCTCTCGAAAAATTCAGGCATTGTCGCCGCTTCAAGAACCTTCGACATATGTCTTGTGCGGTTGCCCAAAATTATCCAAGGCAGCATCGAGCCGAGAATTGCGTTCCCGATACCGATCCAAGTCGCCGCCGCCCCATAGCTCCATCCGAACTGCCCGGCATAACCGATAAAAACAACCGCTGAGAAATACGACGTGCCATAGGCAAAAGCAGTAAACCAACCGCCGAGCGACCTCCCGCCGAGGACGAAAGACTCGACGTTATTGGTGTGCTTCCTGCACCAAAACCCGATCCCGAGCATTATAAGAATGTATATCGCGACTATTACGTAAAGCATGAACCGTAAACCCCAATCGTTGGATAAATTAAATTTGCAATTTGTTGCGCTAATGCGTTACTGCGTTATTGATTTAACGCGATAAAGCACCTTATAAGTTTATCATAAAAATTAATTTTTGTCAAGCAAAAAAGCGCGAAAATTGTAAATTTTTAATTAATTTTATGTAAACCACATTTAACTTTGAATAATTTTACTTACATTTATGAAAAATGCTTGACATACGATAAATATCATGTTATAATTGATGAGGGAAGTCATAAGTATTGAAATAAAACACTATGATAAATTGTATTACAGATGAATAAGAAAATCTTTCCCGCTTTTTTGCAAAAGCTCCGGCAAAGATATTACAAGCGGCTTTTGGTTGCGTGTATACCGGCAATTGCATTTATCTTCGCGGCTTTTATAATAACGATAATTTTCGTTATTCCCGGTGATGCTTCAAGGTTTGTTAACAGGCTTATACTTTCGGGGCTGTCGATTTCGCTCCTTTACGCATTTATAATGTGTGCTTTCGGCGGAAAAATCATTGACACACTCCTCCGTATGCATAAATCCCACTCTTTTATACAAATTAATGAAAAGAGTTTGGTTATCTCGGAATATTCCGGGATGGAAATATTTTCTAAAAAAATTCACAAGAAACTCTGGATATGCGACATTCGCGACATAGACGATATTATTATCAGAAATAACAAGATCACATTCAAGCTTAAAGGCGGCGGAAAATACGCTCGCTTTTATAAAGAGCCGGCGGAGCAGTTAACAATAAAACCCATCGACAATGAAATAATCTTCGACGATTTTACCGCAGAAAACAGAGGCTTGTCTGTCGGCAGATTCACCATAACCGACAATTTCGCCCTCCCCCTCCGTATAGCCCAGCGCATCTTCCTTGTCGCCGGGAATGTCCGCGAAAGAGAAGCTCGCCGCACACGTTTCCGCGAAGAAATGCTCGAACGCGCCGCAAAAGCGAAGAGATACACAAGACTGCGCGACAGATGGCGTCCCGAAATCAAGAGGGATATCAGGCGAGGGAGTTAGAATGTCAATCATAGACAGCCTTATAACAAGCGAAGATTGCGCGAATTGCAGGCTTTGCTGTTGGTTCACAAGATACGACATCTGGGAAACCCCGGTAATTAACGACGACCTGCGAGGGATTATATCAAAACGTTACCCCGAGACTAAGTTTGTATCGAGGGAATCGGGCGGCAGCCTCTTTGTAATGACGGAATCGCCGCAGACAGACCCGAAATACAGATACCAGCCCGAGCGATATAACTGCCCGATGCTTGACGAAAACGGCTGTAAACTCTCGAATGAAAAGCCGTTTGAATGTCAAATTTGGCCATTTAGAATTATGTCGCAGGAAGGCAAGCTCCTCATATCCCTTTCGCTTCTTTGCAAGCCAATCCTTGAAAACAGTTTCTCTTCAATTATCGGTCTCCTTGAAAACTGGCTTGCGGAAGTAATTACCGAATACGCAAAGCTTCACCCATCTATAATAAAAGAATACACCGACGGTTATCCGATTTTGATGTATATAAAATAAAAGAAAAAGAAAGAGTTATCTTAAAAGATGAAAACATTCGGAATCATTGCTGAGTACAATCCCTTTCACAACGGTCACAAACACCATATCGAACAGGTTCGCGCCGCAGGAGCAACACATATCGTTGCAGTCATGAGCGGTAACTACGTTCAGCGCGGCGATGTTGCGCTTATCGACAAGTTCAGGCGTGCGGAAATAGCAGTTGCAAACGGCGTTGACCTTGTGCTTGAACTCCCTGTGCCGTATTCCCTCGCCTCGGCAGAACTTTTTGCACGTGCCGGGATAATGATGATCGGGGCGCTCGGTTGTGTTGACGGATTATCGTTCGGCTGTGAAAACCCTTCCCTCGAGATGCTTAAGACTGCCGCGGATGCCTCGGCGAAAGCTTCTGCTCCCGAAAAAATCCGCCCGCTTTTAGAACAGGGTATCTCCTATCCGCAGGCTGTTCAGGAGATTATCGGGCTTGAAGCCGGACCGCTTATCGCGGACGTTTTCGACGACCCGAACAACATCCTTGCCGTCGAATATATTAAGGCAATTGATTATCTAAGCCTCGGTATCGAAATCTTGCCGATAAAGCGTTCCGGGACTTACCACGACTCCGATGATACAGTCGAGAATTTCGCTTCTGCCTCGAAGATAAGACAGATGATTGAAGACGGCGATGATATATCGGAATTTGTTCCCGAAGAGACTTTGGCGGCTGTTAAAGAATACGAAGAGAACGAAACCCTCTGTTATTTTGACAACCTCGAGCGTGAGCTTCTCTGTCTACTCCGCAAATCCGTACCGCAACAGCTTGCAATGCTCCCCGATGTGGGACAAGGGCTTGAAAACCGCCTCTTTGAAGCGGGAAAAGCCGCAGTTTCTCTCGATGAATTCCTCGAATTTGTCAAGACAAAGCGTTACACAATGTCGCGTATCCGCAGAATTCTTTTAAGCCTTTATATCGGCGCGATTAGTTCAGACTTAATGATGCCGCCGTCGTTCGGTCGGATTTTAGCCTTCAATGACCGCGGTGTCGAGATAATAAAGGCTTCCCGCGAGAAGAACGCAGAGCAGAAAAACCGCCTTGCGATTCCGTTCTCCTCCGACATAAAGGAGCTGTTTGAGACCCCTATCCCCGCCGCAAAACGCTTTTTACAGCTCATAACAGTTTCAAGCGATCTTTACTCCCTCGCCGCAAGAAACATCGCAAGAAGCGGCACTGACTTCACCGCAAAAATCGGTAAACTAACGACCGTTGAAGTGCCGACTCCACCGGATCCACAATCCCCCCCGAATATCGAAGTAACCCAAGGCGGCAAATTACCGCAAGAATAATTCGCCCGTAAAATATATGTATTAAAAATTGATCGGAGATGCTTTTTATGAAAAAAAGAAAACTCAGTATTGCTCTTGCTGCGCTGACTGCATTAACCCTCTCGATACCGGCTTTTGCCGTTAACGCCGCCGACCACGACTATATCCCCCGTGCCGCCTTAAGATATGCTTCCGACAACATCTACGGCGATGCGCTTTATTGGTACCCTAACCTTGAGGCATACTATCAGTTCAATACCGCTGCCCCTGCGTATATCAGCAAGCCGATAACCCCCTATTCATCCGATAGATTCACCTATTTTGACAACACAATCGGCAACTATGTTGATAGGGATTTACGTACCGAAGACGGCGTTTACCTCGTATCCAGAGCTGTTAATACCACAAACGGCAACGAATACATTGCGTATCAAGCCGGGAACGGTTACTACTACCCGACCGAGGCACTTGCAAAAACTCATACCACAAACCGCGAAACGGTAAACACTGTTTTAAGAAACGGCACAGGTCTTTATTTCTCAATCCGCAACGGCGAACGTTACAGCACCTACGCTTATGCGGTATCTGCCTCGGGCGGAAATACTTCTTACGTTATGACTTATATTAACGGTCAATACTACGATTACACCTACACACCGATCTATAAAAATAACACCAACAACAAATATTACCTTACCTCGGCAGAAGCGGCGGCGGCTTTCAAGGGCGCAACAGTTTCCGAACTCGCAACAAACACTGCCGGCTTCTACTTTAACCGCGCTACAGGACGTTTCTATCTTACTGAGGAACTCGCCATTGCGGCAACTGAACTTCAAGCCGACGTTGTAAGGGCTACAAGCTATGCATACGGATACGGCGTATATGCTCCCGTTATTCCGTCAACGCCCTCTACAGGCGGTAGTTCTGCTTCTGTAAGCTCCGGCGATGCTTATCTTTCGAGCAACACCTCCTATAAGGGCTGGACTTCACTCGCAAGCTACATAAACGGACGCGCAGCCGGATCTGATGTTCGTATAGAGATGAACAAGCAGACATCTGTTCCTCAGTCATTCTTTAGCAGCATCAGATATAAGGATGTTGATGTTACATTTGAGAATGATAACGGTTCGCGCTTCACAATTAACGGCGCGGATATAACCGAGCCTGCGGCACTTAACGTTACCGTTACGTACAGCACAAACACTATCCCGTCAACCGCAATCAGCAAGTACAAAGACGGAGCTTTAAGTGCTTCGCAGATGAAGATCGGCGACGACGTTGACTTCGGTTTATATTCGATTGTTTCGGTAGGTTTCAGTGCAGAACGTGCCGGAAAAACCGTGAGACTTTATTATTACAACCCCCAGACCGGCAAACTCTCAATCTCCGACTCCTCCGTTATCAGCACTAACGGACGCGCTACCTTCTCCATCAGAAAAGGCGGCAACTATTGCGCGATAATCATGAAGTAACCGATGGTTCAGGTTGCTTATATAACAACTCTATCAAAACAGGGATAATGTAATCCTTCTTAAGCGGGTGTTTTAAGAGTGTTAATCAATCTTCCGGTAGAGGTGCGGGAAGTTTTACAGAAACTTTCCGCAGCCGGTTTTGAAAGCTATATAGTCGGCGGTTGTGTCAGAGATGCCCTAATCGGCGAAAACCCCAAAGACTATGACGTTTGCACAAATGCCCTGCCCGCGCAGATTAAGGCGGTTTTTTCGGAATACCGTACAGTCGATACCGGAATAAAACACGGGACTGTTACGGTACTCATTGATAAAATGCCGATCGAATGTACAACCTACCGCCTCGACGGGAAGTATTCCGACGGCAGACACCCCGACTCGGTTATTTTTACCGAGAATCTGCGGGAGGACCTCTCCAGACGTGATTTCACCGTCAATGCCATGGCATATAACCCCAAGGAAGGGCTTATTGATTATTTCGGCGGACAAAAGGATCTTTTTGCCCGGATTTTGCGTTGCGTCGGGGATGCCGACACCCGCTTTAACGAAGACGGACTTCGGATAATGCGCGCGCTTAGGTTTTTGTCGGTTCTTGATTTTGAGCCGGACACCTTCACAGCGGCGGCAATATTCCGCAACCAAAAACTGCTCGATAACATTTCAAAAGAGCGTATTGCCGGTGAGCTTACAAAACTTGTCTGCGGAAAAAACGCTACGGCAATCCTCGACCGTCACTCCTCGGTTTTCTCGCAGATTATCCCCGAAACCGCGCCGATGGTTGGCTTTGAACAGCGTAATAAGTATCACATATACGATGTTTGGAAACACACCGCAGTTGCTGTCGGTGCCGCAAAACCCGATAAATACGTCAGACTCGCGCTTTTATTCCACGACATAGGCAAGCCGGCTTGCTTTAAGCAGGATGCAACCGGCGCAGGGCATTTTTCCGGGCATGAAGAGGTCGGGGCGGATATGACCGACACGATTTTGCGCGGCTTAAAATACGATAACCAAACAATAACGACGGTAAGGCTCCTCGTCCGCAACCACTACATTACCCCCGTTGCAGACCGCACATCTGTCAAGAAGCTTCTAAGCGAAATCGGTTATCAAAACTGGAAGCTCTTAGCCGAAGTCATACGCGGGGACAACATGGCGAAACGGAGTATGTGTTATGACCGCATACCGATAATCGAACGGATGAAATCCATCGCCGACGATATTATCGAAAGCCGTGAATGTTACACAATCGGTATGCTCGCTATTGACGGTACGCGGATTTCGGAACTCGGCGCTTCGGGGCGGGATATTCGGCGCATACTCTCATCTCTCCTCACCGATGTTATAAACGATGTTACCCCGAATACCGGCTCTGCCCTTCTTTCACGCGCAAAGGAAATCTACCGCAACATACAGCTCGGAAGCGTTTATTACGGCTGACATGATTTCCCCGAAGATAGTGTGTAGTTTACGGTTGACCGACAATAAGTGGTGATTATATGAAAAAACTCTTGGCAGCGATTTCTCTCGTTTTATTGATAACTTCTTTCACTGCCTGTAAATCTGCGGGTGATAAGATTGCCGCCGACGGCGCGAAGGCTTTCGGCGAGGGGCGTTATGCTGATGCAATAACCCTGCTTAAAGAGGCAGACGAAAAGGGTTTATCAACCTACAAGCAATATCAACTTGACCTTATGCTTGCGGAAAGTTACTATAAAACAGGGCAGTATAATGAGACAATAACCGTTTGCGATAAGATTATTGCCGAAAACAAACTGAGCGGTTATTTCGGCGCGTATAACCTCACGGGGCTTGCGCAGAAAAGCTTGGGCGAATATGATAAAGCCCTTGAAAGTTACCGCCTTGCTGACTCGTATTCAACCAATAACACTGATACAGCCGTGCTTTATAACAACATGGGCAATCTTCTCATAACAATGAATATGCCGCTTGAAGCTTTAAGCTATCTTGCAGATGCGATGGTTTATGACCCGGAATTTGCCGAGCTTTACGGCAACACCGCGATTGCATACGCTATCCTATTTGACTTTGACTCCGCAGAGGCTGCCCTTTCTGACGCCGAAGCGAAAGGTTACGACAAGGTTGCCGAAGTTCAGGCGATTATTGATAAATATCGCGGCTTTGAAGATTATGTCGCAACGTCGGTAACAACAACGTCCCAATAAAACTTGAGCCTGTACAGATTTAGTACAGGCTCTTTTAATTTACTTGAAAATTAGTTCTAAAAAGTCTCGAATACTCTGTCTCCACACGTTCCAGTCGTGGTAGCCCGAATAGATAACCTCTTTATACGCTCCCCAAGTATCGGCGGACAACCCCTTTTCCCTAAGCATCTCGCTTTCTTCATTATACTGCTCCATAAAATCGTCCTTGTCCCCCATACAGCGGAAGAAGAGCTTATAGTCGGAAAAAAGTTTTTCTTTGTTGTCGAACGAAGAAAAATGCGAATTGTCGTCGCAAATTTCGGCAAGCTTCCCTAAAAAGCCGCTGAAAATCCCGACATAACCGAAAAATTCGGGGTAAGTGAGGGTTGTAACGCTCGTCTGCATAGACCCCATCGAAAGCCCTGCCATCGCCCTGTGCCACTTGTCTGTCGCGGTGCGATAGTGGCTGTCGATAAATGGTATACATTCATTCACAAGGACAGACGGAAGCGTCATTGCATCCCATTTTCGCGTGCCGTTTCCGTTTTGCGTCTGAACCATTCCGTTATTCATCACGATTATACAGGGTTTCACTTTCCCCTTCGCAAGGAGATTATCCATAATGAAATTAACCTTGCCCTGATGTACCCAGCCGGTCTCGTTTTCGCCGAAGCCGTGCTGAAGATACAGCACCGGGAGTTCGGAATACTCCCCGTTATTATAGCCGGGCGGGGTATAAACCTCACAGCCCTTATAGCAGTTACAAATCTTAGAATAGTAAATATCCCGCTGGACCGTGCCGTGCGGAACATCCTTGCACATATAATAGTCGTTCCCCTTATGAGGGAAGTCGATGTAATTTATCGGATGACCGTGGCTCCAGCAGATTTCCGACATCGGGTTTAAGACGTAAACGCCGTCAACCTCGAAAAATAGCGGTGAATAACGCTCACCCTCGCTGTCAAGCGGAAGCGTCCAGATGCCGTCATCGCCCTTTGCAAGCTCTGTAAGCGGTCCTTCGGACCAATACCGCCTGACCGCAACCGTCTTCGCGGTCGGTGCATAAAACTTGAGTATCGCAGAGTTTTCGAGAAGCTCAATCCCCTCGGGGATTTTCCAGCTTTTATTGCTGTATCCGCCGAGCTGTATCTGCGGGTCGAAGGCGATTGCCGTTTCGGTTAACGCCGGATTTATCTTTATTCTTTTCGAGAGCATAATATGTTCTCCTTTTTCTTTTCTTCTGTCATTATACACCATTGCGGCAATAAATTTGTTAAAAAAATGTGTTTTAAAAATTAACAATATAATCAAAATTATTTTTTATTTACCTCAAAATATCTATTGATTTTACTGCTTTCATGTGCTATAATGAAATATGATTGTATAAAGAAGATTATAGGTAAAATTTTACCGTTATTTGGGTGAATCGGGGGGGCAGCTTTTGAGACGTGTTTTAAGTAACCCCGAAACGATTGAAGGTTCAGTTGAAAGCATAACTTTTTTTAACGAAGATAACGGCTTTACCGTTATGGTCATTGATTTTCACGGCTCGCCCCTTACCGTAACCGGCGAACTCGGCAGCATCAGCGAGGGCGAAGAGGTTAAGCTTTACGGCGAATTCGCTGTTCATCAAAAATATGGCGAACAATTCTACGCCGTTTCTGCCGAACGAAAACTCCCGAGCGGAACTAAAGCAATGCTTAAATACCTAAGCAGCGGGACTGTTAAGGGCATCGGCAAGAAAACCGCAAAGCAGATTATAGATAAATTCGGCGAAAACGCCTTTGATATACTCGAAAACCACCCGGAAGAACTCGCAACCCTCGACAATATATCGAAGAAAAAAGCGTATAAAATCTGCGAGGATTTTAAGCTTCTATATGGTATCCGCGAACTCTCAATGTTCCTTGCGGGGTTCGATATATCGCCCGGGACGGCGGCGGCTGTCTGGAAAAGCTGGGGGCAGTTTTCAAAAGAGATGATTTCCGAAAACCCTTATATCCTCTGTTCGGAGGATATAGGCATAAGTTTTAAGAAAGCAGACGAGATTGCAAAAAAGCTTGAAATTCCTTTCGACAGCAAAGAAAGACTTATAGCGGGGGCAGAATTTGTACTCAAAGATGCTTCATTTAAGGGCGGACACACTGCTTTCCCCCTCGAAAGCTTCAACTTCGAGTTTATAAAATTGTTGGGCGTTACAGACACAGAAGCGGAGTTTGCGTGGGAAATTGGGACGGAAAAAAAGGCACTATTTATTACCGAAAAAGATTCGCAAAAACTCATCAGCCTTTATAAATACTATGACGCCGAAAAATATATCGCAAAACGCCTCAAAGCCGCATCACATTCACACAACGAATTTGATTACACCGAGCTTATAAAGATCGAAGAAGCCGGAAAAGGGATTAAGTACGCCGAGAAGCAAAAAGAAGCGATCGGCTGTGCCTTGACAAGCGGTCTCACCGTCCTTACCGGCGGTCCGGGAACGGGAAAAACAACGACACTCAACGCGATAATTTCCCTCTATAAGGGTCAGGGGAAAACCGTTTTAATTACCGCGCCGACCGGGAAAGCCGCGAAGCGCATCTCCGAGCTTACGGGTTTTTCCGCGAAGACTATTCACCGGCTCCTTGAAGTTACATTCGATGCCGCGGGGAAATCGGTTTTTTCGCACAATGAAAAGCGGCTTCTTGAATGTGACGTCTGCGTTATTGACGAGATGTCGATGGTCGATACAGAGCTTTTCGCGGCACTTCTCCTTGCGCTTAAAAAAGATTGCCGGCTTGTGCTTGTCGGCGACAGCGATCAGCTTCCGTCTGTGGGCGCGGGGAATGTCCTCCATGATATTATTAACAGCGGGAAACTTACCGTTGTCGCACTAAACGAGGTTTTCAGACAGGCAAGAGAAAGCGGCATCGTTACGAATGCACATAAAATTGTTTCGGGGCAGTATCCCGAACTTAAGGCAACCGATTTCTTCTTTATGCAAAGGCTCGATTCCGAAGCTGCCTTGGAGCTTGTCATAGAGCTTGTCTGCGACCGTCTTCCGCGAGCGTACGGCTTCTCCCCTCTTGATGATATACAGGTACTCTCCCCGGTGAGGAAAGGCGATCTCGGCGTCGAGTCGCTAAACAGGCGTTTGCAGGACGTGCTTAATCCGCAGATTACCGACACCGGCACCGGCGGCATATATAAATTCCGCGTAAATGACAAGGTTATGCAGACCGCGAACAATTACGATATAGTATGGACACAAGGCTCCGACAGCGGAACGGGGATTTTTAACGGTGAAATCGGGATTGTCCGCTCGATTATAAAAGAAGACGACAGCGTTCTGATTGACTTTGACGGAAAGCTTGCGGATTATACTTTTGATATGCTCCGCGAAGTTGAACTTGCCTACGCAATTACAGTACACAAAAGCCAAGGCAGTGAATTCGATGCAGTTGTGCTTCCGCTCTTGGGCGGTTATTCAAAACTTTTTTGCCGAAACCTCCTTTACACCGCCGTAACACGCGCAAAAAAGCTCCTTGTTATAGTAGGTTCGAGGAATGTAGTCTGTGAAATGGTGGATAATAATCTACAGACAATGCGCTATACATTGCTTGAGGAATTCTTAAAAAATGACGGTTGACCATAAACTAAACGATTTCTTTCTCGATATAATCTTCCCGAACAGATGCCCGTGCTGTGACTGCTTCATTCCATGGAATATTACGGTTTGCGAAGACTGCGAAGCTAAGCTTTCGGAGTATAAAGCTCTTTCCGGCGGCATAATCTCCGCTTATCTTTATAAGGGTATCGTTGTTGACGGAATATACGCGCTTAAGGCTGCCTATGGGCGGAATTTCGCAAGGCATTGCGCGAAAATTACCTCTCCGCTTCTTAAGAAAGACTATGACTTTATCGTTCCTGTTCCGATGGGGAAAAAGCAGAGAGCCGCTCGCGGTTATAATCAGGCGGAAATATTTGCAGGTTATCTTTCGCGGTTTACGTCAATCCCGGTTATGAAAAACGCACTCATTCGGGTTAGCGATAAAAAGCAGCATCTTTTATCTGCGCATGATCGGAAAATCAACGCCGAAGCCTCATACAGCGGGGGGTTAGGCGATATTGACGGCAAGCGAATTTACCTTGCGGACGATGTTTGCACAACCGGCGCGACAATTTCTGCCTGTACAAATCTTCTTTACGCCGCCGGGGCAAAAAACGTAAAAGCGGTAGTCTGTGCTAAAACTAATCGCATATAAACGGAGCTTTCAAATGGATATAGGTATTGATCTTGGTACCGTAAACATAATAATTACGATGAGCGGGCGGGGAATTGTCCTCAATGAGCCTTCCTGTATCGCTTACAACAAAAAGACTGCGGAGGTTATCGCAGTCGGTCGCGAAGCATACCGTATGGAAGGGAAAACCCCCGATTATATTACGGTTATACGCCCTCTCGAAGACGGCGTTATCTCCGACCACAACATGACACAAACCATGATACAGTATTTTATCGAACGCGTCACGGGGAAACAGCTCCTGATGCCCGACATTATAATGTGTATCCCCTCTTCCATCACCGATGTTGAAAACCGCGCCGTAATTGAAGCCGCAAAAACCGCCGGAGCGAAAAAAGTCTGGCTTCTTGAAGAGCCGCTCGCCGCACTGATCGGTGCCGGCGCGGACATAAGCCGCCCGAACGGTAATATGGTTATCGACTTCGGCGGCGGAACAACCGACATTGCCGTCGTCTCGATGAACGGCATTGTTGTAAGGCAATCTGTGCGGGTCGCCGGAAACAAGCTTGATAAGGCTATCGTTAAGTTTTTAAGCAGCCGCTATAAGCTCCTTGTCGGCGAGAAGACCGCCGAAGCCGCAAAGATTGCGATTACGAACATTTTTCAGCCCGACGGTTCAAAACGCTTCGCCGTAAAGGGCAGACACATCGTCAGGGGCTTACCCGAAAAGGTCGAGATATCCGACTTCGACATATACGAAGCAATTATCGACACCGTTTCTGAAATAGTTTTCTGCGCAAAATCGGTGCTTGAACAGACCCCGCCCGAACTCGTTGCAGATATATTTGAAAACGGAATATACCTCACCGGGGGCGGTGCCTTGCTCGGGGGTTTGCCGGAATACCTCACAACGGAACTTCATGCACCCTGTGTTGTCGCGAAAGATCCCCTTGACTGCGTTGCAAACGGCGCAATGGCGGCATTCTCGAAGATTGAAAGTTTACTTGACGGGTTTGAATATATTTCCATGCTAAAATAGATAACAGAAGCGAGAAGACAGAGGACAGAACGCGCTTTGCGCGGGATTATTGCGCTTTGCGTTGGGTTGGTTTTTTATGATAAAGGTTGGTATTGTTTCTTTAGGCTGTTCAAAAAATTTGGTTGATTCGGAGCGGATGCTCTTTAAGCTTCACGGGAAGTTTGAACTTGAAGCTGATGCGGCGCTTGCCGATGTTGCGATTATTAACACCTGTGGGTTTATTCAGTCCGCAAAAGAAGAAGCAATCGAGACTATACTCGAATTTGTCGCCCTTAAAAAAGAGGGCAAGATAAAACGTATCGTCATTACAGGCTGTCTTGCGGAGCGTTATAAAGAGGAACTCCTCGCCGAATTCCCCGAAGCTGATGCTGTTGTGGGGCTTGGGTCGGAGGATAAAATCGCCGAAATTATTGCAGAGCTTGACGATAAACCGAAGCTCTTTTCCGGCGATAAATTGTGCCTGCCGCTCTCGGGCGGGCGGATTTCGGGGACGCTTAGTTTTTATTCGTATCTGAAGATTGCGGAGGGCTGCGATAACCGCTGTTCATACTGCGCTATTCCGTCAATCCGCGGGAAGATGCGGAGCGTTCCGATGGAATTGCTCCTTAAAGAGGCGCAGGAATTAGCGCAAAGCGGCGTTAAAGAGCTTAACATTATCGCACAGGATATAACCCGCTACGGGGAGGATTTATACGGGGAATGTAAACTCCCCGAGCTTCTTGAAAAAATCGCGGAAATCCAAGGTATACAGTGGATTCGCCTGCTTTATTGTTACCCCGAACGGATTACCGAAAAGCTTATCGAAACGATAAACAAGACCGAAAAAATCGTAAAATACCTCGACATACCTATTCAACACTGCGACGGCGAAATCTTGCGCCGCATGAACCGCCCGGGCGATGAACAGAGCCTTCGCACATTAATTGCGAAACTTCGCGCAGATATACCCGGGGTAATCCTTCGCACCACGATTATAACCGGCTTCCCGGGCGAGAGTTACCCAAATTTTCAACATCTTTGCGAATTCGTGAGTGATATGAAATTTGACAGGCTCGGTTGTTTCCCCTATTCGGCGGAGGAAGGCACACCTGCGGCGGAATTCCCGGACCAGATTGACGAAGAGATAAAAATGCAACGCGCCGAAATTATCATGGACACGCAAAACATCATCATGGCACAGGCTAACGAAAAATATGTCGATACCGATATTATTGTACTTACCGAGGGCTTCGACCGCTACGCCGAATGTTTCTTCGGGCGGTCTTACATGGACGGACCCGATATTGACGGCAAAATTTTCTTTACAACAGAGCCGGACGATAAACCTTACCCCGGCGACTTCGTAACCGTTCATGTTACCGAAACCCTCGACCTTGACCTTTTGGGCTTCCGAAACGATTAAAACAAAACGTGAGGTATAAATATGTCAGATAAGAAAAAAGCACAATCCGACGATGAACCGGTTGTAATAGAAAATTTTGCAGACGTTCCCCCGGTTAACAAGCGTTACGGCATGAACCTGCCGAACAGATTGACGATGCTCCGTATTATTCTTGTACCATTTTTCGCGATTTTTCTAAGCATCGGTGAGCTTATCTTTACCGTAAAAATTAACTATATCGCCGCGCTGATAATATTCGTCGTCGCAAGCATAACGGACTTCTTGGACGGCTATATCTCCCGCGAATACGACCTTGAAACAACCTTCGGGAAGTTCGCCGACCCTCTCGCCGATAAGATTTTAGTCGCGGCGGCACTCGTCTGCTTCTGTTACCTTAAGATTGTTAACCCGATCCCCGTCATAATTATCCTTGCCCGCGAATTTATGGTTTCGGGGCTGCGGCTCGTGGTTGCCGATAAAGGTATCGTTGTATCGGCGGGGATTTGGGGGAAACTCAAAACCGCATTTACCATGGTTACAATAATATTCATCCTCGTCTCACTCATAATGATGGACGGCGGCAACACAGGCTTAAACGCTACGCTGTCGTTAATCTTCACGATAATGCTCTGGATTTCCGTTCTCCTCACCGTTATTTCAGGGTTTATCTACCTTAACGCGTATAAAAAATATATTTCCGATATGTAAAGGACAAAAATGATAATTAAAACATTTTTCCCCGAGATTGACCCCGACCTTACCGAAGTTCCGAAGGAATACGAGGGCTATTTCGAGCGGCTCTCATACGAACGCCGCGAAAAAATCCTCCGCCTCCACTCCCCGCACAGCAAGGTAGTCTCACTCATGGCGGCGGTTTTTGCCCGCGAATGTATCGCGAAGGTTACGGGTATCCCCGAGAAGGCGCAGTCTTTCATCTATAACGAAAACGGAAAGCCCGCCATCGCCGACGTTGACAACTTCCACTTTAACATTTCGCACTCCGAGGGCTGTATTGCATTCGTCCACAGCAACAAGCCTGTCGGGATCGACGTTGAAAGGATCAGGAGCTACGATATAAGGCTGCCGAAACGCTTTTTTACAGAGCATGAACGGTCTATGCTCGACTCCGCGCCGCTAAAGGATGAGGAATTCTACCGCATATGGACGCTTAAAGAGTCCTATGTAAAGATGAAGGGTTCAACCCTCGCGCAGATGATTCGCCACATTGACATCTATAACATTCGCGATGCTGAAATTAACACAATCCGCGAACGCGGTTACATAATTACCGCTTGTGAACAGCATTATAGTTAGAGATAATTAAAGCAATTTGTTTAGAATTTATGTCCTGAATTTGGACAAAAAGTAATTTTTTCTTTAAGTTTATTCCATTAAATTGATTTGTTAATATTTTAGTGGTATAATTGTTCTTTAGAGGTTAAGATTTTTTGACGTAAAAAATAATCCGGAACGGGTGTAATAATATATGTTAATTTTGGTAATCAATGCCGGCAGTTCGAGCCTTAAGTATCAGCTTCTTGATATGAACGACGAGAGCGTTTTGGCAAAGGGCAACGCCGACAGAATCGGCATCGGCGGACACATCAAGCATACAGCCTCGGACGGCAGGGTCTATGACGCCGACCACGACTTCCCCACACACACAGAAGCTTTCGAGAAGCTTGTTTGGGTTTTGACAGAATCGGACGCGAAAGTTATTGACTCAATGAGCGAGATTGCGGCTGTCGGGCATCGTATCGTGCAGGGTGCGGAGATTTTCTCGAAAACGGTTATAGTTACCGACGATATTATACAAAAAATCGACGACTTGAAAGAGCTTGCGCCGGTGCATAATCACCCCCACGCGCTTGCACTTTGGGCGTGTAAGAAGGTTCTGCCGGAGAGTGTTCCGCAGGCGGTTGTCTTTGACACGGCTTTTCACCAAACAATGCCGGAAGAGGCATTCATGTTCGGGCTTCCCTATGAAGATTACGAGGAACTTAAGGTAAGGCGTTACGGCTTCCACGGGACATCCCACCGCTTTGTTTCCGCCGCGCTTGCGAAGGCTATGGGGAAGGATATAAAGGACTTAAAAATCGTCTCCTGTCACCTCGGGAATGGTTCTTCGATAACCGCCGTGAAGGGCGGCGAATCGGTCGATACAACGATGGGATTTACCCCTCTCGACGGTCTTTTAATGGGGACACGTACAGGATCGGTTGATCCGTCCGCCGTAACCTACGTTATGGAAAAGCACGGCTTCACGCCCTCGCAGATGTCCGATTATATGAATAAAAAATCGGGGCTTTTGGGTATTTCGGGGGTTTCTTCCGATAACCGCGACGTCGGTGAGGCGGCTGAGAGCGGAAACAAGCGTGCTTTGCTTGCAAAAAAGATGCTCTCGTATCAGATTAAAAAATATATCGGCGCATTCGCCGCGGCAATGGGCGGCTTAGATGCGGTTTTATTTACCGGCGGGATAGGCGAAAACGCAACCGATGTTCGCTTGACGTCCTGTGAAGGGCTCGAATTCCTCGGTATTAAAATAGACGAGCAGGCTAACAAATCTCGCGGCGAGCTTAAAAAAATCTCCTGCGGAAAAACCGATGTGTGGGTTGTTCCGACAAATGAGGAACTTTTAATCGCACGCGACACCCTTGCGCTGCTTTCATAATGACAGATATACAGATTGCCCGTATTAACGAGCTTGCAAGAAAAGCGAAGATATCCCCGCTCTCCCCCGATGAAAAGGAAGAGCAAGCAAGGCTTCGCAATGACTATCGCGCCGCAATGAAAAGAAACTTAGAAGCGCAGCTGATGGGCTACAAATACGAACCGAATAACAGAAGCGAGAACTAATCTTTATGGAGCGGTATCCGTTTAAAACGCCGGCGTATGTAATTGATGAGAATTTGCTTTTTGGCAACTTGGGGATTTTGAAGGATGTGGCGACACGTTCCGGGTGTAAAATTCTGCTTGCGCAAAAGGCGTTTTCGGCGTATTCGATGTATCCGCTTATGAGTGATTTTTTGGACGGGACGTGTGCGTCGGGGGTTTATGAGGCGGAGCTTGCGTGTGATAAGATGCCGGGGCGAGAGAATCATATATATTCGCCGGCGTATAATACGGAAGATTTCCCGCACATTGTTAAAATTTGCGATCATATAGTGTTTAACAATTTGGGGCAGTTTAAGCTTTATTATCCGGAGATAAAGAAATCGGATAAGAAGAAAGAAGTGGGACTGCGGATTAACCCGGAGTATTCTGAAATTTCGCAGGAGATATATAATCCGTGTTCGGAATATTCGAGGCTTGGGACGAGGATTGGTGATATGCCGGAAAGGCTTCCGGAGGCGATAACCGGGCTGCACTTTCATACTATGTGCGAGCAGGGCGCGGATGTCCTTGAACGGACACTGACGGCGGTTAAGAAGAATTTTTCAAAGTATCTCCACTCGGTTAACTGGGTTAACTTCGGCGGCGGTCAGCGGATAACCGAAAAGGGTTATGACATTGAGAAGCTTATAACGCTTATCATAAATTTCAGACAAGAATTTGACGTTGACGTTTATCTTGAGCCGGGCGAGGCTGTTGCGCAGAATGCGGGATTTTTGGTTACGCGGGTGCTTGACGTTATTCGTGTGAAGGATAAGGAAATTGCGATACTTGACGCGTCGGCGGCTTGTCATATGCCGGACGTGCTTGAGATGCCCTATCGCCCGGAGGTTATCGGCGCGGGGCTGCCCGGAGCTTTGCCCCACAGCTATATCCTTGCGGGGGGGACCTGCCTTGCCGGGGACGTTATGGGAGAATATTCCTTCAAAGAACCGCTTGTTCGGGGCGATGAAGTGGTATTCTGCGATATGGCAATTTACACCATGGTAAAAAACAACACCTTCAACGGAATGAAGCTCCCCTCGATTATCTTTAGAACAATTGATGATGAATTTATAACGGCGAGGAAATTTAACTATCGCGATTTCATATCTCGTCTCTAAACTTGTGACTTTTTTATGAATATTTTAAAAATCACTTGATTTTTGTGAAATTTTGAGTTAAACTATTACAGTAGATAGGCGATTGATTTTGCTTATTATGGTAAATATTTAGAATGAGGTGCTACTTATGGCATATAAAATCAGCAGTGATTGTATTTCCTGCGGCGCTTGCGCAGATGCTTGCCCCAACGACGCCATTTCCGAAGGCGATTCTCTCTATGTGGTTGACCCGGAAAAATGCATAGACTGCGGCGCTTGCGCAGACGTTTGCCCTGTTTCCGCTCCGGCAGCAGAATAGAATTACAGAAGACAGAGGCGAGAGGACAGAGTACAGAACGCGCTTTGCGCGGGATTTTGGCTTTTGTTTCTTGGTTTCGTGAAATTCGCGGCGAGTTTTTCGCCGCGATTTTTATATTGTTTCTGCTTCTATGCTGATGATGCTGTTTTGCCGGTAAACTTGCGGGGTTTGCTCGTAGCTTTCGTAAACTTCGCCTAAATGTTTCCTTATAAGCTTCCCTAAGCCGAAAACATCGGTGTCCATTTCCTGAACGGTTATCACATAGGCATTATAGACGGCTTGTTCCACATATGAGGTAATTGCGTTAAGCGCGGCAGTTTCGCTCATGTCAGCCGGCTTTTCGGTTATGTCGGCGTGGATTTTAATCCGCTCGCGAAGGACAAGCACGCCGTCGCGCATATTAAGCTCGGGCTTCGCTTTTATCGCTAATATCTCCCCCGAAACCCTTTCACCGTCTGTTATCATCGAAACGGTAATTCTGTCTCTGTTTTCAATGCCGCCGCAGAGGAGTTTTAAGCCGAGAGCCTCCTCATTTTTAAGCGTTCCGATCTTCCCGCGCTTCGAGATTAACACTAATCCGTCGAAAGCGATTTCTTCTTCCTCGAAGGTTACTTTCGGGACTGCCGCAGAAGTAAAATTCCCCGCCGATTTCGCGGCAATCTCCGTAAGCGGTGTCAGGACGCTTTTGCCCTGTGAGGAATAGACATTAAGCTCCGCTAAGATTTCTTCCGCCGGTTTTTTTGAAGCTGCAATCTCCCCCGGCTCTTCCGAATAGAGTATCGGACAGGCAGGGCAGATATCGCCGGATAAAAAGACGTTAAGTTCCTCAGAAAGGTTTGAGAAACCGTCGCCCATGACAAAAAGTTTCATCTGCCCTAAAAAAAGCTTCTTCCCCTGTTTAAGCTCCGCATCGGCGACCGCACCTAAAATGGTTATCCCCTCGCCGTCAACCGTCTCGTTGTCGAGAAGCTGCATATAAACGTGGTAAATTCCGCCTGTTTTTTCCATGCCGAAAAGCTGTACAAAAGCGCGTTCGTTAACCTGTAAACCCGCTGCCGTGCATCCGCTAAGGATTGCCATTATAAGAAATATCGGAAGTAATTTTTTCATGCGTCATCTCCTTTCGTAAGAAAATTATCTCGATTAGGGGAGCTAAAAAGACAATTATTACCTGCGCGATAACGAACGGCAGACTGCCGTAAACGGCGGAAAGTGTTGTGTCAACCTTTAGGAAAGGCAGGGTTATAAGATAGATTATCGCCGCCGATATAACCGCACTCCCGCGAAGTTTCGGGAAAGATTCCGTTAAAAGTCCTGCACTGATGTTGATATAAAGCGCGGTTTTAAGCACCGCCGTCATTGTCCATACCACCAAATATACCGCGTCGGCGCGTTGGAGGAAATTAACCCCGGCGTATGCTCCGACAGCTAAAAACGGGTAATCGGTTAGCATTGCAAAATCTCCCAAAACCCCTTGAATAAGCGTTAGCACCGCAAGGGTAAGGATAACCTTCCCGATTAGCAAGCCGTAAACCGTTCTCCCTAATTTCGCCGGGATATATTTGCATAAAAACGCAAGCGCGACGATTTCGCCGTTCTTTGCAAGCTCGTCTATTACGGCGAATATTATCGTTCCTTTCGGCGCGGTTACGTAAATATTAACCGGGTCGAAATCCCGCGCGGACGTTACCGCCATAGTTATCAGCATTATGATAAGGATAACGAAGACGGCGGTGCTCGACCGCGCAATCCCCTCGATGCCGATTATCGCGCAGTAAACGCAGATTACAAGGAACACCCCGATCCAAAGATACGGATTCGCGGTTTTGAAGAACCTGTCGCCCAGAAAAATCTGGAACGAAAGGAGCGAGTCCGCCGTTTCGCAGACAAAGAAGAGAAAGCAGATTGCAATCAGCAGAAAACCTATGAAGCTTTTCTTTCGCCCTGCGACTTCGGTTATGCTGACCATCGGATGTTTTTTGGTAAATATAAGGAGAGGTATACATATAATCAGCTGTAAAACCGCCGAGATGACGACCGCCGTCATCTGTTCCGAGACAGCAAAATCTTCGGACAGGAGCGGTACAAAGGTCATCAATCCGAATGAGCGGCAACAGAGAAGGATTAGCAGTGCCTGTCCCCAACCGATTTTTTTCTGAGTAGTCATTTCATATTAACCCCGTTGAGCTTTTCGATGGTAATTTTATCCTTAACCATGCTTTTCATGCTTATTCTTGTGAGGACGTCGCGCATTGAACGTGCCGTGAAGGGCGAGACAGGCGCAGTTACAGGCGCCCCATAGCTTTCGAGCGAGCATATATTTATAAGCAAAACTGCCGCAAAGAGTGCTATTCCATATAGCCCGGCGACACCTCCGGCGATAACTGCGATAATCCGCAAAAACGCGACAGGCTGGTAAAGATTCGGGATAAGGAAGGACGCAATAACCGCAATCGCGCAGACAAGCAGTATCGGGTTCGATATAATCCCGGCTGAGACGGCGGTGTCGCCGATTATAAGCCCGCCAATTATCGAAACTCCCCCGCCGATGCTTTTCGGCAGGCGCAGACTCGATTCGCGGATAATTTCATACGCAAGCAGGATAATTATCGCCTCAATCGCAAGCGGGAACGCGGACTGTTCCTCCGCCTCCGCAAGGGTAACAAGAAGCGTGTGGTTAAAGAGTTCGGGGTGGAAATTTATTACTGCAACATATAGGGCGGGCAGGAAGATTGAGATAAAGAACGAAAGATAGCGGATTAACCTTACAAGGGTTGTGTAGAACGGGCGGGAGGTGTAGTCGTCGATGGTCTGGAAATTTTCGATAAAAAGGAAGGGCAGGACGATTGAAAAGGGCGTTCCGTCGATTAGCACCCCGATTTTCCCCTCAAGGAGCTTCGCGGTGAAGACGTCGGGGCGTTCCGTAACCGACACGCCGGAAAAAACCGAAAGTTTCGTCTCGTTAAGATAAGGCTCGACATAACCGCTCTCGATAACCGACTCCATCTGCATATTAAGGAGCTTCCGCTTTATATCCGCAAGAAGCTTTTTCGGAACACGATCCGTCATATAGCACATCACGACGTCGTTGTTCGATTTTGTCGAAACCTGAAAGAGGTCAAATTTAAGGAGCGGCGATTTTATTCTGCGCCTTATCATCGACATATTCGTTCGGACAGTTTCGACGAAGCCCTCGCGAGAGCCGCGAAGATTCCCCTCGGAGGACGGTTCTCCCACACCGCGCGTGTTATACCCCTGCGCCCCGTAACAGAACGCCGAAGCAATTCCGTCAACCATTATTATCGCAAATCCCGCCATCAGCCGCTTTATAACGTCCGAAATCTTCGCGGTAACAAGCCTGTCGATGCCGAGCAGCATATTATCCTTAATGTGGTTATATATGGTAACGCTATCGGCATTTTCCCCGGGCGGGAGGGTAATTGTCGTCATGGGGTAGAGTATCATATCGGCGAGCGTACCCGTTGAAACCATGCCCTCAAGGCAGAGCAGCACAAGCTTTGTGTTCCCGATCGTGAATTCGTTCACAAGCAGGTCGGAACTTTGCGACATGATATTTTTAACATTGTCGATATTTTCGGACAAATCGGTTACAAGCGGATAATCTTTATAGTCGCTTGAGTTCGGTTTATCAAATGGCGTCTTCGGTATCATAATTTTACCCGCAATTAGTATAAATTTAATAATTTAAGCCTTGTATTTTCTATTTTATTATGTTATAATTAACTAAAATAATTCAGGAGTGTTACTCATGTCTGAAAAAACTACTAAATGGGGTATTATGGCAACAGGTTGGATTGCCGAACGCCTTGCCGATGCAATAAATTCTGTGGCTGATGCGGAACTTACCGCAGTTGCCTCGAGGGGACTCGAAAAGGCGGAAGCCTTCGGGAAGCGGTATGGAGCGAAACGCTGTTACGGCACCTATGAGGAGCTTGCCGCCGACCCCGATATTGACATTATATATGTTGCTTCGCCCACGTCAATACATTACGACAACGTAAAACTCTGTTTTGAACACGGTAAAAACGTCCTCTGCGAAAAGAGCCTGACGGTTACTGCGTCCGAGACGGCAGAGCTTATTAAGATTGCCCGCGAAAAGAAACTCTTTTTCATGGAGGCAATGTGGATGAGGTGTCTGCCCTATTACCGCAAGGCTGTCGAACTCGTCAAGGCGGGGAAAATCGGCGAAATAAAGACGATTCGCGTCGATATTTCAAAGGCGCAGATGTACGATCCGCAGAACCGCTTCTTTAACAAAGCCCTCGGCGGCGGAACGCTCCTTGATCTGGGCGTTTATTCCGTAACTTTCCTCACCGGTTTCTTGGGGTATGACTACAAGGACCTTTATTCTCGCGGATATATCGGCGAAACCGGCGTTGACAGGGACGAGGTAATCGTCTTCGACTACGGCAATGCCTATACTTCGAGCGTTGTCGGATTTGACATTGAAGACGACAACAGGGCTGTTATCGTCGGAACAGAGGGACGAATTGTAACCGAGCCTGATTTCTGGTACGGACATTCTTTCAAACTCTTCGACAAGTGGGGTAACTTCACCGAGGAATTTTCAGAGCCGCACCTCTGCAACGGCTACGAATACGAAGTTATGGAAGCACAGGCTTGCATGAACGCCGGTTTGCTTGAAAGTAAAATTATCCCTCTTGATACAACGCTCCGTATAATGGAAATAATGGACGAAATAACCGCAAAAATTAATACAAAATAAACGTTTTAGCGGTTGACTTTTTTCTGCAAATTTGGTATAATGTAATTTGTGACAAAGTGCTAACGAAAAAAAATACTAATTCAGCCTTCCCAAGAATATATTTGGGGAAAGGGGGATCGAGAGCGGATAGTTACGGCGGGATAACGCGAAAAAGTTTTCGCAGGATTTCGTATAGATCCGCTCCCCATTACCACCTATGGAGCAAACAATACAGTACGGGAGCTATTCGGCGTATAAGGCAACAGTCGCCGATATAGTTGAGGAGCTTCAAAAACTTCGGGAATTCGCCGACAGCCTTGCGCTTGAAAAAACGTCGGATTCGATTACGGATACGCTTGAAAAAGCCGTAAAGGAACATTTTGAGGTTGCCGTTGTCGGGGAATTTAAGCGCGGAAAGAGTACCATCATTAACGCTATTTTGGGCGAAGATGTGCTTCCCTCCGATGTCTTACCAGCAACCGCCGCCCTAAACCGCATTACATATTCAAGCGATCCTTACGTTATCGTTGAGTTCAAGGACGGCTCACAGGTTAAAGTCCCTGTCGAGAAGCTTTCGGATTACGTTACGAAGCTCACCTTTGAGTCGGAGCGTACCGCCGAAAGCGTGAAACAGGCTACAGTCTACTATGATACGGCGTTCTGTAAAAACAACGTTGACATTATAGACACGCCGGGGCTTAACGATGATGAACAGATGACAAACGTAACTCTGTCGATTCTGCCGGAGATTGATGCGGCTGTTTTCGTTATCTCCGCGAACAGCCCGTTCTCGCAGTTCGAGAAAGAATTCTTAGAAAACAAGATGTTAACGTCCGATCTCGGGCGTATTATCTTTGCCGTAAACTGCTTCGGGACATTCTCGAAAGAGGACGAAGAGCGGATTGTCGAGACTGTCCGCAGGCGTATAGAAAGCTACGTCATGGAGAAGGCAAAGCAGGTCATGGGCGAGGGCAGCAAGGAGTTCGCCGTTTATAAGCGCAAGATAGGCACTCCGCGTGTGTTCGGAGTGTATGCGAAAAAAGCCCTTACCGCGAAGGAGCAGGGCGACGAAACAGCCCTTGCGGAGAGTAACTTCCCGCAGTTTGAACAGGCTCTCGAACATATGTTAACCGTCGAACGCGGCTCGATTGCCTTGCAGATTTTGGCAAATAAAATTATCAGCTCCGGTTCGGAGATACTAAACATAATCCTTCTCCGCGAAAACGCGCTGATGATGGCGACCGACGAGTTCATGGACAAATACAGGGACGCAACTGCCGAGATTGACGAGATCCGCACCAAAAAACGTCTCGAATTCGTTAAGATTAACGATGCTGCGGCGAATGTTTACGGCGGCTTAAAACCGATCCTCGAGAGCTATTGGCAGCAGATCGAAGACACCGCCATGGACGTTGTGGACGGGTTCATGATGTCGGCGGAGGACCTTAAAAAGGATAACCTCAAAAAGGTACATATGCGGATTACCGACAAGATCCGCGACAACATTGAAAACAAAGCCCAGCTCATCTGCGAACAGATTCAAAACGAGATTAACATTGCCCTTTCCGACGAAGCATCAAGACTTCAAGGCTTCGAGAACGAGTTCTTCGCCTCCGTTAACCGTATTCAGGAGATGTTCTCCCTTTCCGCAAACCGCGGGAGACGTGCGGGAGGTGCTGTTGACTCGGTTATAAGCGTGGTGCTTGGGACTATCGGCACAGGCGGACTATTTATCGGTATGCGCGAAGCCGGTGTTAAAGGGGCTTTGCTCGGCGGCGCATCGGGGCTTTTATCGAGCGGCGCGGTTGCCGTAACGGGATTTGTACTTGCCGGGGTTCTCGGTTTTGTAGGAGGTCCTGTAACCCTCACTATCCTTGCTCTTGCGGGGTTAACCGGGGCATTCGCGGGGAAATTTTCGGTTGAAAAATTCCTTTCGGACGAACGGATAGAAAAGTTCAAACAAAACCTAAAAATCGCCGTTCACAAACAATTTAAGGAGATGAAGATTAACTCCGACTTCTCCGAAACCGTTCGTCAGCAGGTTTACGCTTCCTTTGAAGGCTTAAAAACGAAGATTGAAAAGGAAACCGAAGCGATTCTTGCAGATACTCAGACAACCCTCGACCGTCTCAACGAGATGAAAGAACAGCGGAGAGAACTCTCCGACGCAGAACGCGACCGCCTCGGAAATATGGCTGAATACATCGGCAGTCTGCTTGCGGAGAGCTATAATCTTCACAAACAGCTGTCATTCGACATGGAATAAGGGAGGGTGATAAATTTGATTGAAACTCTTACTAACCCTCTGTTTGATATTGATACTAATTTTTACCATTACGTATCGGCGCGTTCAAAAGCCCATGCCTTAAAATCCGACTCGCACCTCATCGGCGGGAAGCTTGACTACGCATTCGACGGAGACACCGATTACAGACAAAAGCTCGGCGGTATGTTCGGTATGACAAAGGTTTTAAAACCTGTTTTCGGCTACATTGCCGAAACCTATCGAATGGCTTTCGGGAGTTCCGCTAAGGCGGGTTCGCTTAAATTTTCCGCCGTTTATGAAATTTCCGTAAAATGCGCGGAACGCCTTAATATGGTGCTTCCGATGGTGTTTGTCGTTGCGACATCTAAATACGTCATCTACTCCCTCGAGGGCGAAAACATCGCCGAACCCTGTATAGTTATCTCCTCGGGGCTTGCGGAATGCGGGGACGAGAAGCTTCTCAAGTTCCTTATCGGGCGTGAGTGCGGGCGTATTCAGAACGGGCATTGTCTCTATAAATCCGCCGCCGTGCTTTACGGGCTTGCCGGGGCTGACAGCGACAGGCGCGAGACGTTAACCGACAGCAACATAAAAAACGCCCTTGCAGAATGGTATCGTCTTTCTGATATAACCTGCGACCGTGCCGGGATAATTTCCCTTGACGAGCCGGCAGATTATGTTAAGGTTGCGCTTGGGGCAATTTCTTCCGGGATTACCGGGATTTATAAGGCTGAAAACCTCACCGAAGACGGTATTATCGAGGGCTACGAGAAGATACATTTTACCCCTGCGAGGAGTATCTCTCTCGATTCATCCTATTCCGATCTTTACAGGAGGCTGTGCTGCGGTCTTGAGTTTATTAACTGCGAAGTTTTATATAACCGACGTACCGACGCACATCCGACCGTTTCGCACCTTGTTAACAAGCAAGCCATGGAGGTGCGTTGTGTCATCATCTCGGAAGGGGGCGTGAAATAGATGAGTGAACTCTCGACCATACAAAACCCCGTCGCAAATGAAAATACCCCGTCCGATACCGTTTCACTCGATATTGAATTTGTCGCCGGTGAGATAAAAAAGCTTATTTCAAATGCAGCCGTTAAAAGCGCACTCGGGACAGAGCTTTCCGGGCGGCTTTCAGACTGGGACAGAGCAATAACCGCCCGCAGGACCGAACCCTTCTCGCTCGTCGTTATCGGCGACTTTAAGCGCGGTAAATCAACCGTCATAAACGCAATTTTAGGGAAGAATATGACCCCTGTTAACGTTGCGCCGGAGACATTTACCATAAACTGTATATCATACGGCGATTATAACACCGCCGAAGCAGTCTTAAAAAGCGGTCAGCGTATACCGCTAACCCCCGAAGACCTCGTTCGCGAACGGCTTGAGCGGCTCTCCAAGGCTTTTTCGGACGATATTGACCACATTGACATTAAGGGTGATGCGGAGCTTCTCAAAGAGATTCGCATTGTCGATACGCCGGGGCTTTCGGACCTTGACAGGCTTGATAAACAGGTGCAAGACTACCTTGTAAACGCCGATGCAATTGTTTACATTGCCTCCGCTCTTACCCCGATGTCCGAGTCAGAACAGAATTTCCTTGCGTCATATGTCCGCCCGCAGGAATTTACCAAGTTCTTTGTGCTTGTCAATATGATTGACGCAATGAACACCATGGAGGATATACAGAAGATTATCGGGCGGATTACCGATCGTTGTCAGGCAATAATCCCGAACGCACTTGTTTACGGCGTTTCGGGGATCGACGAATACAGACGGAAAATTGGGCTTAACCGTCCCGACATAAAGGGTTTTCAGGAATTTTACGAGAATGAATTCCTCCGCTTCGAGATGGCTCTGCGCCGGGAATTAATTGTTCAAAAAGATACAATTAAAGCCGGGCGGATTATCGCAATGCTCTCGCTGATGGTTGACGACTCTCTCGCACGGATTAATATGATTCAGAGTATGTCGGAGATGTCGAAGAAAAAGCTTGACGAGCTTGCGGTTATGCTCGACGAAGAGATTGACAATCTCAAAAACGCCCTCGAATATCAGAAGCCGAAGATTCATCTTTCGGTTACAGAGATGCTTCAACAGGCGGAACAATGGATCTACGAGTTTTTCGCTCATTTCCGCGAGGATATTGTTAAGGCAAGGCTTGATTCCGATAACGAAGATATTGACAAATATTTCTATTCTTTCCTCGTCGATAAGGTCGGCGAAGCGTACCGCAAATGCATTGAGGTACACAAAGGCACCCTCGACAGCATGAACCGCTCCATAGGCGAAGAACTCTCCCGAAAGCTCGGTATCGCCGATCTTGCCGGGGGCTTGGGGCTTGACTCAACCCGCCTGCAAAAGGAACTTACCGGCGAGATGGGTATGGTTGTCGCCGACACGGTTATGACTGCTGCCCGCGAGTCGAAAGACACGCCGCTTTACGATGGTTTCCCTGCCGGGACGGTTTCGCAGTTTAGGTCAATGCTTAAAAAGCGCGAGCGTACCGACACGATTGATGCAGTTCTCGAAAACTATGACGACATACGGAATAATGTTGTAAAAGACCTGAAAAAGGCATACGACATCATGGAAACTTCCGCGCTTGAGACTATCGACGCCGTTTATACCGCCCAATCCGAAGCCGGGCGAGATGCGGTTGAACAAGCCCGCGCCGGGATTTCCTCCGAGTCCGAATCCCCTGCTCTAAAGCGGCATCTTCAAAACGCCGCGCAGATTTTAGAGAGTGCTTCGGTAATCCTTTCAAAATACAAAGTTAAATAACTCGTCAGCCCGCGTGAAGAAATTTGCGCGGGTTTTGTTTTCACAAAATGTCCATTAAAAATTTATTAAATCCACTATAATTAAATCGCGAAATATGTTATACTAAATTTGATTTTTGAAAAAATTTGAGGTTTATATATGGAGATGCTTTTATCGTGGGGCGAGGTTTTTACCGTTGTTCTGACCGGGCTTGTGATAGTATTCGCGGCTCTCATTATACTAATTGCTGTCGTTTGGGCGTACGGGAAAGTTTTCACCGCAATTAATAAAAACAAGCAGGACAAAAACGATAAAAAGCCTGACGAAAAGGCGGCTGTAACGCAGACGGCGGGTTCAGCGCAAGCAGTGACTACTGGTTCGGCGCAAGCGGCGGCTTCGGGTATACCCCAAGGCGTTATCGCGGCGATTACGGCGGCTGTTGCGGCGTTCACCGACGGCAAGGGCGTTGTTACCGGCATTGCAGTTAAAAAACCGCGCAAATCGGGAAAGCGCAGAAGCACCGAATGGGGCTATGCGGGGACAGTTTCCTCAATGAAAAATTTAAGCAGAACGGGTTGGTGAACTAAAAAATGGAGATAAAATCTTTTTCAGAAACCATCATCGGCGTTTTGCAGGAATCCGGCATATACTACCTTTTCACCGAGCCCGACGGCATAAAAAGACTGATAATGATACTCATTTCATTCGTCTTCATGTACCTTGCCATAAAGAAAAAATTCGAGCCGCTCCTTCTTCTGCCGATTGCATTCGGTATGCTCCTTACAAATTTACCCTACGCGGAGATGTTCCACCCGGAACTTTTCGACGGTGAAATAAACTTCTCGAACGTCTTGCACGAAGGCGGACTCCTTGACCTTCTGTACCTCGGCGTAAAACTCCAGATTTTCCCTCCGCTTATATTCCTCGGTATCGGTTGTATGACCGATTTCGGTCCCCTTATCGCTAACCCGAAAAGCTTCCTTTTAGGTGCGGCGGCTCAAGCGGGCATATTCTTAACCTTTATCGGCGCAGCCTTCTTCGGTTTTACCCCGGAAGAATGCGGCTCAATCGCAATAATCGGCGGTGCTGACGGTCCGACGGCGATTTACGTTTCAACCCAGCTTTTATCCGGCGGCGTAAGCCAGACAGGCATACCGTTCGGGATTGATGTCGGCGTAATCGCGCTTGCGGCGTATACATATATGGCGCTTGTCCCGGTTATCCAACCCCCGATAATGCGGCTTTTGACCACAAAGCAAGAACGCTCCGTTAAGATGGACGCGCTCCGCCCCGTTTCACAAACCGAAAAGATTCTCTTCCCGATTATTGTAACAATTGTAATTAACTTCCTCGTTCCCTCGGCAACACCGCTCGTAGGTATGCTCATGCTCGGCAATCTCTTTAAGGAATCCGGCGTTGTCGGCAGGCTTGAAAAGACCGCTCAGAACGAGCTGATGAATATTGTCACAATCTTCCTCGGCATCTCAGTCGGCGCGACAACCGTTGCGGACAAGGTTTTAAGCCCGCGCTTCTTGCAGGTTCTGCTCCTCGGGGTTGTTGCATTCGCAATCGGCACGGCTTGCGGCGTTCTTTTCGGCAAGATTATGTATCTTGTCACAGGGAAGAAAGTTAACCCGCTTATCGGTTCTGCCGGGGTTTCCGCCGTTCCTATGGCGGCGCGTATCTCGCAAAAAGTCGGTTCTGAAACCGACCCGACAAACTTCCTGCTCATGCACGCCATGGGTCCGAACGTCGCGGGGGTTATCGGTTCTGCCGTCGCCGCCGGTGTTCTGCTCAACATTATCGGTTAAACCTCTCAAGCCGCCCTCGAAAATTTGGGCGGCTTGTTTTTTTGTAAAATTTACGTTAACACTTGCAAAATATAAAGATTTATGGTATAATGTTTATACTAATCCCAGATAAAAACATTGAAAATGTTTTTATCTGCACGAAGCTTTGCTTCGTGAAACGGCGAAGCCGTTTTTGGATTAGTCATGACGATTCCGGCTCGCCAAGGGCGAGCTGCCGGCGGAGCCGCCGGCGATAAAGATGCCTGCATCTTTATCGGGGAAAAGTATTAAAAATCTCCTTGAAAGAATTTATATGAATACATTATCAATCGGAATAATTGTTAAAAATGAGGAAAAAAAGCTTACACTCTGCCTTGACAGCCTCGAAACGCTCCGCAAGGCGGTAGACTGCAAGGTTATTATTGCGGACACCGGCTCGTCTGACGACACGAAAAAGATAGCCGAAAAACGTGCAGACGTGTTTTTTGAACACGCATGGAATACCGATTTTTCCGAAGCTCGTAACGCGATTTTCGAGAAAGTCGATTCCGAATGGTTCATGTATATTGATGCGGACGAGATTTTGCCCGAAAACAATGACCTTGCGGAGTTTTTCATCTCCGGGGATTACAAAAATTATGACTGCGCTTCTGTCGATATTCACACTGCCATAAATAACAATAATTATGAACATTTTTCAAACTCTATACGTCTCGTAAAATTCACGCCGGAGACGCGCTTTGTCGGTAAGATTAACGAAACGTTCGCCGAAATTCCGAAAAATTGTAAATTCCTCAAAATAACGCTCGAACACAGCGGTTATCTGCAAGCTGTAATCCGCGCAAAAGAGCTTCGGAATGTCGCGATGTGCCGTATTGCCGCGCCTGACTGCGAAACCCCCGAAACAAAAATCAGATTAGATTTAACCCTTTTTGATTCGCTCTGCAAGTATGACATTTTTGAGGCTGAAAAGGCTTGGGATGATGGTTTGCGCCTTTCGGACAACGCCGACCCCTACTATAAATCCGCGCTTTACATCCGAAAAATGCAGTACCATTATACGGAAAACGAATACGACAAAACGCTTGAACTTCACGAAGATTACAAAAAACTTCGCGGGGCTGATTACGGTGATATAAAAAAGCTTCTTTACACCGACATTGAGGATGCCTTCATCACCGGTGCGACGGCTGCGCGCAGTGATGATTACGACACCGCGGTTAAGATGCTGACAAATTTTGAGGAATACTATAGAATTTTTAACGAGAATTACGAGCGGTTCGCTGTAAACAGGCGGATTTATCCCGCGATTTGCACATCCGATAACGCTGTGAAACTTGCCGCTTCTATGCTTACCGCTTCGTGCATGAAGTCAAAGCAGTACGAATATGCCCTGTTGCGCCTCATGAAAAACCCGGTTTTATCTAACGACATCAACATCTGCATGGACAACATCAACGATTTCTCACGTCTGCCGGAATTCTTGACGATTCCGGGTGCGGCGGCGGCGTTAACGGAATACATACCGACGGCTGTTCACCCCATTGACCTGACAAAAGCATTGACCGAGCTTGTCGGTGAAGACAGCGATTTTGCGATTATTTACCGTTATCTTACAGAACCATTCGACTGCGAAATTGAAAGCCTTCATGCGAAAAAAATCGTAATTGAGTATCTTACAAAGACAAAATCCGAGCCGGACGACCTCGAATTTTTGGTAAATGATTACATAGACCATGTTTATGTAACTTCCGATTCAATTCATTATTCGGATTTAATAACTTCCGCACGACGTGTTTTAGCCGAAAAATCTGAAAATAAAGGTGACATTTAGTTATTTTCAACAAATAAACGCGCTAAAGTTCAGCAACTTGATACGATAAATTTCCCATTTATCTATTTACAAATCGCTTATTTTGATGTATAATTACATTATACTTTACTGTTTGTATTTCATAACGTATAATATTTAATAGAATAGATTTTACAAATTTATGGCATTATCCGTTGGGAGAATTGTATAGATGTCAGAAAGCAAATCGCAACAGGGCGGAAACAGTTTCGCTCGTATTATAACCATGCTCAGGCGTGAAAAAGGCATAAGCCAAAAAAAGGCGGCGGACGCCCTCGGAGTCAGTCAGGCCCTCCTTTCGCACTATGAAAAGGGTATCCGCGAATGCGGTCTCTCATTCGTTGTGAGGGTTTCCGATTTCTACGGGGTTTCCTGCGACTACCTTTTAGGACGCTCCCCCGAGGTTACCGGGCGTACCCTTACATACAGCGATATGCCGGAAGAAGACACGACAAAAAAAGAGCTTATATCGCCCTCCGATATGATGCTCCAGTTTAACAAAAAGCTGATTAACAACGCTGTTAATATCCTCTTCTCGCTTATTTCGCGGACAAAAAGCCAATCCCTCATGAAGAACGCCTCGCTCTACCTTATGACCTCGATTTACGCAATTTTCCGTGTGATTTTCATATCGAATTCCAAAAACGACAACCGCTTCTTTGAAGTACCCGAAGAAACTGCCTTTGCTATGTGCAGTGCTTCCGAAAGTACCCTACTTGCGAATATGGTTGCTTCCGCTAAAGGCGTGAAACTTTCCGGCGGCGACGTCTGCCGCAAAACCGACGAAACCGTCATAACCTCGACTTCCCTCTCCGACGAATTCCCCGCTACCGCTTCCGCTATGCTAAACGTAGTAAAAAACGCCGAAGCCCACATTCAAATCCTCATCAACGCCGAGAAATAAAGGGTGCGGAGGTGCCAGGGGTGCTGAGGTGCAGTGTGTGCCGGGGTGCAGGGCTAACATAACTTAAGATAAAATAAAAAACGCCGCCGTCAGGAAGAATATCCCGACGGCGGATTCATTTATCATTATTTTACATACATAACCGCAAGGAGTGCGTCATAGTATGTGTCGGTGAAGATAATGCCGGAGGCTTCCGCTTCGTCTATTTCATAGCACATCGCGGTAATATAATCGGGCTGACCGGAAGTGTAATAAGGCATCATGTCCGAGAAAGAAACCTCTTCAAATTTAACGGACTTACCGACACTGTCCGCAAACCTTGTCATAAGCTCAACTTCAAACCCGGTCGGGTTTCCGTCCGCATCGGGCATATCAAACGGCGCACATTCATAGTTCACACCGACGATTATTTCGCCGTTCGCAGTCCCGTTTTTCGGCGTATAAACTTCGGAAATTTTCGGGATTTTGTTCTTGTCGTATCCTTCAACCCATCTTGCAGACATCTCGTCGAGCGTTCCGTCTGCCTTTATTCCGGCAAGAAAAGCGTTAAACTCCTCTGCGTAAGCGACATTCTTTGCCATCGCCGCATAATCGAAGCTTGCGTACTCCGCCGGAACAACCGATATGCCGAACGTATCGGGTCCGATTTCGCTTATCCACGGAATAGCGGCGGTATAGTCGCCGATGAGTGCGTCAACAGCTCCGTTTTTTAAGAGGGCAATTCCGTCTTCATTTGTCTCGAAAACAATATAATCCTTTGAGTCAAAAACGCTGTCAACTACCGTCTCGTAGCCCGTTCCGTCAAGCACCGCAAATCTTTTGCCGATAAAGTCGGTGTGCGGGCGTTCGCCGATAGTCAAGGCAATCTCTTCCGTCTTCTTGCTGCAAGCCGGAATGATAACGACAAGCAAAATTACAAGCACAGCCGTAAGTATTTTTTTCATATTAAACACCTTTATCGGTACAAATTTAGTTTCTTACCTATTATACATCTTAGCATATTTGCCCCTGCTTGTCAAGTAAAATTTGCGTTTTTTTTCAGAAATATTTCTCTTTTTAATCTTTTATATTGCAAAATATAACAAATGATATTAAGAAACTATTAAATTTAAGAAAAGTTATTGACAAGCTATATTATATGTGATATAATTATGAAGTAATAATCACGGAGGGCAAGAAAATGACATCAGCTGAATACCTTTCAGAACTTCGCGGATACATTGACGTTCTGCCGCAGCTTGAAGCTGAAGCGGCTTTGCAGTTTTATAAAAATGAATTTGAAAAATCGGGAAGCGACACGTCCGTCATGCTTCGCCTCGGGAATCCGTACGCACTTGCGAAGCGGATTATCTCCGAGCAGTCCGAATATAACAAATCGGAGCAGTATAAAAACCTGAAAAAAGACGGAATGACAAACGCCGCTAACGCCGCCGAGCCGGATTTAATGCCGCAATATAACTTTGATAACAAGAATATAACTTCCGATTATTCCCCGAACACGCGGGTTGATTATATGCCTTCTGAAAAATATCCCGAAAACGCGCCGAGAATTAAGACGGCTTTCGACAGCAATCCTTCACCCGCCGCACATTACATACCTCCCCCGCAGAAGCAAAAGCCGCATAATGGGAAGTTTTCACCGGCAAAGTTTGTCATCGGCTGCTTAGCAGGGTTTTTCATCCTTGGTATGACTGCTGCGGCTGTTGCATTTATTGATGCCGCGTGGGATTACCCCGGGGAACACAGATCGTATGAGACTTATGCTGCTCCCGAACTCGTCGAACAGGTCATATATAGTGATAACGGGATTTCGGCAGACGGGGAAAGCTTTCTCGGAATGTTTCTTCAAACCGAAGAATTTGCCGATGCTGTGGACGCCATCAACATTAACCTCAATAATTCAGATGTGGTAATTGTTGCCGGTGATTCTTTCCGTGTAAGCCATACCGAACATATTACGGTTGATTTTTCGGGCGGATTTCTAAATGTAACAAACGAAAGTGACGGCGGTTATCTTAAGATTGAAGTTCCCGAGACGGATGCTCGCAGTTCCTTAACACTTAATCTTTCAAACGGAGACGTAACCTTAAAAGACTTAAAATTAATCCGGCTGTCTCTCAATATTTCAAGCGGAATTATAACAACTCTGTCAAACGTCACTGTTACCGACCGAGCCGATATATCTGCTCCCTACAGCATGGACTTATCAATTATAAATTCTGTTATGAATGATACGACGGTAAATGCGCCGCAATCGCAATTAAGTTTCATAAATTCGACCTTTTCCGAATCGCTTTCGGTTGATGCTTCATCGGGTTATCAGACAGATTTCAGTAATTGTAGATTTTTAGACGAAACGCTCTTCGACATAAAGTATAATTAAACATTCCGCCCTCATATAAATAGTATGAGGGCTTTTTTTATTTTTGGGGGTAGTATAGATGGTATTTACGCTTGCGGAACTTCGCGGAAAAGAAGTTATAAACATAACCGACGGTTCAAAGATGGGCTATATTGACGATGTTGAATTCGACACGATAGGCGGCGGCTTATCTTCTATAATAATCTTCGGCAACGCGAAATTTATGGGAATTTTCGGGCGGGAAGACAATATCGTTATCCCATTTTCGGATATTGAACTTATCGGGGTTGACACAATTTTAGTTAAAATTCATTCATCCGTTCATCTCCCCGAATATATAAAAAACAGCGAAATTAACCTTACAAAAGATAACATATTTTATTAACACAATTTGCTTGACAAGAAGCTTAAAATAGTATATAATAGATAGAAATGGTTATATTACAGCATATATTTTCTGCTGTAATTTTCCGATTATTTACCGAGAGGTGTTAAAACAAATGACTTATTCTCATGAAGTCGAGAGAATGTGCGCCGTTGCTAAGGGTCCCAAGCACGGTCCCGCTCCCATTCCCGAAGAGGGAAAATGGGTCAAGGCGTATGAAATCAAAGACATTTCAGGGCTCACTCACGGCGTTGGTTGGTGTGCGCCGCAACAGGGTGCTTGTAAGCTTACGCTAAACGTCAAAGAAGGCGTAATCGAAGAGGCTCTCGTTGAAACTATCGGTTGCTCCGGCATGACTCAATCTGCCGCGATGGCGGGCGAAATCTTAACCGGGAAGACCATTCTCGAAGCACTCAATACCGACCTCGTTTGCGATGCAATAAACGTTGCAATGCGCGAACTCTTCTTACAGATCGTTTACGGGCGTACACAGACCGCCTTCTCCGACAACGGTTTACCGATCGGCGCGGGGCTTGAAGACCTCGGAAAAGGGCTTCGCTCACAGGTTGGTACAATCTACGCAACCGCCGCAAAAGGTGTTCGTTATCTTGAACTTGCCGAAGGGTATGTGCTTAAACTTGCCGTTGATGCGGACGAGCTTATCTGCGGTTACCAATATGTAAGGGTCGGCAAGATGCTCGAAGATATTCGCAAGGGCAAATCCCCCGAGGATGCGCTTAAAGCAAACACCGCAGTTTACGGACGTTGGAATTCGGAAGACGGCGCGGTAAAATACATTGATCCGAGGGAGGAATAATAGAGATGGCTACTTTTGAAGGAAAAGAGAGACGGATGCCTAAAATTGAGGCTTGTCTCAAAGAATACGGTTTTGACTCACTCGAAGCGGCGGACGCTTTCTGCAAAGAAAAGGGCGTAGACGTCGGTTCAATCGTTCGCGGCGTACAAAATATCTGCTTTGAAAATGCCGTTTGGGCGTATACCCTCGGCGTTGCTATTGCTCTCAAAAAAGGGACAAAAAGGGCTGCCGATGCGGCGGCTGACATAGGACTCGGCTTACAGGCGTTCTGCGTTCCCGGTTCTGTTGCCGAAAACCGCGCTGTTGGTATCGGTCACGGCAACCTCGGTAAGATGCTCCTTGAAGAAGAAACAGACTGCTTCTGCTTCCTCGCAGGTCACGAATCCTTCGCGGCGGCAGAGGGTGCAATCGGCATCGCCCGCACCGCTAACAAGGCTCGCAAAAAACCTCTCCGCGTAATATTAAACGGTCTCGGCAAAGACGCGGCTATGATTATCTCCCGCATTAACGGCTTTACCTACGTTCAAACCGAATACGACTACTACACCGGCGACCTCAAAATTGTACAAGAAAAGGCATACTCAAACGGCGAAAAGGCTAAGGTTCGCTGCTACGGTGCTGACGACGTCAACGAAGGCGTCGCAATCCTCCGCTATGAAAAAGCCGACGTTTCCATCACCGGTAACTCCACAAATCCCACACGCTTCCAACACCCTGTTGCCGGCACATACAAAAAATGGTGCAACGAAAACGGTAAAAAATACTTCTCCGTTGCTTCCGGCGGCGGCACCGGCAGAACCCTCCACCCCGACAACATGGCGGCAGGTCCCGCTTCCTACGGCATGACCGACACAATGGGGCGTATGCACTCCGATGCCCAATTCGCCGGCTCAAGCTCCGTTCCCGCTCACGTTGAAATGATGGGTCTCATCGGCATGGGCAACAACCCCATGGTAGGTGCAACCGTCGCTTGCGCTGTGGCAGTAGAGGAAGCTCTTTAGGACGCGCTGGGGGAGGGAAGGAGCAGTAACAGCATTTGCTGTAGCAAATGCACCCCTCCCCTCCCCCAAACCCCCTCCTCTCCCGGACTGAATTATTATATTTATATAGGAGAACAAAATGACTGTTACTAAAGATTCTATTATCGGCGATGTACTTGACAAATTCCCTCAGACTGCCGAACTTTTCCTCGGTATTGGTATGCACTGCCTTGGTTGCCCTGCTTCTCGCGGTGAAACTATTGCGGAAGCGTGCACAGTTCACGGGAACGATGCGGACAAGCTTGTCGAAGACATAAATAAGCTCGTCGCGTGAAACTCGATTCGCGGCTTGAAGCGGTTGCGGGTTTTATCCGCGGTGCTTTCGTCTGTGATATAGGCACCGATCATGGGAAACTGCCCGTATATCTGCTACGTGAGGGTATATGCGAAAAGGCACTCTGCACCGACGTTAACAAAAAGCCGCTTGATACAGCCCGAAAAAACGCCGAAAAATACGGCGTTGATATTTCATTTTGCCAAACCGACGGCTTTGACGGAATTGATCTTACGGAGATAACCGATATAGTCATTGCCGGTATGGGCGGAGAGCTTATAGCGGACATTTTGCTTCGTGCCAAAAGCAGGCTTTCGGGCAAAAATATAATCTTACAACCTATGACAAAACGCGAGGTTCTTCTTGATTTTTTATTAGCCGAAGGCTTCCAAATAACCGCAAGAAAAACGGTTTTAGATTCCGGCAAAAAATATTCAATTTATAATGTAATTTTGGTAAAAGATATGAAAGCGACTGTAAGAAAAATTTACTCCGCACTTGATGCGATTGCGCCGTTTTCCCACGCTGAGGATTGGGACAATTCGGGGCTTCTCGTCGGCGAACTCTCCGACACGGAGGTTGACAAGGTTCTTGTTGCGCTCGATATAAGTTTTAACGTTGTCGAAGAGGCAATGGAAAAGGGCTGCGGCATAATTGTCTCGCATCACCCGGTAATCTTTCATCCGCTTACGACGCTTTCGCCGAAAACTCCCTCCGTTCACGCAATGAAAAACGGTATCGCCTGTATCTGTTCGCACACCTGCTTCGATTCCTCCGAAACGGGCATGAACAACATCTTCATTCCGACGTTTACGAAATTTTTCGGCATCGACCATATCTACAATAAAATACCGATTGAACCAACCTACGATAATAACGGTATCGGGATTATTTTTGAACTGCCCGAAGCCATAAAAACGACCGCCGCTGATTTTGCGGCAAAGCTTAAGGAAATGTTTCAATCGCGGATTGTCAGGTTTACAGATATCGGCGATTTGAACATTAAGAAAGTTGCCTTCTGTTCCGGCTCGGGCGGGGAATTTTTAAGCAGAATTTATGATGAAAATTCAGCCGATGTTTACATAACGGCGGACCTTAAACACAGCCATTTTGTCGATGCGGGCGGGCGTAATTTCCCTGTCTTTGACTGCGGTCATTATGCAACCGAAGCGTTTATGAAAGAATATGCCGCGAACTACCTGCAAAAACTTTTCCCTAAAAGCGAGATAATAATTTCCGAAACCGATGTAGACCCTGTTAGTATTGTTTAGAGGTATTTAACTTGTCACTTGACGGAGCATATTTATCCTCAATCCGCCGCGAAATTTCATTCCTTGAAAGCGGGCGGATTGATAAAATAAATCAGCCCTCGAAAGAGGAACTGATTATTTCGATGCGTGCAAAAAGCGGCAACCACAAGCTGCTTTTATCGGCGTCCCCCGATTCTGCAAGGGTACTTATAACCGAAAACGCCCCCGAAAATCCGAAATCTCCGCCGATGTTTTGTATGCTTTTGCGCAAGCACTTGGGCGGCGGAAAGCTTTTGTCTATAAGGCAGGACGGGCTTGAACGGGTACTTTTTTTTGATTTTGAAAGCATGAATGAACTCGGCGATATGGTGAAGCTAACCCTTGCCGCCGAAATCATGGGGAAGTATTCAAACGTTATCCTTATCGGTGAAAACGGGAAGGTTATCGACAGCATTAAGCGGGTTGACATGAACGTTTCCGAAAAGCGGCTTGTGCTTCCGGGTGTGCGGTATCAAATGCCGCCGCGTGAAGATGACAGGCTTAATATTGACAATTTCACGACCTCGGATTTGTCAAAAAAACTTACGGAAACCGGCGGCGAAACCTCTCGCGCATTAATAAAAATTTTCGAGGGAGTTTGCCCTCTTCTTGCGCGTGAATGGGTATACGCCGCGACGGGCGTTAACGGGATAAAGGTTGCAGAACTGACTGCATCGCATATAGACAGGCTATGTAAAATCATCGTCGAATTTTCGGCTAATCTTAACGCGGGGAAAACCTGCCCTACCGTTATAATTGAAAAAAACGCACTGAAAGATTTCACGATTACCGACGTTTTTGAGTATGAAAATATCTACGAAAAACGAAACTTTAGCGGTGAACTCGCCGCTTGCAGATGCCTTGATTATTTTTATCGCGAAAAGGACATCAGTACAAGGCTGCATCAGCGTGCGGGCGATCTTCAAAAGCTTTTAAGCAACCGTATCGAGCGGATTACAGGGCGGATTACCGCACAAAAACTTGAACTCGAAAAAGCTTCCGAGCGTTTCGCGATAAAGACGATGGGCGATCTTTTATCGGCGAATTTATACCGCATTAAAGACGGCGCGGACAGCTTTTCCTGCGAAAATTTTTACGATGAAAACCTCCCGATTGTAAAAATTCCACTCGACCGACAGCTTTCGCCCGCAAAGAATGCACAAAAATATTTTCACGAATATAAAAAGGCGGAGATGCGCGAAAAAATCCTCACCGAACAGATTAAAAAGGGCGGCGATGAGCTTTCTTATATCGAGAGCGTAATCGACCTTTTATCGCGGGCGAAAACCGATTCTGAGATTGAAGAACTTCGCACCGAACTTGCGGCAGAGGGGTTTATTAAGCAGAATGTTAACCCGAAAAAGCGCGTTAAAAAGCTTTTGCCGCCGATAATTTTTCATGCACCCGACGGCACGGAAATTCTTGTCGGGCGAAACAATTCGCAGAACGATTATATTACAAAAAACGCTGAAAAAACCGACATATGGCTTCACACGAAAAATATTCCCGGCTCCCATCTTATCGTCAAAACTGAGGGGAAAGAGCCTTCGGAAGAGACTTTGCGTTATGCGGCAAGGCTCGCCGCCGCACATTCAAAGGCGCGGACATCTTCGCAGGTGCCGGTTGATATTGTCGAGGTAAGGTATGTAAAAAAGCCCGCCGGTTCAAAGCCCGGCATGGTTATCTTTACGCACAACCAAACGGTTTACGTTAAGCCGCTTGAACTTGAATAAAAAAATCCCCGAGTATTTTCGGGGATTTCGTTTACTTTACAAATAGTCCGAAGATTAAAATTGCGGCTAAGATAATCGGCGCGATAAATTTCACAAAAATTTTATAGATTTTCTCTGCCTTGAATTTTGACGAAAGCTTAACCTCGGCGGAAAGTGTTTCAGGCTTGATGATAAATCCGACGAAGATGCAGGTTAAAAGCGCAACAATCGGCATGATTACCGAATTTGTTATCCAGTCGAAAAAGTCAAGGAATGAGTCCTGCCCGAAGGGGTGAACGCCGGATAAAACTCCGTAACCGAGGGCGGAAAACACGCCTAAAAATAAGACTATGCCGGAGGTTACGAGGATTGATTTTTTACGTGAAATTCCGAATCTGTCGCAAAAAATCGAGACCACAGTTTCCGCAATTGAAATCGCCGATGTCAGGGCGGCAAAGAGCATCAGCAGGAAAAATAAGCTCCCGACGATTACCCCGGTAACCTTCCCCATGCTCATGAAAACTTTCGGGAGGGTTATGAACATGAGGGATGGTCCCGCTCCCATGTTCTCTGCGCCGCCGGTGAATGCAAATACTGCCGGAACAACTAACATTCCCGCAAGGAACGCAACGCCGGTGTCGAAAAGCTCAATATGCCTGACCGATTTTTCGATATTTTCGGTTTTTTTCATGTACGATCCGTACGTCACCATTATTCCCATCGCGAGGGACATTGAGTAAAACATCTGCCCCATTGCCGACAGAACGGCTTCGGGCGTAAATGCCTCTTTTCGCGGCAAAAGATAGTATTTCAGTCCGTCTAATGCGCCCGGAATTGTCAGCGAATAGGCGGTGATTCCGATCAGCATTATTATAAGCATCGGCATCATTATTTTTGCGGCTTTTTCAATCCCCTTTTCGACGCCCGAAAGTATGAAAAGCATTGTAAGTACCGAAAAAACAAGCCACCAAATCACGCTCTGAAAAGGGTTTTCGATAAAAGCACCGAAATAGCCGTCCGACGCCGCAGACGCCCCCTGCATGGTGATAAATGCGGAAAAATATTTTATAATCCAACCGCCGATTACAGCGTAATAAGGCAGAATAAGAATCGGAACAACCGCGCTTAAAATACCGAGGAATTTCCAGCGTTTATTAAGACTCGAATACGCTTCTATAACGCTTTTCCCTGTCTTTCGCCCGAGGGCAATTTCGGTTATCATCAGCGTAAAGCCGAATGTTACGGCGCAGATCAAATAAATTATAAGGAATGCGCCGCCGCCGTATTTCGCGGCAAGATACGGAAAACGCCAGACGTTCCCGAGCCCGACGGCACTCCCCGCCGCCGCAAGTACAAAACCTATCTGCCCCGAAAAGGATGCACGCTTTGTCTTCCCTGCCACTGTAAAAAACCTCGTCTATTTGAAAGTTAATCTGTGCTTTTTAATCTGAAACGCGGGGTAATAAGACTGCTTTGATTTTCTTAAACCCTCGATGCCGAGATCCTCTTCTCGGTTAAGATACTGCTCGGTTATCCCCTGTGAGAAAAAGTTCGCGATTGCAGTATATGCGCCGTGGAAAGACGTATCCGCCTTTTCAATATGCACGTCAACGGTGTCGGAATTGAGTTTATCGCCGACTGAAAAAGCGATAATTTCACCGTCTATCCTTATAATTTTCCCAAAAAGCGAGAGATTATAATAGTCGTTGAAGTAAGTATTTATCGCGAATTGTTCAGCAACTGCTGTTTCGACGTCCTCGTCGCCCTTATCGTCAAATTTCTTCGCGGCAAATGTTATGCAATCGTCAAAATCGCGTTCGGTAATGTCGTTACATTCATAGTTAAAAAGGGTCTTGAAGCGCGAAAGGTGGTTGCGCTTTCCGTGATATTTTTTCCCCGGGAAGTCCTTGAAATCGGAGGTGTTATAGACGTAATCGTAGTAATCTTCGTTTGTCGAAACAGTATACTCACCGGGGAAAGATTTCTCAAAAAAAGGGAGCTGTTCCTCTAAAACGCCGCTTAGATAAAGCGGTCCGCCAAGACTTTCTGCGTGGCGTCGAAGCAAATTTATAACTTCTTTTCTGTCGCCCTCCCCCGCCGGATTAACACAGGAAAACTCAGGGTTTGTAGCCGCACAGATATAAAAATCTTTATAAAAAGCTACCTTCGAGTCTGCCGCACGCCGCCAAGCAAGATTATTTGAAAAGCTGTATTCGCAGCCCCTAAAGTCGGAAGCGCGTAAAGCCTTTTCCACAAGGGGTTTTTCCGCAAGCGACAGTTCATGGAATTCAAGCATGGTTCACCTTTTCTATTTCACGCATAATTATTTTATTTATCTCTTCTTCGGGTAAAAATATGTACCCCGAGTCGGTTTTTTTCGCGCAGTCAATGATTATCCAATCAAGTTTTTTCGCCGCAAAAAGCGCGGCATCGTAACATTCATTAAGATAAGAAATATCGTTTTCGTGAATATCTTTTTGAACACTGTCGTTATTATAACGCTTTGAAAGCAGTATCTGCGAGGCTTCGACAGGCATATTAAGATAGATAACGCTGTCGGGTTTCGGTAAACCGAGCTTAACAAATTCGTAATCGTAAAGCCAGTCGATATATTTTTCGCGTTCCGCTTCCGGCAGTTTCGGCGTTTGGTGAATAACGTTTGAGGTTGTATATCTGCATGACAACACAAGATTTGCGGCGGTAAATTTTTGCTCCCAATGCCGCTTAAAGCTAATATACCTGTCAACCGCATAAAACGACGCCGCCGCATATGCGTTAACGCCGTCGGCAGTCTTCGTTATTTCGCCGGAAAGATACATTTTTACAGCGGCGGACGCGCCGCCCTCGTAGGTCGGAAATGAAAGCTCCAAGAACTCGGTTTTATCGCGAAGTTTTTTCTTGCAAAGTTCAAACTGTGTCGTCTTCCCCGAGCCGTCAATCCCATCAATTACTATAAATTTTCCCATAATCGCCCTAATAGTACATATAAAGATTGCATTTCATCATGCCGTTATAGAGTTTGCGCTTTTTCGCCGCCTTCTTCCCGAAAAACTTCTCGAATTCTTCGTGGGGGGAGATTATAAACGCGGGGTGTTCACGATCGGCGGCGAACCGCTCCCCCATTACGGTGTAGAGCTTTTCCGCCTCGCGCAGTTCGAGCAAGCGTTCACCGTACGGCGGGTTGCAGATTATTACGCCGTCAGGTTGCTTGAAATTTTTTATGTCGGCGTTTTTTGCGGTTACAAATTTTTGCACGCCCGCTTTTTTTGTGTTGTCTAAGGTAAGCTGTACGCACTCGGGGTCGTAATCGAAGCCGTACGCGTGAAAATCGACGTCGGTGTTTATATCAGCCTTCGCCGCTTCACGCTCTTCTTTCCAAATTTCTTGCGGAAAGTTATTCCATTTTTCAGCGGCGAAATTGCGGTGCAGACCCGGCGCGATATTCATCGCCTTATAGATTGATTCAATTAAAATCGTTCCGCTTCCGCAAAAAGGATCGGTAACTGCACCTGCCCGCTTAATCCGCGCAAGGTCGATTATCCCGGACGCGAGCGTCTCCTTAATCGGCGCGGCATTTGAATTTCGCCTGTAACCGCGCTTATGAAGCCCCTCGCCGGACGTGTCTATATAGACTGAGAGGTTGTTTTTTCGGAGGGTGAATTCAATCTGATGCATAGGACCCGTTTCGGGGCAGGCGGTCATGTTATGGCGGTTGCAGAGGTACATTGCGGCGGATTTTTTTATCGTCGCCTGTAATTTAGGGATCGACGTTAAATCAGAGTCAAGGGAAGATCCCTTAACCTGAAATGCGTCGTCGCGCCCGATATAGTCCCCCCAATCTATTCCGTCAACCGCCTCGATAAGGTCGGGGAAGCTTTTCGTGTAGCTTTCAAGAATGACTATGCGGACACGCTCTGCCGTGGCAAGGCGTATATTCGCCCTCGCGATAATCCGCTCGTCGCCCGAAAATGTTACTTTTCCGTCTGATGCGGCTATGTCTGCCGCGCCGATTCTTTGCAGTTCAAATTTTACAACGCTCTCAAGCCCGAAGTGGCAGGGGGCGGCTAATTTATAATCCATTATATTCCATTCTATTTGGGGGTTAGGAGCAATTTAGTCTGTTGTGGTTGTTGTTGCGGCGGCGGTTTGCTCTTCTAAATGGGGGTGATAGCCGTTGCAATACGGGGGGATATTATCTTCGGTGTAGTAGCCGACAGCACCTGTGGGACAGGTTCCGCCCGCCAAAAGCCCTGTTTGTGTGCAGTAATAAAGCTCCTTCACGGTCGGGCAATCCGGGAACTGCTTGCCGTTGCCTGAGTCGGCAATATCGCCGAAAACGTTCTTCCAGACTTGAGCCGAGCTGTAATAAGTCCCGGTCGTAACCTCTTTCGGTATATCGTAGCCATACCAAATTCCGCTGATATAATCGGGGGTAGCTCCGATAAAGGCGAGGTCGTGCCAGTCTTGGGTTGTACCCGTTTTGCCGATAAGCGGCGTTTGCGTAAGCCTTGCCGCACGCCCTGTGCCGTTCGGACCCTCGATAACCTGTTGCAAAAATTTGTTCATAATATAGGCTGTCTCGCGTTCAAGAGCCTGATATTTCACGTATTTATGCTGTAAAATAACCCTGCCCTCGGAGTCGAGAACTTTTGTGTAGGTCGTCGGTTCAAAATATTCGCCGCCGTTGCCGAATGGCTGATATGCGGCAACAAGCTCCTTGAGGGTAATGCCGTTCGTTAACGCGCCGACAGACATGGGGGCAAGGTCAGCATCAGACGCGGAGAGGGTTGTAATGCGGAAACGGCTCTGCATGAAGTCGAAAACCGCAAGCGGGGTTGCCTGTTTAACGAGTTGTGCCGGGATTGTATTAAGCGAACGCTGGAGCGCTTGGAAGGTAAAATACCCCATTCTGTCGTAATAGAGCGTATTATAGTTATGGGGCCAATCGGCTTCGACGCCCTCGGCGTTGATAATCTTTGTTACCGGCTCGTTGACAAAAAGCGTTGACCATGTAAGAAGGTCGTTTTCAACGGCATAGCTATAGGAGGAAATCGGTTTTATGCAAGAGCCGGGCTGGCGGGTTGCGCGGGTTGCGCGATTGAAAATGTTGTCGCCGGCTTTTTTTCCGATTCCGCCGACAACCGCCTTGATATTCCCCATATAATCCATGCAGATAAAGGAGGCTTGGGGCGGGTCGGTTAAAACAGTCTCGGAGAAGTTCGTGTAATCGGCGTATTCAGCCTCCATCTTCTCCTGCATTTCAAGGTCAACGGTCGTGAAAATATTATAGCCGCCGTTATAAAGCCTGGCGTTCGCTTCTTCAAATGTAATACCGTAAAGGTCTGCAAGTCCGAGGGTTACATCTCGTATAACATCATCGACAAACCAAGACTGTATTCCGTCGTCGGTAGATTCGCTCGTTGCGGAACGATTTGCGAAAACAAGCTTTTTGTTAACCGCTTGTTCATATTCTGCTTCTGAAATTGCGTTATTTGAAAGCATTGCATCAAGAACGAGAAGCTGACGCTCGCGGTTATTTTCAACTCCGCGCTGTATAATTTCCCCTGTGTCGGGGTCTTCGACGGTATAGAACGGGTTAATGATATTCGGGTTTTTCGGGATTGCCGCGAGTGATGCCGCTTCCGCAAGGTCAAGCTCCCAACAGTTTTTATCAAAATACTTAAGGGACGCCGCCTGAAGCCCGCTCGTTGAACCGCCCATTCCGACAATATTAAGGTACGCTTCTAAGATATCATCCTTTGTATAATATTGTTCAAGCTTCGATGCGCGGAAAATCTCACGCAGTTTTCGCTCGAAATTTTCAATACTATCCCCGGTGACGTTCTTAACAAGCTGTTGGGTGATGGTTGAACCGCCCTGCCTGCTCCCCCACATTGCAAGAATTTCGTTTAAGAATGCGCCGAAGGTACGCCGCCAGTCAACGCCGTCATGTTCGTAAAAACGCTCGTCCTCGATATAGACAAAGGCATCCCTTACGTGCTGCGGCACATCCGAAATGTCTATCGGAATACGGTCGGCGTTCCGGCTTATCTTCTTTAGCTCAACCTCGTTGCCGTTTTTGTCGGTTGCATAGATAAAGGTAGAATAATCCATCGGGATATTGTTAATATCGACAAGGTCGGCGTCTTCAACATATTGCATGACATAAACAGTCAAAGCCGCAGCGATTATCGCGACGGTTATAATAATTATAAGGAGTACCGAAAGGAGTGCCGTTCCGATAAAAGCAAGAATTTTCTTAACCGGGTGATGTTTTTTTCTTCGAGCCATACCTATTTCCCTAAAATTTTGTGCATTACATTATATAGTATAGCATAAAATTATGAAAAATTAAAGGGTAAATGATGAATTGTAATGAAAATGTATGAATTTCGCAAAAAAGCATATGCCAAAATGACATATGCTGTGTTTTTTATGTAATTTTTGCTAATAAAATTTCGTCTCTATTATCTTCGGCGCGGAATCTGTCGAATATTTCCAATAGTCAATGTGACCTGATTTTATGTAATATCGAAGCGGCGGCATTTCACAGCCGTCCTCGCAGACAGACACGATATTAAGCTTAATCTTCATCTTTTCGGGAATAATTGCCTTAATATGGACACTCGCCCGTTCCCCTACCGCAACGGGCAGAAGCGGGTTGTGGTCGGCAAGCCCGGCAAGGTTCGGCGCAAGCTCAATAAAAATTCCGTAATTCTCAATCGAGCGGATTATCCCCGAAACGGTTTCGTCCGCCGTAAAATCCGCCGCATTCTCCTCCCATGTGCCGAGGAGTTCCTTGTGGGTGAGGTTAATCTTGCCGTCGTCCTTGAATTCCTCGATTACAACGAAGATGTCCTGATTCTCCTTGAAGCGGTCGGACGGGTGGGAAATTCTTGAAACGGAAATTGCCGCAATCGGTATAAGGGACGGAATTCCGCAGCCTATATCGACAAACGCCCCGAAAGAATCCATATGCGTAACCCTCGCCGGGATAACGTCCCCCGTCGAAAGTTTATTGACATATTCGTTCATACATTCAAGCTGTGCATCTTTTCGTGACATTTCGGCGAAGACGCTGCCGTCCGGCAGAATTTCAACCGACTTTACCTTAAATGAAACCGCCTTGTTAACCTTCGTTATAAGCGCGATCGGCTTTGTTGTCCCCTCTTTTATCCCGATTGCGCCCTCAACATTCTTTATGTAACCTTTTCCGCACGGAAGATCGACGAAAAGATTACGCTCCTTATCGCAAAGCCTTACCCTTGCTTCGATAATTTTCCCCGTCCGCATTGCGTCACGGAGTCCGTCCGCGCTGCTGATATAACCCTGATTCTCACGGCTGTCGAATAGTTTTCCCTCGGGCTCAAACCTGTTCATTTTCTATTCCTCCGAAAAGTCTTTATTTCCTCTAAATTTTATGAGGACAAGCGGAGGTTTAGAACATGACCGGCGGAACACAAATTTAATTGCGTTTGTTGTTATGGTAAATTATGTCGGCTTTTTTCTCAATGTCGTATTTGTTAAAATACTCTTCCTCAAGCGGTATCCATTTTTTCTTAAAAATTTCCGCCTGCTCGGGGTTTCGCAGTTTAATCCGGCGAAGCTGTTGTTCCGGGGTTACGCTCATGAAGATTTTCAGGTCGATGTAATCCGCGAATTCGGGGTATGTACTGTACGAACCTTCGATTATGACTGCCTTCCCGGGTGTTACTGCAACAGGGGCGGCAAGCTCACCGCTCCCGCAGTCAAACGGCTTGTATTCAAACGATTCGCCCGCAGACAGTTTCGTTAAAACTTCCGCTTTAAACCGCGAAATGTCTATATTAACTTCGTTACCATCATCCTGCGGGAAGAAATTGTCCATCGGGATAACGGGGCAATCATAGACAAGGGCAAGGTTTGCGGCAAGGGTAGTCTTCCCCGCGCCGCATCTTCCGTCAATCGCGATTACTAACGGCTTATCGGATCTTTTTTCGCGTATACGTTTGTCAATACTCGCGAAGGCATCAAGATAGTCGCAAAACCGGGTTTCTACAACCCTATAGGCAGGGTGATAGGCGTTTCGGAAGGTGTCGGAATGGCGGAAAAGCCCGCCCCCGCCCGCTTCCCACATCTCCACGGCGGCGTCTATTGACTTTTCGGAAAAGTCCTTGTTCTCGTCATTACAGTATTTTTTGAAAGCATTAACCTTTCGGAGGAAACTTTCTTTATTCCCCCTTGCACGCACGGCGGTAAGCATAAAGATTTTCGCGAAGGTTTCGGAGGATAGCCCTGTCTGCGGAATTGCCCTTATATGAAGCCTTGACAGGTCGCCGCCGAGTTTTTCGACGGGGTCGCCTGTGTTTTCTTCGAGCGTTTTAAGTTCGTCTTTCACAAGTTTCAGGCAGAGAGCAGAGTCGCTTATCATATGCCCTGCGCCGAATTCGTTCTGGTAGATTGCCTTTAGTATATCAATCTCTTTCGCTTTCGGATAAAGCTTAAGCTGCCCCTTAACGAGTTCGCGTATTTCGTTATAGCCCGAGCTGTCGCCCTGAATTACGTTTCTGACTGCGATAACAAGAACTGGGATTAGGACGAGCTGTAATATTATACCGGGGATCGCCGTTAAGACTGCTCCCGATAAAAACGCATTAAATGTAAGACCGCCGCCGTTTATTCCGAGCAGAATTGCTGTAACGGCACCCCAGACGAGTCTTCCGCCGACCATTGAAATAAGAAGCGAGGCATAAAGCCCGATAATATTTTTCTTGAAAACGCGATAAAATAAGCCGATAATTAGTCCGTATGCGGCAAGCTCAAAAGCCATCGCAATCGCCGTCGGGAAGAGGGGCGGCATACCGAAAATCGAACTGCGAAGAAGCGGCATAACAGCGCCGCAAACAAGACCGTACCACGGTCCGCAAAAAACGCCGCAAAGGAGTGCGGGAATATGCATGGGTAAAAGTGCCGAGCCTACTTGCGGGATCTGCCCGGTCAAAAACGGGAGAAGAAGCCCTATCCCGATAAACATTGCCGTAAGGGTTAGATTTTTCAGCGTTCTGCCGATTTTTTTTCTTTGCATGGGGAGGTACCTTTCTTAGTTATACCGAGATTTCCGCTGTCTCACCGAGAATGTCTTTATTCGCTTCAAGCAAGGGGTTAATGTATTCGTCAATAAATTCGCGGACTTGCGCGGCACTTCGCCCGATATATTTTTCGGGGACAAGGATTTCGCTTATCTGTGATGCGGTTATGTCAAACATCGGGTCGGAAGCAATCCGCTCGATAAGGTCGTTATCAAGCCCCTCTTCCTTAACCTGTTTGCCCGCCGCCATAGCGTGTTCGCGGATTCGCTCGTG
>JAISIH010000018.1 GCA_031262105.1 Ruminococcus sp. | reverse complement strand
AATGGCTATCAGGTCGGTTCGAGGGGTTCGGTTGGGTCGTCTTTTGTCGCGTTCCTTGCCGGAATTTCGGAGGTTAACCCTCTCCCTCCGCACTACGTTTGTAAAAACTGCGCCTACACCGAATTCACCCCCGAAGAGGTTATTAAGCGCGACAACATCGGCTCGGGGTATGACTTACCCGCGAAAAATTGTCCGAATTGCGGCACCGATTTAACACGCGAGGGGCACGATATCCCCTTTGAGACGTTTTTGGGCTTCGACGGGGACAAGTCCCCCGATATCGACCTTAACTTTTCCGGTGTCTTCCAGCCCGAGATGCACAAATACACCGAAACCTTATTCAACAAAGAGATTGACGGGAAGTTCGTACGGAAGGTTTTTAAGGCGGGGACAATCGCAACCGTTGCCGATAAAACCGCGTTCGGTTATGTTAAACATTACCTTGACGAGGAACATAAAACGGTTACAAAAGCGGAGGTTGACCGCCTTACGGCTGGTTGTACAGGAGTTAAACGCACCACCGGGCAGCACCCCGGCGGAATGGTTGTCGTTTCCGACGACTTCGACGTTTACGACTTCACCCCCGTTGCGCACCCCGCCGAAGACGACGGCAAGGGCGTTATTACAACCCATTTCTACTTCAACTCCATGAACGATACGATATTAAAACTTGACGAATTAGGGCACGACGTTCCGACCCTCTATAAGCATATAGAGGGGATGACGGGTATCCCGATAGCCGACGTCTTCGCGGCGGACGCCGGGGTTATGAGCCTCTTTTCCTCGCCGGAAGCGTTGGGGAACGGACTTAACAAGGCGAACGCCGATTCGCGCATATATTGCAAAACCGGAACGCTTGCCCTGCCCGAAATGGGTACGCCGTTTGTCCGCAAGATGATTGAAGATGCGAAACCCCGCAAATTTTCCGATTTGCTCCAAATCTCGGGCTTATCCCACGGGACGGACGTTTGGATCGACAATGCGGCTGCCTTAATCGAAAACGGCACCTGCACAATCTCCGAAGTTATCGGGACGCGCGACTCGATCATGACGTATCTGATGTATCACGGCATCGAGCCGAAGCTTGCCTTCAAGATTATGGAATTCACACGGAAGGGCAACGCGAAGAAGTTTTTCACGCCGGAAATCAAGGAGGATATGCTCGCCCACGGCGTTCCGCAGTGGTATATCGACAGCTGCCTTAAGATTAAATATATGTTCCCGAAGGCACACGCCGCCGCCTATGTTATCTCGGCGATGAAGCTCGGCTGGTATAAGATTAACTACCCCCTCGAGTTTTACGCGACGATCTTCACCGTCCGCGGCGAGGATTTTGACGCCGCCGCCGCAATGGGCGGAAAAGAGGCTGTCAAGCGGCGGATTCGCGAACTTTCCGACAAAACCGACTGCACCAACAAGGAGCTTGGCACCCTCGATATGCTTTATGTAATAAACGAGGTTTTCGAGAGGGGTCTGTCCTTCGCGCCGGTCGATATTCTTAAATCGGACGGCGAGGCGTTCACCATCAATGACGGAAAAATCCGTCTGCCGTTATCAAGCGTATCGGGCGTTTCGGGCTTTGCCGGCAAAAAAATCGCCGAATACGCGAAGACTGCTTCCCTCACGTCCGTGGAAGATTTAGCCGCGAAAACAGGCGCGAATAAAACGGTTGTCGAGGCGTTAACTGCGGCTGGAGCGTTCGGAAGTTTGCCGCAGACTAACCAGATTACCTTCTTCTAACCCCGCCACAGCCCGCCCACAGCCGCGCTATAGAATATTATACCAATACGGTATCTCGCTTTCGGCGATTGTTTCAACCTGCTCGCGTACCGACTCAAGCTCCGCCGAAACCTCGTCCGAGCCGTACTTTATCAGGTGTTTTACCCTTGCGGCGGAATATTCGAGGGTCGAGAGGCGTTCGTCGCGGACAAAGAGGGAGACTGCGTTTTCGTACTTTTCGGCTTCACGTTCGAGACGTTCTGAAAGCTCTATCGACGCAAAGTAAGCGGAGCTGTCCTCCGTTTCGGCGTAAGTCCGATAAGCGGCTTCGATTCGGTCGGCAAGAAGCTTAATTTCAGCCGCCGAAGCCCCTGCAAACGCGGCAGAGCCTATGCTGTAGACTATAGCGACGGCGATTATTACGGCGGATAATATTACACGTTTCATAAGCTTTTATTGCTTTTCCTTATAATTACATATTCGCCGTCCTTTGCGGCGGACATGAAGAAGATGTTGTCGAGTTCAATATTTTCGTTATGGAGAATTTTCACCATATCCGAGAGCGTCATCTTCGCCTCGTCAAGCCCCTCGGTTATCACCGCGCCGTTGTCGATAACGCTGCAAGGCGGGTTAATATCCCGTCCGGGACTGCCCACAGACTCGTTCGTTGCGGCTTGATTTTTGTGTTTTTGGTAGACGGAGACCGCGCCGGTTGTCTCGACGACGGCATATTGCACCTCATCAATGTTAAAAATTCCCTGTATGCGCAAGGATTCGGTCAGATCGTCGATTGTGAAGCGGAGTTCCTTCATCTTCGCTTGGTCGATAACGCCGTCGCGGATAATCACGGCGGGCGTTCCGCACATGAGTTTTCGGATTCCGCGCGACTTAAACTGGAGCTGTGACATCAGCACGTCAAGCCCTGCAAGGACAAGTATGGGGATAATTCCCACAAGGAGCGGGTCACCCGGGTCTTCAATCGGGAGGGTCGCGAGGTTCGAGATAAGTATCGTAATCGCAAGCTCGGTCGGCTGTAGTTCGCCGATCTGGCGTTTCCCCATCAGCCTCACCGCGAATATGAGGAGCAGATAAAGTATTACGGCGCGGATAAATATTACAGCCATTCTTCCCCCGAAACAAGATTAATTTACGTCTGTTCCCTTTGCGCAAGATTATTTAACCTTATTTTACCCCGACAGTTGCAAAAAATATTAACAAACTGTAAATTTAACGAATTTACGCTTGTAATAACACTTTAGTTGTGGTATAATCTATAAGCACGATTAAAAAAGCACGGAGAAGTCGCCTAGCCCGGTTTATGGCGCACGACTGGAACTCGTGTATACCCGAAAGGTATCGAGGGTTCGAATCCCTCCTTCTCCGCTTCGCCCCCAAAACGAAAACTTCACCGTTTTCGTTTTCCCTATAAAAAGCGCGAACGTTTCCCCAAGCGTTCACGCTTCCCCCGAAAAACCCGCAGACCCCCCTGTCTGCGGGTTTTTACTGTATTTTTTAACAATGTATTGCATTTGTACTCTGTTTGTGGTATAATGATAGTATAAAAACGGAGGTGCAATTTTTATGGCGAAAACTTCAAACCTTTATATACGCATTGACCCGGAAGTAAAGGCGGACGTTGAGAGGATTTATTCGCAGTTCGGCATGAGCATAACCGATGCTGTAAATATTTTCTTATACGCATCGCGTAATTACGGCGGCTTGCCTTTTCCGCTTCATTCAGAGAATCCCACAATAAAAGACGCTCCGACAAACGAGGTGAAATCCCGCGGCATACTCCATAAATATGCCGACCCGACAAAAATTCCAGAGGAAAAGGGCGCATGGGCAGCGGCGGTGTTGGAAAAGTATGGTAATACTTGATGCGAATGTGGTTTTACGACATATTTTAAATGATAATGAACAGATGGCAGACGAAACAGACCGTATCCTTGTCAGCAATAACTGCTTTGTCCCGACAGAAGTAATTGCCGAAATTGTTTATGTGCTTGGCAAGGTATACAAAATTCCGCGGGGAGATGTGCGTGACGCGATTTTAAGCTTTTTTGTCAACAATTCTGTTTCTTGCGCGGATTTTAATGTGGTTAACACCGGGCTTTCGCTGTTCGCGGAGACGAATTTTGATTTTGTAGACTGCCTTTTAGTCGGCTACAGCCGCGCCGGGCATAAAGTTTTTACATTCGATAAAAAGCTTAAACGTAAACTTGAGGGCGAAGCGGGCTAATGTAAAAAAGGGGGAGTTAACCCCCCTTTTTTTATTTTAGTTTCTCCAAAAGCCAACAAATATTATCAGCAAGGTTAGCCATTGTCCTGACCCCCTCGGCGTCCTGTTCATAGTCATTGGGGTCGCAGGCGACAGAAAGGTTCCAGTACGTGCTTCCGGGGAGAATCATTCCTTGGATAAGGAAAAAATGCTGTATCGAATCGAGAACATGAACGCCCCCCGCACGTCTCACCGCCGTAACCCCCGCGCCGATTTTGCGCGTAAGGCTTCTGCCGTCGCCCAGCGCAAGATAACCCGTGCGGTCGATAAGAGCCTTAATCTCCGCGGTAAGGTCGGCGAAATACGTCGGCGAGCCGATAATAATCGCGTCCGCTTCTTTCATCTTCGGGTAAATCTCGTTAATCCAGTCGTCCTGAACGCATCTCCCCGGCTTATCCCAACACACCGCACAGCCAAGGCACCCGCGAACAGGCTTTCCGCCCGCCTGATAAAACTCCGTCTCATGCCCCGCCTTGCCGATAATGTCAAGCATATATTTAATCATATGCGCTGTGTTCCCGTCCTTACGCGGACTCCCGTTAATTGCCAATACTTTCATAAGCGCGTTGGGGGGAAACTTTTTGAAAAAAGTTTCCCCCCAAACCCCCCTT
>JAISIH010000057.1 GCA_031262105.1 Ruminococcus sp. | reverse complement strand
CTGTTAAAAGGCAAAAATGCGTTCTCGGAGAGGAAAAATTCCTTGAAGTCGTAAGTCCAGCCCACGCCGATAGTCGGCTTGTAACCGTAGGCGTTGCACCACGTTACATAGAATTTACCGTCTTCGGCAAAATATGTAACTCTCGGGTCGTAGCCGTATTGGAAATTCTGCAAATCCGGGAGAGAGTGAATGAACTCAATCCGCTCGGGGTTAATCTCGAAGTTGATGCCGTCTTTTGAAAAGCCCGCGTGAAGATTCATGTTCCGCGCCTTGTCGTCAACGCGGAAAACCCCGGCGTATTTATAGCCCTCTTTGCCTGTGTACGGAACAACCGCACTGTTAAAGACAGAATTCGACGTCGGGATTGCGTTTCGCTTTATAATCGGGTTCGCGTCATACCGCCAAATAATGTCGTCACAGCCTGCGGGGCGTTCCTGCCAAGGGATTTCGGGGAGGGATACTCCGTTTATAACTTGAGCCATAAAAAGCTACCTCTTAAATTCAAATTTTCGTAATAATTATATCATGTTCTCGCCTTAATGTCAAGAGCTTTTCTATATTTTATAGATGAACACTTTTTGTAACAAAAATACGCGTTTTTATATGAATCGCCGGAAACATGAATTTTTCCGTATAAAGCCCGGCAAAGCGGAATTGTAATTCCCGCAATGTCAAGCCCGAATTCGCTTAGCATAAGTTTCGCAACCTCATTCGGGGTTTTTGAGTCTGTTTTAATATAAAGCCGCTCCAATTTTTCGCAAATCCGGTTAAACATAAATGACAGCGCGAAGCTTCGCCCCTCTGTTTTAAGAGCAAGTAAAAGCTTAATCCGGAAGAAGATTTCCGCGAATATTTTCCTTGTTAAGATTGCTATAATAGCAATTATCCCCAAAATCGCCCCCGCCATAGCATACGCAACCGCAAGGGCATCATCATCGGCATTTGCGCTGCCGTCAGCATCGCCGCGATTTGTCGGATAAAGGGCGGAAACCGTCGGCTCGAAACGCCGCCAAAGTCCGTTAATATAGACTTCGGGGTAAGCGTGGGCGTCGTCGGAGGTTATTTCGTAATAGTCGAAGTTGTCATACTGTGCCGCTAAAACATCACTGTCAGAATATAACACATCGTCGATTCTGCGCGGAATATAACCCTCGGTATAACGAACCGAAAGCCCTGCATAACCCGCAAGGAGGGTGAAAGCCGTCGCGAAGTCAGAGCAGCTCCCGATTTTCCCCTCGAAGACGAAATATTCGGGGGAATCGTTCGGCGCGTCGTAGCCCAAAAGATAGGTGAAACCGCCGGCGTTAAAATAGTCTTCGAGAGCCTGCGCCTTCCCCGAAAGGGTCGGTTCATTCGCGGTTAGTTCCAAAGCCAAAGCCTCAAGCTCGGGGCTTTGGTAGGTTGCGTATTCTTTCCAATCCATCGCCTCGGTATGAGTGCGGAAGAATTTTTGCGGTGTCCCGTAACTTGGCGAATCTTTTGGAATTGCCGACATAACGTCGAGCAAAAACTTGCCGTAATCTTCATAAGAAAGCTCTTGAAGCGCGCTGTAATAGCCATTCTCACCATTATAAGGCGCGGCGTAACCTATGTTTAATACTGCATTATGGGGCAGGAATCTATCGGTTAATATTCCGCCGCCGAAGAGGGCGTAAAATGTGCTGCCGTCCGTTGAAATAATGTTAACGCTTGTTCGAGAGGGCGCGGGGGCGAAAACCGAGCTGTAGCCTTGCGCGTTAATTATTCCGGGATAAATCGGGTCAAGCTGTTCTGCCATTTGCATTGCTGTTAATCCATATCTTGAAAGCAGGGTATCATCATTTTCAGCCGCTTCGTTTATCGCGCTCGTCAAATCATCAAGGCTTAAAACTTCGCCCCCCGACCCCGCAAGCCCGTAATCCGCCGCCTCGTTCGAGATATACCAAAAGTCGCCGTCCCCGTCGTAATATGGATAGGACTGGAGTTTAAGATAATCGAAGACGGGGAGCGCGGCAGTATAGAGAAGCCTTGTTTCGCCGCGATTGAGATTGTCGGCGTTGCCGGAGCGGAGAGACAGCCGCCCATTCCTGTCGGCGGCGTTATAGTTTAGGGAAAACCGCCCGAGAGCCTTTTCAAACTCTTCATAATAGGGCGTAACGTTAGGTTTCGGGAATATTGCCGCGGCGAGGATTAACGCAAGCGCGAAATCCGCGTAGACAACAAAGACGGACTTTTCCCCCGATTTCTTCCCCGTCATTCCGGCGCGGGTATTTTGAAGGTAGATGAGAAGCTCTTCCGCCGCGATTAAAATTACAAAGACAGCGGGCGGGGTTAAAACCATCTTGACATACGCTGTAAAAGGGAGCAGCCCGATAATCAAGAGCCAGTGTTTCCGATAAACTCTGACCGAAAAATAGTAGACAGTGCTTGAAACAAAGAAGGTGAACGCGGGGGTAAACGCCGCAAGATAAATCGGGCGTGTGGGCTCAAGTACATTGCCGGAAAAGAACCAGAGCATAAAGCCTGTGCCGTAGTTTCCGCTCGAAATCACGAGGGTGAAAAAGAGGGCAAAAATCGCAAAAAGAACCCCCGAAAAGATGAGGGCTGCGCCCTTTTTCACCGCCGCGATTTTATCGAAGATGTAAAAAAACAGCACGGTTAAAAGAAGGGTGAGAACCGCCCAAATATTCGCGAGCGACTCTGTATACGCGTAAAGAAACGCCAAAACGACCGTCGCGGAAAACACCGCCGGCAGGAGGAAGGTTATGGCTTTTTCGGAGAAACCGCTCTTTTTAACTTCCATCATCAACAAATTTCGGAGGGTCAAACGCCGTAATAATAATCATACCCTGTAAGTCTTCGGGTAAAGCCTCTTCGCGGCTGAATTTATAGCCCGCAAAGTAAGTCTGGAGCTCTTTTACAGCCGCTTCGTCCTTGCATTCGTGCTTGGTGAAAATTTCATCAAAAATATAAACATCAGCCGTCATATCAAGCGATACGAACGCCTTCGCATAGCCCAAAACCGCTTCAAGAGCCGCTTCCTCGCGGACAAGATTGTCGTCTTCGGAGAGGGGAGAAAGGACAATTTTCGCGCTGCGGATTTCATTTTCATCATCAAGGCGAAGCATTAGCACGCCGCGCTTCGCAGAAAGCTTGCGGTTAATCCGCTTGACGGGGTCGCCGGGGACGTATTCGCGATGGTTATAACCCGGGAAGCCCGAAAATGTCAGGGAATTTTGCGCGGTGGTTTCTTCTTCGGGGTTATCCCACATTGCCCCGACTGCGCCCCCGAAAACCTCATCATCTGCGGGGATTTCCGCGATATTCGGGAAGACAGCTATTATTTCGGGGGTTAATTCCACGGGGTAATTAAGGGAAAAAATCCCGAGGAAATCCCCCATCTTTACGCTTTCAATACCGAGCTTATACTGCCCCCAATGCTCTGCGGTGAATTCCACAGTGAACGAGTGCTCACGCTTTCCGGCGACAGAAAAGCGCAAAAGCTCTCCGCCGTCGGGGGTAAAGAGCTTGACTTGCAAATCAGGGACGGGCAAGATTGTGCGGTTAAAAACGGTAACGGTGAACTTGGCCGATTCCCCTTTATAGAGCGCGGGCGTGTTGGAAACTGCGGTTATCGTCACCGCCCGTGTAAGCTTCGCGGCAAGGGTTGCGGCAAAAGACAGCGCGAACCCCAGCACAATTATAAGCAGGAATGTCAGTCCCACAGGCGCGGACATATAAAGCGCGACAAGAACCGACACCGCCGCCATTATTATAATTTCGACAATATTTGTAATCATTATTTCGGTACGGGAACGGTTTCCAAGATGTTTTCGACGGCGGCTTGTGTACTGCTGTACGCGGTTTTGCCCTTTTGCGAAAGGGTTATTCTGTGCGGAAGGGTTACATACGCGGCGCGCTTGATGTCGTCGGGGGTAATGTAATCGCGCTCGGCAATTGCCGCGAA
>JAISIH010000039.1 GCA_031262105.1 Ruminococcus sp. | reverse complement strand
GTAGTCAAGTTCGACCGCCTGCTCCTGCGTTTCCGAGAAGATAACTTCCGATGAGACTATCTCTTCTCTGTTGAGCTTCAAATCCACTGTAAAATCCTCCCTTGTACAGAAGCCGGATCGCTTTTACATTGCTTTCACCGAAAAACACTTCTGCCTTATGACTTCTTTGCTAAGTAATTCTATGAATGAAAAAAAGATTATATTCGTAAAAATTTTATAACTTTTTTTACATTTTTGAATAAAAACTATTGCTTTTTTTTTGCATTTGTAGTATACTATATTTATATGTTTGACGAAAAGAGGAATTTTTCTGTTAAAATGGCTTCACAGACTTAACTACAAATACGGCAGACACTATATTACAAACCTCATGCTCTATATAATTATCGCACAAACGGCGGTTTATATATCAAATTATTTTTTCGCATCAAGAGGCTTTACCGTATCCGATTACCTTTATTTTGACCGCAGCCTTATCCTTGCGGGGCAAATCTGGCGTATTGTGACATTCATCTTCATACCGCCGCAGACAAATGCGATCTTCATGTTCTTTTTCATGTATCTTTATTACATGATCGGGCAGGCACTCGAACGAACGTGGGGCGGCTTCTATTTTAACGCTTATTACTTTTTGGGCGTTATACTTTCAATCGCTGGCGGATTCATAACAGGGTTTTCGAATATAACCTACCTCAACCTCTCACTCTTTTTAGCCTTCGCGATACTCTTCCCGAACCAACAGTTCCTTATCTTCTTTATTATACCTGTTAAGGTAAAATACCTTGCGATAATTGACGTTGTCTTTCTCGCGATTGCCTTTGTGTTTACAGATTGGTCGGGGAAAGCCGCGATTTTAGTTTCACTCCTTAACCTTGTTATCTTCTTCTGGGACGAATTTTTTCCGAAGCTCCGCGACAGATGGCGGTTTCGGAAGATTCGCTCAAGCTGGAAGAATAACAACAGAATAACATATTTGGACGGCGAAGATAACTGATGGCGATTTACCTCGATAACGCGGCAACGACAAAACCTTGCGAAGCGGCGGTTAGTGCGGCTATAAAAATGATGACGGAAACGTACGGCAACCCCTCTTCTCTCCACAAACAGGGGCTTGCGGCGGAGCTTGAATTAGTTGCGGCGCGAAAGATTATAGCCGACAGCCTTGCAGTTACCCCGAACGAGCTTTACTTCACCTCCGGCGCATCGGAGTCAACAGCGGCGTTGCTTCGCGGCTTGTGGCAAAATTTCGGGAAGCGCAAAAACGGTATTATTACAACGACAGTCGAACACCCTTCTGTGAAAGAGACAGTAAATGTTCTCGAAAAGCTCGGCGCAAAGGTTACAAGGGTTGCGCCGGATAAGGACGGAAAGTTTTACCCGGAAGATTTCGCGGAAGCGACCGACGATAACACGCTTCTTTGCACCGTCATGCACGTGAATAACGAGACCGGCGCGATTTTCCCGATAAAAGAGATTTTCGGCGCGGTTAAACGGGTTAACCCCGGGGTGATTACCCATACGGACGCCGTGCAGTCTTACATGAAGCTCCCCCTTAAGGCGGCGGACATAAACGCGGACAGCATTACGATTTCCGCACACAAAGTCCACGGCATAAAGGGTGCGGGTGCGTTGTACATTAAAAAGGGCATTCGTGTTGCGCCGCTTATCTCGGGCGGCGGACAAGAACGCGGATTTCGTTCCGGAACGGAGGCTGTTCCTGCTATAGCGGCGTTCGGTGCGGCGGTTAAAACGCTTTACCCCGACACGGACAAGGCGTATAAGCGGACGGAAGAACTTAACAAAAATCTTCGTAAACGTTTATCGGAGTTTCCCTTTATAACGATAAATTCCCCCGTTGACGCGATACCGTATATACTAAATTTCAGCGTTCGCGGCATACGCTCCGAAATAATGCTTCATTTTTTGGAAAGCAAGGGCATCTACGTTTCAAGCGGCAGTGCCTGTTCTAAGGGGAAAGGCTCGGGAGTTTTAACTGCTTTCGGGGTTAAGGATAGGGATGCCGACGAGGCGATAAGGGTTTCATTTTCGAGGGAGACGGTTGAACTCGAAAAGCTTGTTGCGGCGATTTGCGATGGCTATGAAAGTTTGCAAAAAAATAGATAAAAGGTGTAAAAAAAACAGATGAAGAAATTAATGCTCGGCAACGAAGCGGTTGCCAGAGGGCTCTATGAGGCGGGTGTAACGGTTGTTTCAAGCTATCCCGGTACGCCGTCAACGGAGATAACGGAATTTTCCGCGAATTACGATGAAATCTATGCGGAATGGGCGCCGAACGAAAAGGTTGCGGCGGAAGTCGCTTTCGGGGCGAGCGTTGCGGGGGGCAGATCCTTTTTCGGCATGAAACACGTGGGCTTAAATGTCGCCGCAGACCCGCTCTATACTATGTCTTATACAGGCGTTAACGGCGGTATAGTTATGGCTGTTGCGGACGACCCGGGTATGCATTCTTCACAGAACGAACAGGATTCGCGCCACCACGCAATAGCCGCGAAAGTCCCGATGCTTGAGCCTTCCGATTCTGCCGAATGTTTATCCTTCACAAAAACCGCGTATGAATTATCCGAGCAGTTCGATACGCCTGTAATCATCAGGCTTTCAACCCGCGTTTCACATTCCCAGTCCCTTTGCGAACTTTCCGACAGGGTTAATATCCCGAACAAACCATACATTAAAAATGTCGCAAAATACGTTATGATGCCGGCTATGGCGAAGGGCAGACACGTTTTTGTCGAAGAACGCACAAATAAACTTCGCGAATACGCCGAAACCTCTCCCCTTAACTGTACTATATATAATAGCACTAAAGTCGGGGTAATAACCTCCGGCGCAGCATACTGCTATGCGGCGGAAGCTTTGGGCAACACTGTTTCATACTTAAAGCTCGGTATTGTTAATCCGCTCCCCGAAAAACTTATACTTGATTTTGCCGCGAAGTGTGATAAAATCTACGTTATCGAAGAGCTTGACGGGATTATTGAAGAACACTGCAAAGCTTTAGGCATAAAGGTTATCGGGAAGGAACTTTTCGGCTTAATCGGCGAGCTTTCGCAGGAGATTATTGCGGAAAAGATTTTAGGCAAGACATTTGACAGCGTTAATTTCACTGAAGATATTCCCGTTCGTCCTCCTGTAATGTGTGCGGGCTGTCCTCACCGCGGGGTGTTCTACTGCCTTTCCATAAACAAAATCCGCGTTTCGGGCGATATCGGCTGTTATACGCTCGGCGCGTCCGCTCCCCTCTCTTCGGTTGACACAACCCTTTGCATGGGTGCATCGGTTTCGGGGCTTCACGGTATGAACAAAGCCGACCCTGAGGGTTCTTCTAAAACTGTTGCGGTTATCGGCGATTCAACCTTCATGCACAGCGGCATAACAGGGCTTGTCAATATCGCTTACAATCAGAGCAATTCCACCGTTATCGTCCTCGACAACTCAATCACCGGCATGACCGGGCATCAGCAAAACCCCTCGACCGGCGTTAACCTAAAGGGTGACGTTACGGCGGCGGTTAACATCGAGTCTCTATGCAAGGCAATCGGCATAAAGCGCGTTCGCGTTGTTGACCCGTATAACCTTAAGGAAACAGATTTGGCGATTTTTGAAGAACTTGCCGCGCCGGAACCTTCGGTTATAATTGCACGCCGCCCCTGTGCTTTGCTAAAATACGTTAAACATAAACCCGCGCTTGTCATAAATGACTGTAAGGGTTGTAAAATGTGCCTTAAGCTCGGTTGCCCGGCGATTTCAAATAAAGACGGAAAAGCCGTAATTGACTCTGTTCAATGTGTTGGCTGCGGTATATGTACCGAAGTTTGCCGATTCGGTTGTATTAATAAGGCTGACGGAGGTGTAAACTGATGGTAAAGTCAATAATGATTGTCGGCGTGGGCGGTCAGGGTACGCTTCTTGCATCGCGGATTATCGGTAATGCACTCATTAAAAAAGGCGTTGACGTAAAAGTCTCGGAAGTCCACGGCATGAGCCAGCGCGGCGGATCGGTTGTAACATACGTTCGATTCGGCGAAACTTCTGCCGATAAGGTTTACTCCCCCGTTATAAATCGCGGCGAGGCGGACATAATTATCGCATTTGAACAGCTTGAAGCGGCGCGTTATGTTTCGTTCCTCAAAAAGGGCGGAAAGATGATAGTTTCAACTCAAACTATCGACCCTATGCCGGTTATAACCGGGAACGCCGCTTACCCTGCGGATATTATCGCGAAAATCAAGTCAGCCGGTATTGATATAACGGCGGTTGATGCGCTTGAACTTGCTGTAAAAGCAGGTTCTGCAAAAGCTTCAAATGTAGTGCTGATCGGCGTTTTAGCAAGTTTCGCCGTAATGTCCGATGAAGCTTGGATCGAAGAAATTGAGGAATGTGTTCCGCCGAAATTCGTTGAACTTAACAAAAAGGCGTTCTATTTAGGTAAAGAAAGTATATAATTTTTGGGAGTGATAAAAATATGGGAAACTACTACAACGAAGCTATGGAATGTGCTACGCTCTATGAGATGGAGTCGCTCCAGAGTTTCAGGCTGTCACAGACGGTTCGGAGGGTTTACGAAAAGGTGCCTTTTTATCGCGACAGAATGGTCAAGAACGGCGTTTCGCCCGACGACATAAAAAGCGTCGCTGACCTTCATAAGCTTCCGTTCGTGATGAAACAAGACCTTCGCGATACCTACCCTTACGGGCTTTTCGCAACACCGCTTGATGAAGTTGTAAGGCTTCATGCTTCTTCCGGCACAACCGGCAAGCAGATTGTCGTCGGTTATACCCGAAACGACCTCGGCATCTGGGATGAATGTGCGGCGCGTGCCTTAACTGCGGCGGGCGGCGATAAAACCGATTTCATGCACGTTTCATACGGCTACGGCTTATTCACCGGCGGCCTCGGAATTCACGGCGGCGCGGAAAGAATCGGCATGACCGTTATCCCCGTTTCCGTCGGCAACACTGCACGTCAGATTAACATAATAAAAGACTTCGGCAGTACGCTTATATGCTGTACGCCGTCGTACGCGATGTTTATCGCCGAGACAATGCGCGATATGGGCATAACTAAGGATGATATTAAGCTTAAGGCAGGGCTTTTCGGAGCTGAACCGTGGACCCAAGAAATGCGCCACACCCTCGAAGAGATGCTCGGGCTTAAGGCTTATGACATCTACGGCTTAACCGAAATTATCGGACCGGGCGTTGCATTTGAATGTGAAGAACAGACAGGTATGCATATCTGCGAAGACCACTTTATCCCCGAAATTATCGACCCTGACACAGGCGAAGTGTTGCCGCTCGGAGAGCAAGGCGAGCTTGTCTTCACCTGTATCACAAAGGAAGCTTTCCCGCTTCTGCGTTATCGGACACGCGATATTGCTGTCCTTTCACGCGATAAATGTTCTTGCGGGCGAACCCTCATTAAGATGCTTAAACCCAAGGGCAGAACCGATGATATGCTTATTATCCGCGGCGTAAACGTCTTCCCGTCGCAGATTGAAACGGCACTTTTATCCGTTGCCGGAAGCCAGCCGTTCTATCATATCGAAGTCGATCGCGTTAATAATAACGATACCCTCGAAATTCAAGTTGAAGTTTCGGAAGCAATGTTCTCCGATACAATTAAGAGCATGGAAGACATTGAAGCCGCAATCAGACGCGCTGTTGAATCGGTTATCGGCATCTCCGCGAAGATAACAATGTGCGAGCCGAAAACGCTCAAACGCTTTGAAGGCAAGGCTTCCCACGTTACCGACAAACGCAAATTATTAGACTAATTAAGGAGGAAAAAAACTATGCTGATAAAACAACTCTCCGTTTTCGTTGAAAATAAAAAAGGCAGACTCTCGGCAATCACAGACATTCTAAGGCAGGGCGGGATTGATATACGCGCACTCTCCGTCGCCGACACAAAAGATTTCGGAATACTCCGCCTTATCGTTAACGATGTTGACAAGGCGTATGCCGCGCTCAAAGGCGGCGATTGTCTCGTTTCCTTAACCGACGTTATCGCGGTACAGATAAAAGACAAGCCCGGCGGCCTCGCCGACGCCATGGATCTTCTCACCGAAGCGGGAATTTCCGTTGAATATATGTACGCATTTATCTCGAAAAGCGAGGGTGCGGCATCGGTAATTCTGCGCGTTGACGACAACCAAAAAGCTATAAATGTTCTTTCTGCGAAATTTAAGATCCTTACACAAGCGGAAATTGCTTCATAAATCGTATTTTTTAATACTTTTTCGCAATTTTTCAAATTATTTTTCAATAAACTATTGACAAAAAATTCGCTAAATACTATAATATAAATATAAACACGTTTTTACACAAATAATATATAGCAGTGTAAATTTAGCCGATAGTAATTTTATCGGCACGGAAATTAATTCGGAGGATTTATGGCAAAAAAACAACCTATCGCAAACCCTGCTGAAGTTTCGGCCGATGAAGTTAAAGTAACCGAAACAGTTATACCCGAAGCAGTAGTTACTGCTCCCGCAGAACCCGTTTCCGCTCCCGAAGTAAAGCCGGCAGAAGCTCCTGTAGCCGAAAAGAAACCCGCCGCTCCCAAGGCGGAGAAGAAACCTGCGGCTCCTAAGGCAGAGAAGAAACCTGCCGCTCCTAAGGCGGAGAAGAAACCTGCGGCTCCTAAGGCTGAAAAGAAACCTGCCGCTCCTAAGGCTGAAAAGAAACCTGCGGCTCCTAAAGCTGAAAAGAAACCTGCGGCTCCTAAGGCTGAGAAGAAACCTGCTGCTCCTAAGGCAGAGAAAAAACCTGCGGCTCCTAAGGCGGCTAAGAAACCTGCTGCTCCTAAAGCAGAGAAAAAGCCTGCTGCTCCTAAGGCTGAGAAGAAACCTGCGGCTCCTAAGGCGGCTAAGAAACCTGCGGCTCCTAAGGCTGAAAAGAAACCTGCTGCTCCTAAAGCGGCTAAAAAACCTGCTGCTCCTAAGGCAGAAAAGAAACCTGTTGCTCCTAAGGCAGAGAAAAAACCGGTTGCTCCTAAGGCTCCCAAAAAAGCAGTGAAAAAAGCTCCGGCTAAAAAAGCCGCTCCTGCAAAAACTGCTCCTGCTAAAGCCGCTCCGGCAAAAGCCGCAAAAACCGCTGCAAAAGCTCCCGCAAAGAAAGGCCGCGGCTCTAAAAACTCCGTATCATACGACAATATCGTAGCTACTTCTCAAAACGCTCTCGGCGGCAAAAAAGTTGCCGGCAAGACAACAAAAATCCCTGTTAATATAGTTTTACACGGTGGAATTGACGGCACTTTCTACATCCTTATCGAAAACGGAAAAGTTGCCGTAGAGCCGTACAGATATGAGGATTCCGCAGCTGACATTAAGATCTCGGCTGACAATTTTATCGCTCTCTTAAACGATAAATTCAACATCGCCGAAGGTATGATTAATCGTACATTTGAGGTTACAGGCGACTATAAAAAAGCAATGATTGCTTGCTTTGCTCTCTTCGCAAAGTAAATATTGACAAATCGCCGCCGGAAAGCATGAGCAAAACTTAAGCTTGCGGCGGCGGTTAACTTTTTAAAACAGATGAAAATTCTTCCCGAAAATTTTTTATTACCCCTTCGTTTTGTGTTAAGTTCGCCTGTGAATTCTATTTTCAAGCGTATCTCCGGCATTAAAACAAACGCCGGTTTTAAACTCGAAAAGCTTACCGAAAAACAGTCGTTTACAGAGATAATAAACGAAAACTCAATTCCCGATTATCTTGATAACGCGCTTTTTTCCGATTTCAGAAATTTAACCGCGTGGGATGAAACTTACGAATATTCTTTCCGAGTTTCAAAAAAGGGTAAACTGCTTTTTACAAAGACAAAAAACAGCGGTTTTACGTCGGTTAATGTTTCACACAATCGCGAAAAAAAGTATCTCTTAGCAGACGGCGTATTCGCGCCGCCGCTTTACGATATGGGGCTTCAAACTGCCGACGGAAAAATCAAGGCAGATATGCGGGACAAATTCCGTCAGCTTAACCGTTTCATCGAAATAATTGATGATGTGACGTCAAAAATACCGCCTGAAAAACCGATTAGCATTGTCGATTTCGGTTGCGGGAAATCGTACTTAACCTTCGCTGTTTACTATTACCTAACCGAACTTTGCAGGCGTAAAGTTACTATGTCCGGGCTTGACCTAAAAGAAGACGTCATAAAAAACTGCAATGAAACCGCGAAAAAATACGGTTATGAAAACCTTACATTTTTATGCGGCGATATAAATTCTGCCGACCTCGGCGAATTTGATATAATGATTACGCTCCACGCCTGTGACACCGCGACCGATTACGCGCTTTTTTACGCGATAACCCATAACATAAAGTATATTTTTTCTGTCCCGTGCTGTCAAAAAGAGATTAATTCGCAAATTATTGATAAAACGTTCCCCCTAATGCTTTCTCACGGACTCACGAAAGAGCGGTTTTCGGCACTTTTAACGGACACACTTCGCGCCGGAATTTTAACCGCTAACGGCTACAGCGTAGATCTCATGGAGTTTGTCGGATTTGAAAGCACGCCGAAAAATCTTCTTATCCGTGCGAAATTATCTAATTTGTCCGCAAAAAAACGCGCAGATTCGCTTGATGAAGCTAAAAAAACTTTGAAATTTTTCGGAATAAAACAAACTTTATTTACTCTTATTTACGGTGATAAATATGACTGAAAAATGTTATTTGGGAATTGAACTCGGTTCGACAAGGATAAAGGCTGTCCTTATTAATGAGGGATTTTCGCCGGTCGCGGCAGGAGTTTTTACATGGGAAAATCGTTTTGAAAACGGGCTTTTCACCTACTCCGAAGCGGACATAAAAACAGGTTTACAGGGTGCGTTTGCATCACTCTGTGCGGACGTTAAAGAAAAATTTAACGAAGAAATTAAAACGGTAAAATCAATATGCATCTCCGCAATGATGCACGGATTCTTGGCGTTTGATAAAGAAATGAAGCTCCTGACGCCGTTTCGGACTTGGCGCAATGTCAATACCGAAAAAGCGGCGGCGATACTTTCAGAAAAACTTGAACTTAACATACCTCTCCGCTGGTCTGCTGCACATCTTTTTGAAGCGGTTATCGACAACGAAGATTACATCGCGAAAATCGACCATGTTACAACCCTTGCGGGGTATGTGCATTACCTTTTGACAGGCGAAAAAGTCTTGGGTATCGGCGATGCTTCGGGAATGTTCCCGATAAAAAACGGTGAATATAACTTTGAAAAAGCAGAAATTTTTAATAAAATTTTAGCTGAAAACGGATTTGAGAAAAAACTTTGCGATATTTTTCCGAGAATTTTATCGGCGGGTGAAAATGCCGGAACACTTTCAAATTCCGGCGCGGTTTATCTTGACCCGACAGGGATTTTATCGAGCGGGATTCCTTTCGCGCCGCCCGAGGGTGACGCCGGAACGGGCATGACGGCGACAAACAGCGTTTCGATAAACACCGGTAATATCTCCGCCGGAACTTCCGTCTTCGCAATGGCTGTGCTTGAAACGCCGCTTAAGCAGAGCTATCCTGAAATTGATATGGTTACAACCCCGGACGGCGAAGCAGTTGCCATGGTTCATTGCAACAATTGTTCCGGCGAGATTGACACGTGGGTTAATCTGTTTTCCGAAACGCTTACGAAGATGGGCATAACACCCGATATCGGGAAGCTTTACGAGACATTTTTTACCTCGGCGAATTCCGGCAATGCAGACGGGCTTATGTCATACGGATTTTTATCCGCAGAACCGATTGCCGGGATCACAGACGGTATCGAGATGTTTATAAAATCCCCGCAAAACAGCCTTAACCTTGCGAATTTTTCAAAGGCAATTTTATATTCGGCAATTTGCAGCCTTAAAATCGGGATGGATATTTTGGCGGATGAAGGAATTGACTTAAAGAAAATTTACGGTCACGGCGGGTATTTTAAGTCGGGCGGATTCGGCGCGAGAGCCGCCGCAAATGCGTTCGGCGTTCCTGTTATAACCGGGGTTTCTGCCGGTGAGGGCGGTGCGTATGGCGCGGCACTCCTTGCGGCGTATCTTCATTATAACGGCACAAAGCTTGACGAATTTTTAGCGAAAAAAGTTTTCGCAAATCTTAACGAAACTGTTTTTGAGCCGACAGATGACGGCATAAAAGAATTCGACGAATATTATGGCAGATTCATTGCCGGGCTTCATATTATCCGCGAAAATAACTAATTGATGTAAAATCGCAAAAATTATATTGAGGGTGAAAAAAATGAAAAATTATGTTTTCTGGTTTGTTGTCGGGAGTCATCTTCTTTACGGTGACGAATGTTTAGGGCAGGTTGGAATTGATGCCGTTAAAATCGCCGGACACCTGTCGGCGGTACTCCCCTACCCTGTTGAATTTTACGACGTAATGAAATCGAATTCGGAGATTTCCGAGATTATACGCAAGGCTAACCGCGCCGAAGATTGCGCCGGGATAATTACATTCTGCCACACGTTCTCGCCGTCGAAGATGTGGATTAACGGGCTTTCAATGCTGCAAAAACCATGGCTCGCTTTCCATACGCAGTTTAACGAAGAAATTCCGAATGAAGCGATTGACATGGACTACATGAACCTTCACCAATCCGCTCACGGCGACCGCGAACACGGCTTTATCGGCGCGAGAATGAGAATACCCCGCAAGGTTATCGCAGGTTATTGGAAAAATCCCGACGTAACCGACCGCATCGCCGATTGGCAGAGGGCCGCTGTCGGTGCGGCTTTTTCAAAATCGCTTAAGGTTATGCGCTTCGGCGATAATATGCGCGAAGTTGCCGTTACAGAGGGCGACAAGATTGAAGCGCAGATTAAGCTCGGCTGGCAGGTTAACACTTGGGG
>JAISIH010000037.1 GCA_031262105.1 Ruminococcus sp. | reverse complement strand
AATGGAGAGCAGATGAAGAAATTCGATTTTTCAAAGTTCACCGGGAAGGGTCTCGCAATCGCTGTGTTTGTGTGCCTTCTTGCAGTCGGCGGCGCGGGGATTTATTCCTACTCGAAGGTCCAAGACAGCCTCGACAACGCGCTTATGTCCTCCGACGATGATTCCTATCCCGTCGAAAACCCCGTTGCGCAGATAACCGTGACGACCGCCCCCGTTACAAAAATCAGCTCAAGCCCCGATGAAAACGCTGATATACCTATCCTTGCCGACAACCCCGGCGTGTCCGAAACAGCCCCCGCAACCGACATTAACTCAACCGATACAACCGCGCAAAACGCCCTCCCGACCGACGCCGCCTGTATCCGCCCCGTCTCCGGCGAGATTATAAACGGCTTTTCAAACGGCGAACTCGTTAAGTCAAAAACCCTCAATGTCTGGAAAACTCATGACGGCATCGACATTGTCGCACCCAACGGCGAAAACGTTAAGTCAATGACTGCCGGCGTTATCTCCGAAATCTATATCGACCAGCTCATGGGCGTAACCGTCGTAATCGACCACGGGAACGGGCTTTTCGGCTACTACTCTAACCTCGCCACAGACGTTCCCCTTTCCGAGGGCGACACAGTCTCCGCCGGAACAATTATCGGCATTGTCGGCGGAACAGCCGACGCCGAAATTTCCGAAGACCCCCATCTCCACTTCGCCCTTAAGAAGAACAACGCTTGGATTGACCCTGCTGCTTTATTATCCGACAGCGGCTCATAAAAATTATTAACCGTTCGGGATTGTGGATTATTTCACAATCCCGATTTTATTATTAATTTTCTTAAATATGTCACAAACACTTCACAAATAAATGTTAAAATAAAACTGCACAGAAATATCAAATCTTCGGGGAGTGTTAATATGCCTAAAAAAATACTTATAGTTGATGATGAAGAGAAAATACGCGGCGTTATAAAAGAATATGCTGAGTTTGAGGGTTACGAAACTTTTGAAGCGGCGGACGGAATGGAAGCGGTTGAACTTTGCCGGAAAAACGATTATGACATTATCGTCATGGACGTTATGATGCCGAAGCTTGACGGTTTTTCGGCGGCGAAAGAAATCCGCAAGACGAAAAATATCCCCGTTATAATGCTGTCGGCGCGTTCGGAGGAATATGACAAGCTCTTCGGTTTTGAAATCGGCGCGGACGATTATGTCGCGAAGCCCTTTTCGCCGAAAGAACTCCTTGCGAGAATTAAGGCGATTATTGCGCGTTCCGGCGCGAGGGAAGAACACCCCGATATTTTGAAATTCGACGGGCTTTCGGTGAACGTTGCGGGGCGTGAAGTGCTTGTTGACGGCGTTCCCGCGTCGCTAACCCCGAAAGAATATGATCTGCTCTTTTATCTTGTGAAAAACCGCGGGCTTGCTCTCTCGCGTGAGAAGCTCTTGGAAGAGGTTTGGGGCTACGACTTTTTCGGCGACGACAGGACGGTTGACACGCACATTAAGATGCTCCGTACCTCAATCGGAAAATACCGCTCGTTTATCGTTACACTTCGCGGAATGGGCTATAAATTCGACCCGGCGCAAAAAATCGAAGGTTAATGCCCGATAAAACTGTGGGTAGATTATTATGAAACCCGAAAAGAAGAAGCACCGCAGCCCTAATCTGCGGCGAACGATATGGATATACTTTGCGATATTTATCGCAAGTGTTCTTGTTATGATGTGGATGCTTTTTGTAGCCTCGTTCGGCATGAACTACAAGGCGATGAAAGCCGCGCAGTTTAACGGAGTGGCGGAGCAGATACTAAAAGGTCTCTCGGAGGGAACGCTGTCTTCACAGACCATCGACAAACTCGCCTATAACTACGAGATGTGCGTGCTTATCCAGAATCGTTACGGCGACATGGTTTACAGCTTCGACATGATGGCGGGAAAATGCCTTATCCACAACACAAACACCTTCGCACTTTTAGCTTACCGCCAAAACGCGATTGACTCACCGAACAAGGTTTACTACGCGGAGATACCGAACCGTTTTAACGTTACAACAATGCTGTACGTTACAGTAATCGGCAACCCCGATAATCCCGACGGCTTTTTGTTCCTTAACACTTCGCTTGAACCTCTCGAATCTTCGGAGCAGATAATTAAAACGCAGGTGCTTTTAATAGGCATCCTGCTTCTAATCTTGGGCGTGGGCATATCCTATATTTTGGCAACATTAATCGAAGCGCCGATTAAGCGGATTATTAAGTCTGCCGAAATGTTGGGGAAGGGCGACTATAACGTGCGTTTCGACGGAAAGGGCTATGCGGAGACGGTAGTTTTAGCGGAAACCCTCGAATACACCGCCGGGGAGATTGCAAAGGTTGACACCCTAAAGCGGGATCTTATCGCAAATGTCTCGCACGACCTCCGCACGCCGCTAACCATGATTAAGGCGTATGCGGAGATGGTTCGCGACCTCTCGGGGGATAACCCGAAAAAGCGGAACGAACATATTAACGTTATAATCGAAGAAAGCGACAGGCTTTCGGGGCTTGTTAACGACCTTTTAGACTTATCGAAACTTGAGAGCGGCGCGAGCGAACTTAAGCTGACAGAATTCGACCTCTGCGAGCATATCATCAACATCATGGGGAGATACAAGCTTCTTGCGGAGCGGAGCGGTTACAGGTTTTATGTATCGCTGCCGCGTGAGTTTATCATAAAAGCCGACATAATAAAGATAGATCAGGTTCTCTACAACCTCATAAACAACGCCGTAAACTACACCGGTGAGGGCAAGGAAGTCTACATCTGCCTTATCCCGCGCGGGGATAAAACAGCCCGCCTCGAAATAACCGACACCGGACGCGGAATCAAGCGTGACGACATAAAAACCATCTTCGACCGTTACTACCGCACCGAAAAAGCAAAACGCGAAGTTATCGGCTCGGGGCTTGGTCTGTCAATCGTAAAAGAAGTAATGAAACTCCACGGTTTTGACTACGGCGTAATGAGCGAGATTGATGTTGGGAGTACGTTTTGGATAGAGCTTAAATGTTCTCCCCCGCATGGTTAATTATCGCCTTTTTGTCGGCGATATATTCGTTAACTATTGCGTAGAGTACGGCGGTGAGGGGGACGGCGAGCAATGCGCCTAAAACCCCGCCCACGCCGGCACCGAGGAGGATTGACGTAAAAACGAGGATAGCAGGGAGACCGAGGGTGTTCCCGACCACTCTCGGGTAGATGAAATTATTCTCGATTTGTTGGAGTATTATTATAAAAACCAAAAACCAGACTGCTTCCATCGGCTTAACAAGGAGCAGTAAAAACGCGGAGGGTATCGTTCCGATTAACGCGCCGGCAATGGGAATAAGCGCGGTTAAGAGGATAATTGTGCTGATTAGGAGCGGATAATCGAAGCCGAAAAGCACCATCCCCACGTAGCAAAGACTGCCGAGGATAACTGCTTCGGCAAGTTGTCCGTTCACAAACTTTGTGAATGTCGAAAAGATTAGGCGATAGTATTTCGAGACTGTCTCAAAGCGGCGCGGCGGGATTGTTACGCGCAAAAATTCCGAGATGCCGCGCTTCATATTTTCCTTTTCGACGAGGATATATATCGAAACGATTATGCCGATAAAGACGTTAAGTAGCCCGCCGATAATGCCGGTTGTGCGGTCTAAGGTTCGGCGGAGCCAATCGGGGGTTATCGCGGTGAAGTTATCAAGCAGAGTCCCGAGGCGGGTTATTATCCCGAGGTTATCCTTCACACGGAGCTTGTTATAAAAAATCAAAAAGTTTTCGTAATACTGCCCGAAGTTGCTGATTAAACTTGAGACGCTCTTGATAAGGTTCGGGATTATAATGCTGAAAATCCCGGCTAAGATGAGAATTAAAACGGCGTAGATGATTATTACCGAAATCGTGTTAACAAATTTTTCGGAAAATTTCTTCCGTCTTTTTTTTATTATTTTTGTGAGGATCGCGCGGAGCTTGCAGAGCGGGCTGTTAAGGACAAATGCAATAACCATTCCGATAACGATCGGCGAGAGTACCGAAGCAATCTTATGAATTACCGACATTATCACGGAGGTTTTAAAAAACAATGCCGCTATAAAAATAACCGCCGCCGCCGACAAAATAATCAAAAACACATTTTTTTTGCTCATAGATACCTCTCAATGCATATTATGCACATACCTATGATAAATAAAACTATTATTTTCCCGATATGTACTTGATTTACATCAAGAATTATGTTACAATATAATGAGACGAGAAATTTACGGAGAATTACAGGATGTTTGCATCAACCGCGCTGTTAAAATCCCTTGAAAACGAGGGTGTGAAGGATATTTTCGGTTATCCCGGGGCGGCGATAAACCCGTTTTTTGCCGTGCTTGCGGGGTCTTCGATTAATTTTACACTCGTTCGTGCGGAAGCTTCGGCGGGATTTGCCGCGAACGGTTACGCGAGGGTTTCGGGGCGGGTCGGCGTTCGAGGCACAAACACCGTTGGCGGTCGTAGCACAAACACCGTCGGTGTCTGTGCGGCAACGAGCGGAGCGGGGGCGTTGGGGCTTCTTCCGGCGATTGCCTGTGCATATGCCGACAGCATACCGATTGTCGCGATTACAGGGCAGGTTAAGACGGCGGAGGTCGGCTCAGACGCGTTTCAAGAAGCCGACATTATCGGCGCGGCTGAACCTTTCGTTAAATATTCTTACCTTGTAAAAAACCCGAATGACATTCCGCGGATAGTCCGAGAGGCTTTCTATCTCGCGGCGGCGGGGAGGCAGGGTCCTGTTTTAATTGATATCCCTGTCGATGTGCAAGAAGCCGAATGTGATTTTTATTACCCCGAAAGCGTTAACCTTCGTTCATATAACCCAACCCGTGAGGGCAACGTCTTTCAGATTAAGAAAGCCGCCGATGCGATTATAGCTTCAAAGCGTCCGCTTATTATCGCGGGGGGCGGTGTTCATTCTTCAAATGCAGTTTCACTCTTGAGGGAATTTGCCGCATCAATGAATATCCCCGTCGTTTCGACGATGATGGGGCTTGGCAGCATATCCGGCAAAAGCACCCTTAACCTCGGTATGATCGGTATTCACGGGAATTCTCGCGCAAATAACGCCCTTTTTGAAGCCGATACACTTATATTTATCGGCGCAAGGGCTGGCGAACGCTCTATCCCTACGCCGGAAAAGCTGTCGGGGAAAGAGATAATTCATGTTGACATTGACCCGGCGGAGATTGGGAAAAATATTATTCCGACAATTCCGATAGTTTCGGATTGCACTGACTTTTTCGTGAAACTTTCCGCAAGACTTCCCGAGAGGCTTTTTGAAACGCCTTGGGCAACCGCGCAAGAAAAAACGTCGCAAGAAACGCTGTACGAAACTTCGCACGAAACGCCGCAAGAAACACCCCTCGAACGTTATTTCAACGTCCTTTCGGAATTTATCGCCCCCGACACGATAATCGTCGCCGATGTCGGGAACAACCAAATCGCCGCCTCAAAAATAAGGCTGACGGACGGCAGATTCCTAACGAGCGGCGGAATGGGCTCGATGGGTTATGCACTGGGGGCTTTAATCGGAGTTTTAACGGCTAATCGCGAACAGAACAGTATCTGTATAACCGGCGACGGCGGCTTCCAGATGAGTCTTGCGGAGCTTGCAACGATAAAAACATACTCCCTCCCCGCGAAGATTATAATCGTTAACGATTCATCTCTCGGCATGGTTAAAGATACGGCGGTTAATATGGGGATAACCTCAATAGCGGGCGGTTTCGCAACCGACCTCTCCCTCGGCAATCCCGATTTTACCGCCCTTGCGAAGAGTTACGGCATAAAAGCGGAAACGGTAAAAGACTTTAACACCGATTCGCTAAAAAGGCTTCTTGAAAGCAAATCCGCGTATTTATTGAATGTGGTAATATAATGAAACGAATATATTCGGTGCTTGTTGAAAACAGATCCGGCGTGCTTTCAAGGATTGCGGGGCTTTTTTCAAGGCGTGGTTTTAATATCGAGAGCCTTGCGGTTGGGGTAACTGAAACCGACGACCTCTCGCGCATGACTATCGTTACCGACGACGAGACAGACTCGCCGGAACGCACCTTCGAGCAGATTAGAAAACAGCTCTCGAAGATGATTGATACGGTAAGGGTTAAGGCACTCTCGCCGATTGAGTGTATATCGCGCGAGCTTGTGCTGATGAAGCTTCGCGGCGATGCTGAAAGAATTGCGGCGGTGTGCGAAAAAACCGGCGCAAGGGTTATTGAAGAAACCGCCGAGACGATTACAATTGAGATAATTGCCGCTGATGTTAACGTTATTATAAAAGCCTTTGAGGAATTTGAGATAGTTGAAACGGTCCGCACAGGCGTTATATCGCTTCAAAAAGGGAGTTCTACTTTAATGTGATTTAATTTTAATTAAATGATTTAATTTATTAAATCAAAAACATAGGAAAATTTATGGATGATCTAATTTACAACATAAAATCATATGTAAGCAGTGTCTTTCCGATAACGATAATCGACATTATCGACATCGGCGTGCTTGCTTTCCTCATCTATTGGGGGATAAAGTTCGTGCGTGAGACACGTGCAGGCGGGCTTATACGCGGTATCGTAATCCTCGCGGCGGCGTATTTTGTTGCATCGGTTTTCGACATGAAGGCGATAACCTTCATCATGAACAACCTCTTCAACGCCGGGATTTTCGCCGTTCTAATCCTCTTCCAGCCCGAACTTCGCCGCACCCTCGAAAAGATGGGACACTCAAAACTTTCAAAAATCGCCGTCTTCCAAAACCTCTCCGAAAAAGAGGACAGCTCCGGCGTGTGGGCGAATGCCATTGAGGCGGTTGTTGACGCCTGCGACGACCTTTCGGCAACGACAACAGGCGCCCTCATCGTCTTCGAGCAGGAAAGCAAGTTGGGCGAACAGATCGCTACCGGGACAATTATTAACGCCGCCCCGTCAAAAGAACTTTTGGGCAACATCTTCTACCCGAAAACGCCTCTCCACGACGGCGCAGTTATAATGCGGGACGGAATTGTTCTTGCGGCGGGCTGTTTTCTGCCTAAGCCGCAAAAAGAGGAGAGCATTAATAAATCGCTCGGTTCAAGGCACCGCGCAGCAATCGGCATGAGTGAGAATTCAGATGCGATTATTGTCGTTGTTTCGGAAGAGACGGGGACAATTTCGGTTGCCGAAAATGGCGAACTAAAGCGCGGATTCACCCGCGACAGCCTTAAAAAATATCTTCGCGGCGCGTTAATCCCGGAACGGACGGCTTTTGCGGCGAAGGCGGACAAAAAGCAACACAAAAAAGGGGGGGCGAAGTAGGTGAAAAACTTTTCCGAAGCCCTTGTAAGAAGACTCAGAATGCGTTT
>JAISIH010000003.1 GCA_031262105.1 Ruminococcus sp. | reverse complement strand
AAAAAATATCCCGGAGGCGTGGTTGCGGTTTCCGACTTCAACCTCGAAATCAGGGATAAGGAATTTATCATCCTCGTTGGTCCTTCCGGATGCGGTAAATCCACAACTCTGCGTATGATTGCAGGGCTTGAGGAAATTTCCGAAGGCGAGCTTTACATCGGCGACCGTCTCGTAAACGACGTTGCTCCTAAAGACCGCGACATCGCGATGGTGTTCCAGAACTACGCTCTCTATCCTCACATGACTGTTTTTGAGAACATGGCGTTCGGGCTTAAGCTCCGCAAAGTTCCCAAGGACGAAATCAGCCGTAAGGTTGAAGAAGCTGCTCGTATCCTCGACATCTCTCACCTTCTCGACCGTAAACCGAAGGCTCTCTCCGGCGGTCAGAGACAGCGTGTTGCGCTCGGGCGTGCTATCGTTCGTGAACCGCAAGTATTCCTCCTTGACGAGCCCCTTTCTAACCTCGACGCAAAACTCCGTGCCCAAATGCGTACAGAGATTTCAAAGCTTCACCAAAAACTCGGCACAACCTTCGTATACGTAACACATGACCAGACAGAGGCTATGACAATGGGTGACCGTATCGTTGTTATGAAGGACGGCTTCATTCAACAGGTTGACTCGCCGCAAAACCTCTATTCATATCCTGTTAACCAATTCGTTGCAGGCTTCATGGGTTCCCCGCAGATGAACTTCCTTGATGCGAAGCTCATTAAAATCGACGGCAAATACACCGTTGAATTCGGCTCCGAAGACACAAAAACAACCCGCGGCAGGAAATTCTACATCGAAATTCCCGATGCGAAGATTGACGAGCAGGCTCTTGCTCCCCTCATTGATCAAGAAGTTATCCTCGGTATCCGCCCCGAAGCTATCCACGATGATGAAATGCACATCTCCGCTGCTTCCACAGGTATCGTTGAGTGCGAAGTTGAAATCACCGAAATGATGGGTGCTGAAACCTACCTCTACCTCACCTGCGAAGGTATCCCCCTCACAGCTCGCGTTGATGCCCGCTCCACAGCTCGTCCCCAAGACGTTATCAAGGTTGTCCTTGACCCCAACAAGATTCACATCTTCGACAAGGAAACTGAAAAGACTGTTATTAACTAATGATTTTCGCTAAAAAAGGGGTGGTTTTCCGCCCCTTTTTTGTGCAATTAAACAAATTAGCAATTATAGCTTGACATTCGCCCCATAATTTGATATAATAATTAAGCTGTCCGACAAAAACAGCGAACCACTAGCTCAGTTGGTAGAGCATTTGACTTTTAATCAAAGGGTCTGGGGTTCAAATCCCCAGTGGTTCAGCCGTGCATAATTAGTTATAAAAGCTTAGGCACACCTTTTTGCGGGTGTGCCTTTGTTTTTACATTTTAATTCTTAACAATAACAGTATTGCAAAACAACGACAGCCCCGCATCATCGAACGCCTTCTTAATCTTTTGCAGCCCGTCCGCGTTAACATCCCAATACTTCTCCGTCGGAACATAAACTCTTGCGGAAATCTGCTGATATGTCGGCGCAAGCTCCGTAAGCCGCACGAAAATATGGCTTTCCTTTATGACACGCTCGTCCGTCTCAAGCACGCCTGTAATAATCTCAATCGCACGCTCGGTAGGAACGCTGTAGTCGAGCTTTAAGTTAAAATCAACACGCCGCTTCGTTTGACTGTTAAAATTAATGACAACCGACCCGGCAACCGTTGTGTTCGGGATAAAGGTGTCCTTGCCGTCAATCGTCGAGAGTTTCGTATAGGCTATCCCGATTTCAACGACGATTCCGCCCGTTCCGTCAATCTCAACATAGTCCCCGACCTTGAAAATTTTTCCGTAAAGAATAAGCACCCCGGCGGCAACGTTCGAGAGGCTGTCCTTAAGCGCAAGCCCGATCGCAATCCCCGCCGAGCCAATTACAGCAATAATCGACGTCATCGGGATACCGAGCATTGACAGTGCGATAACGAAAACGATTGTGAGAAGGATAACCTTCATAACCGTCACCGCGAAGGTATGGAGAGTTTTGTCAACCTTGTCAATCCCTTTGCTGAAAATGTTCAGAATAACTTTATTTAGGAGAAACCCGACAATAAAAACAACAACCGCAAAGACAACCCTGCCCGCAATCGGCAGAATATGATTAACCACCCATGTTAAATCCATTTTTTAACATCTCCCGTTCTTTTGAATTCCGAAATGTTTCGCTACATATTTTCAATCTCCGCAAGCAGTGCCGCTTCAATCTCCGCCTCGGGGATTGTTTTAATTTTTACGCCCTTTATGTAGAGGTCGGCAGTGTGGTTCCCTCCGGCGACGGCAATGTCCGCGCCTTTCGCCTCGCCCGGTCCGTTCACAACGCAACCCATCACAGCAACGGTAAGGGTTTTCGTCATGCCGGCGGTTTTCGCTTCAATCGCCCTTGCAATGTTTATAACGTCAATCCGCGTTCTGCCGCAGGTCGGGCAGGCGATAACCTTTACCCCGGGGGCTAACCCCAAGGCTTTTAGGATGTTCCGCCCGGCGATAACTTCCTCTTCCGGCGTGTCGGAGAGAGAAACGCGGATCGTTGCGCCGATATTATCAAGGAGCAGTGAGCCTATCCCCGCCGCGGATTTTATAAGCCCGGTTTCGCGTGTTCCGGCTTCGGTTACGCCGAGATGGAGAGGATATTCGCAAAGCTTCGCAAGCTTGCGGTTAGCCTCAACCATTGTCTTAACATTCGACGATTTCACCGAAACAACAATGTCATAAAAGTCCGCCCGTTCGAGTGCGTGAATATTCTCCATCGCAGTCACAGCAAGGGCTTCCGCAGTGGGACTGCCGAATTTCGCCAAAATTTCTTTCGGAACGGAGCCGGAATTAACGCCGATTCGTATGGGGATATTTGCCTTTTTGCAGGCATCGACGACAAGTTTAACCTTTCCCTCGTCACCGATATTCCCGGGGTTAATCCGAATTTTGTCAGCGCCGGCTTCCGCGCAAGCTACGGCAATATCGGCGTTAAAATGTATGTCCGCGACGATCGGAACAGTTACGGCGTTTTTCAGCGCGGTGATAAGCCTAACATCAGAAAGGCTCGGGACAGAGACGCGGATTATATCCGCACCCGCACCTGCCGCACGTTTTGCCTGTTCAATATTGCCCGAAACGTCGCTTGATACGGCGTTAAGCATCGTCTGTACATAAATTTTCTTCCCGTCAAGCGTTGATTTTCCAATTTTTATCATACAAAAATATCCCTGACATCCTTCACGGTAATTACAACCATCAACACCATCAAAAGTGCGAAGCCGACAAAGTGGAAAACGCCCTCAACCTCGGGTTTAACAGGCTTTCGCGAAACTGCTTCTATCAAAAGGAAGATGAACCGCCCGCCGTCAAGCGCAGGCAGCGGCAACAGATTAAAGAGTCCGACGTTAATTGTTATAAGCGCAGCAATTTGCAGGAGGAACTTCGCGCTGACGCCGATTTCCTTCGTTGCGCCGCTTATTACCGAGACGATTCCGACAGGACCTGAGAGGTCGTTAAGCCCGTATTTTCCGCGGATAAGGTCCGCAAGGGAGAGTATCACGACCCTGCTCATATAGACAAACTGCCCGCCCGAGAGCCTCGCGATATTTTTTATTGTTACACGCTCGCCCACAACCTTGAAGCCGTATTCGAGGGTACGCCGCCCGGTTTCTTTGTTAATATAAATCGGGAAAACGACTGCGGGGAGGGTTATCTTATCAGTGCCGCGCTTCACAACCATCTTTACAATGCCGTCTTCGTCGGTCGAGAGGATATAGCTTATGTCCTTGCTCGAATACATATGTCTGCCGTTGATTGAAAGGATCTCGTCGCCGACTTCAAGCCCGGAATTTTCAGCCGCCGGGGTATCCGCGACAGAAGAAATTACGTTTGTCCCGACATTTCCGCTTATACTTACAAAAATAAGGCAGAAAATAAACCCCAAAATAAGGTTCATCGAAGCACCCGCGACGATTGTTATCATTCGCTTCCAGACGGATTTGTTGCGGAAGTGGTTTGCGTCTTCCTCCGCGTCCTCCTCTCGGTCCTCCGACATATCGCAATACCCGCCGATCGGCAATGCGCGGATTGCAAAGAGGGTATTTTTGCCTTGATGCTTATAAATCGCCGGACCCATGCCGATTGCAAATTCGCGGACGGTTATCTTAAAAAGCCTCGCAGAGAGGTAATGCCCGAATTCGTGAATTGTTATAATTATACAAAAAATAACTATCGCGATGACGATTGAAATGACAGTAGTCAAAATATTCTCCTTGAAGATTATTAACACTATTATATGTAAATTTCAGGTATAATATCAGTGCAGATGAGCAACATCTGCCCGGACCATCACAAATTCGGTTCCCGCGCTGTCTGCTTCCATTATTTCGGCAATATTGCCAACTTTGCATGGCGGCAGAGTCTCAACCGCTTCATGTATAAGCTCGCCTATACGCGTAAACGGGATTTTCCCTGCAAGGAATAACGCACCGGCGGCATCATTCACGGCGTTTGCGATTGCAGTATAACCGCCGCCCTTTTCGAGAGCCTTAATAAACCCGGAAAGGGCTGTGAAGGTTTCAAAATCGGGCTTCGCGAAGGTTAATTTTCCAATGTCGGCGAGGGACAAACGCTTTGCTATAGAGGGTTTGCGGTCGGGGTAAAAAAGTGCGTAATGTATCGGCAGGCGCATATCCGGCATACCAAGTTCCGCGATAATTGCGCCGTCGGGGAACTCAACCGCCGAATGGAGAATGCTTTCGCGATGGATTATGACTTCAATCTGCGAGGGTGAAACGCCGAAAAGCCGCACCGCTTCGATAAACTCAAGCCCCTTATTCGCGAGGGTCGCGGAGTCGAGTGTAACCTTTTTTCCCATATCCCAGTTCGGGTTAAAAATGTCGTCGGGGGTTATGCCCGAAAGGTCTTTACGCCCGTAAAAAGCCCCGCCGGAACAGGTCAAAATTATCTTTGAAATATCGCCGCTGTAGTCGATTTTATATCCCGAAACCGTTTGCAGACACTGAAAAATCGCTGAATGTTCGGAGTCAACCGGCAGAATACGTACACCGTTTTCGCGTGCGAGTTTCATTATATATTCGCCGCCGGCAACGAGGGTTTCTTTATTCGCGAGGGCAATGTAGTTCCCCGCCTTGATTGCCGCTTCGGTCGGCTGTAGCCCGGCAATTCCCACGGCGGCGTTAACAACGCGGTCAACCTTTATCGCCGCCGCTTCCGAAACAGCCGCCGCCCCCGCCGAAACCTTGATGTCGGTATCGGCAAGCGCGACTTTAAGTTCACCGTAAAGCTTCTCGTCCGCAATTACGGCAGATTTTACACGGAATTCGCGTGCCTGTTCCGCTAAGAGTTTCACATTTTTCCCGGCAGTTAACGCGATTACGTTAATATTATTCGTGGCGATTTCAAGGGTTTGTGTGCCGATTGAACCTGTTGAACCGATAACAGAAATATCCATTTTTAATGATACCGCTTGTCGAACACGCGCTTCGTCTTCTTTTCCGAACGCGGGAGGGTCGATTCCGGCACACATTCGCACTCGATTGTGATGCCGATTTTCTGCTTAAAGACGGTGATAATCTTCTTCGCAAGCCCCGCATAGCCTGACTCGGACTCGACAATGAGGGTTAAAACGTCCTTCCCCTCGACGTGGGCAATGTGAATTTGATACTCCGACGTCGCGCCCTTGATTGTCTTAAGCACGTCCTCGACCTGCCCGGGGTAGATGTTAACGCCCTTGACCTTAATCATGTCGTCGGTACGCCCGAGAATTCGCTCGATCATCGGGTATTCGCGCCCGCAAGAGCATTTCGCGGATATTTTCTTTGTAAGATCGTGGGTGCGGTAACGGATCAGCGGCGCGCCCTCTTTTTGGAGCGTTGTTATGACAAGCTCGCCCTGCTCCCCGTCCGGCAAGACTGCACCGGTAACAGGGTCGATTATTTCAAAATAAAGGAAATCGTCACGATAATGTATACCCTCGTGTTTATCACAGTCGATACCGATACCCGGACCGTAAATCTCGGTTAAGCCGTAGATGTCGAAAAGCTCAATGCCGAGTTCGCCCGAAATGTGGTCGCGCATCAGGTCGCCCCAACGCTCCGAACCGATTATGCCGCGCTTTAGGGCGATTTTGTCGCGCATACCGCGTTCCTTAACCTGTTCCGACAACAGCAGAGCATAGCTCGAGGTCGAACAGATAACGGTTGTCTGGAGGTCTTCCATTAACTGGAGCTGTTTTTCGGTGTTGCCCGGTCCGACAGGAACAGCCATTGCACCGAGGGTTTCACAGCCTTTCTGGAAGCCCGCGCCGGCTGTCCAAAGCCCGTACCCGACTGTAATCTGAACCCTGTCGAGAGGGGTTACGCCCGCAGTTTCATAGCACCAAGCGAACATCTCCGCCCAATCGTCAACGTCCTTTTTTGTGTAGGGGATAATGACCGGCTTGCCCGTCGTGCCGGAGCTTGAGTGAATACGGACGATTTTTTCGTCCGGTACAGCCTGAATTCCGAGGGGATAAGCCTCGCGAAGGTCGTGTTTATCCGAGAACGGAAGCTTCTCAAAATCTTCCTGCGAAGTTATCGCGGTGTTTGATTTTGAAAAATGGTTTCGGTAAAACGGGCTGTTTTCCGCCGCGAAGGCTACGGCTTTTTGTAATTCATTAAGATATTTCATCTGTGTTCATCCTTTTTTTCGTTTTGGGCGGCGAGGGAGTCGAGGTAATCATTCTTTTCGTCAACTTTTGAAAGCCTTTCCGTCAATCTCTCGTCAGTTTCTTTTTGTGTAATTTCAAAATCCTTATTATTGTTTATTGCCTCAACGCAAAATTCGATAAGCGGCGGAATGTCATTATAAACTGCATTCCATATCTCTTCGTCATCAACATAGTAATATTCATGTGCAAAACGATTTCTTGTTTTACGTATTAAATTCCATGGTATCGTATCGGTACTGTGCCTTATTTCGTCACTCATGTGAATTGTAAGCTCGCCAATATCTTCTATTTCTTTACATATAAATGTCAAATACATATAATCGTCATCTCTGTTTCGCTCCGATGTTTGATATTTTTTAACACCGTATTTTATTGAGTTACAGTGCTTCAAAATCCTCTTAAGAGCAATATAATCCCTTTTTGTCATCTTAGTTTCCTCACATCCTGTAAAATGCTTTCAACAAAAAACGGATTTTCGTGAATGAAATTTTTGTTAAATATGGTGTTGGTTGAAACTACATCGGTGCGTTTTCCGATTGCATCGTCAAAATCACAGTACATCTCGTAACGAGTAGTCCTGTCTTTGATTATTGAGCCGTCCATCCCCACAAGCAAATCCACGTCAGACTCTTCCGTTGCCTCGCCCCTCGCGTATGAACCGAAGAGGTACACCGCCGGAAGCCCGTATTTTTCGGCGACGGGGCGGACACGTTCGCGCAGTTCCTCAATTGTGTAAATCATGGTTATTCCCTCACAGCCGCAATCCCCGCCTCAAACGCCATGATATTAACGTCAAGAAAGCGAGGCTTGATAAGCTTTTCCATCGCCTTTTTTACAGCGTTTTCAGATATGTTAATATAGCCTTTCCCGAACGCCGCACCGAGAAGCAGGGTATTTGTACACTTCCCGTCCATAAAAGGCGCAGCGAGCCTTTCGGTATCTATAAAAATGCTCTCCGCATAGGTTTTTATATAGCTTTCCATAGCCGCCGCATCGTACGCCATAACCCCGATTGAGACGGCGACAGGCTTAATTTCAGAGAGCGACACTACGGCTTTTCCGCCCGGTTTAAGAAACGGCAGACACCTCGCCGCTTCGCATTTTTCAAAGGCGATAAGAAGGTCGGCAGTGCCTTTCGGGATATAGGGCGAGGAGGTTTTTTCGGTGCGGACATGACTTACGACAGAGCCGCCGCGCTGGCTCATGCCGATTGTTTCGCCGGTTCTTGCAACGTCAGAGCCGTCGATGACTGCACTTTCGGCTAAAATTTTCGACGCAAGGATTGTGCCCTGCCCGCCGACTCCGCAGATTAAAATGTTCATACGGACAAACCTCCGATCATGCGGATTTTTCCGGGTTTGCAGACCGTTTCGCATATACTGCAACCATAACACATCACAGGGTCGATTACCGCCTTTTCCTCCGCAAGCGAAATTGCCGGGCAGCCAAGCTCGTTAATACACCGTTTACAGCCGATACAGTCAAAAACCTCGTAGGAACACGGCTTTTTCGAGACGGCGATACAAGGCGCCTTGAAGACAACCGCCGAAACTCCCGGAAATTCTGCCGCTTCGGTTACCGTCTTAACCGCGCTGTCAAGCTCGAAAGGGTTACATTCTTTTACGAAACCGACGTTAAGGGCGGTTAAAACCTTCGCAATGTCAATATGCACAGTCTCCTCGCCGGTAATTGTTACGCCTTTTCCGGGGTGCGGCTGTCCGCCGGTCATTGCCGTGGTTCGGTTGTCAAGTATACATATAGTAATATTATGCTTATTATATACAGCATTAGCTACCCCCGTCATGCCGGAAGCGAAGAAGGTTGAGTCGCCGATAAAACTGAACACGTCGGTGTCGGGGTTCGCCGTCTTAATCCCCTGCGCAACGGTTATTCCGCCGCCCATGCAAAGGCAGGTGTCGGTCGTCTCAAGGGGCTTCGCGTTCCCGAGGGTGTAACAGCCTATGTCGCCGCAATAAACCGCCTTTTTGCCCTTTGAGGCAAGCTTCACCGCGTAAAAACTCGCTCTGTGGGGGCAACCCGCACAAAGCACCGGGGCGCGTGTCGGCAGCGTCACATTCGAGTTAACGCTGACCGTTTCTGGTGCATTTATCCCTAAAAAGTTACAGATTATGTTCTTGACATTTTCATATTTAAGCTCACCGGCGGCGGGGACGTGTTCCGAATATTTGCCGCAGATGGGCGTTTTTACAATGCGCTCAAGTTGTTCTTCTATAAACGGGTCAAGCTCCTCAAGCACCAGTATCTTCGTTAAACCCGCCGCGAACGCCGCCGCTTCCGTTGTCGGGAAAGGATACGGTCTCCCGACTGTCAGGCGGTTTACCTTTACACCAAGATCAGTTAAAACGTCGGTAACAATCGCTGTCGTAACCCCGCCGGTAACGATTCCGATGTCGGTTTCTGCCGTTATAACCCGATTATATGAACACTCGCCGAGGTTGTTATAAATCTTAAAATTCTCGATATGCCGTTTGTATGAAAGCGGCGGGAAAATTACCCATTTCGGGTCTTTCACAAAACCGTCGGGGGAAACCGCGTATACTTCATCCGTTACGTCAACGGTCGCCGAAGCATGACAGACTTTAGTTGTCGGGCGTAAAATCACAGGGCGTGAAAGTTTTTCCGAAAGCTCGAAGGCATATTTTGTCATTTCATACGCTTCCTCGGGGGAGGACGGATCAAGCACGGTTAGGTGTGCATATGCGCCGAAACTGCGGGTATCCTGCTCCGTCTGGGACGAAATCGGTCCGGGGTCGTCCGCGGAGACGATAACCATGCCGCCCTTCACGCCGATATACGAGAGGCACATGACCGGGTCGGAGGCGACGTTAAGCCCGACTTGCTTCATCGTCACAAGCGTTCTAACCCCCGAATACGCCGCGCCTGCGCCGGCTTCAACCGCCGCTTTTTCGTTCGTTGACCATTCTATGTGGATATCCTTGGCGTTTTCGTTCGATTTTAACGTCTCTAAAATTTCCGTTGACGGCGTTCCGGGATAACCTGCGGCGAATCCAACCCCCGCGGCAATTGCCCCCATCGCTATTGCGCCGTTCCCAAGCAGATTAATCTTCATTTAGCTTTCTCTTTCTTTCATTATACCTATTAATATATCATATTTTTAAGAAAAAGTCAATAACGGCACAAACTTTTCATAAATAATAGTAGACTTTTTTATGAAAATAATGTATAATAATATTGAAATAAACAGTTTGTGAGGGAATATGAGCGATATTAAACGTTTTCTAAACACGCCTGATGCAAAAATGTTGAAACTATACCAAGTTTTGATGTGGGTTTTGTTTGCTTTAATTTTTGTATTCGGTATAATAATTGATTTAGGATATTACAGGCGCGGCGAGTATGTCGAGCTGCCGTTACCATTGATGCTGATAGGTTACGCATTAATCATTCAGCCTTTCGCTAATTTTTTAGCTGTAACACTTGCGACGTTTTTTTCCGGTATCGCGAGCAGGACTGCGTACCTTCAAGCCGGAATAATTGCATACATAAACGACGGCGTTAAAAAACGTGTTCGCCTCAACTACTATTTTCTCTGCATTATTGCAGCACCTGTAGTTATACACAGATATAATATATATGACGATGCGTCCTTTATCGCGGAACGAAAAATATTAGTGCGGTTTGAACTCTGGCTTCTGATCATCTACCCGATTTTAGGGGTTGTCTTTACAGTGCTTAACCTTTTTTTCGGCAAGGGGCTGTGGGGAACATTCTTTAATATGATGACTATCAATTGCGCTGTTTGGACACTTGTACAATCGTTCCTTAACGGTAAAAGCGACACAACCGCAAAAAACTACCTTCGGGCGAAGTTCGACGACCTCTTCATGATTGCAAACCTAAACGGAACAACGTCATTCGCGACAAAATTTAAGTTTGACCCCGAGCCTGTGAGAGCCTATAAAATCAACGGAATTTGCAAAGAACTGGGGAATCCCGCCGTTGACCCCGACTCAAGGTTGGCTATGTGTACTGTAGATGAAGTTTTCGTTGAATATGTAAAGCAGGGGCGAACTGATTTCCCGAAGATTATTGCGGATTATCTTGAATACTACTATACCAACGGCGACCGGCTTTTTTGCGGCAAAACCTGTACACAAATCTGCTATATATGGAAATGTGTCCTTTATTATCTCGCGCTTACCGGGCGTCGTGAGGCGGCGGTTAACGAATACAACAAACGGGCTACATATATGCTCCCGTCAGGGAAATATTCACAGTTTATAAACGGCTCTTTGCGTTATATTCTCTTTAACGAGGATTATTCGCTTTGGCTGCTTGACAGGAAAAATATGTATCCTGAATATGCACTTTTCTTTCTTGTGAAATATTTCGAGATTCCGTATATTAACGAGGCGCAGTTCATTATAGAACTTCATAAATTAATCTGGGAAAAGCAGGTTTCTTGATGTCTGTCGGTTTAATCTATCCCGTTTCCGAGGAAGAAAAGCTGTGGTTTAAGCTCTCGCTGATGTTTGAGCCGGGGAGCAACCGCTTTTGGGAGATTGACGGAAATGATAATATCGCATCCGCCTATAAGCGCATAGCGGAAAAGCCCGGGAAGTTTTTTCGCCGGCTTAAGACGCCGTTTGAAAGCCATGTTTCTGAACTTGCCGACAACGTTATAACAAATGCGGTGCGGCAAAATATCGGGATAATTACCTACGCGAACGCAGAATATCCCGATTCCCTCCGCGAGATTTATAATCCGCCGATGGCAATTTACTATCAGGGCGACGTGAGTTTGCTGAAAAAATCGCCCTGCCTCGGGATTGTCGGGGCAAGGGCTTCGTCGGTTTACGCGCTTGATATTACCGATAAATTAATCCGCTCGCTTAGAAAATATGACGATTACGTCTTTGTAAGCGGCTTTGCTTTGGGTACGGACATTGCCGCGAGCCTTTCGGCTGTCAGAAGCGGCGGGAAGACTATTGCCGTAAAGGCGTGCGGCATTGATTATAATTACCCTGCGGCGAATATGCGTTTTGTCCCGGAAATCGTGCAGAACGGCGTTATTATCAGCGAATATCCGCCCGGCGCCGCTCCGAATACGTCGCAATTTATCATCCGCAACCGAATTATAGCGGCACTCGCCGACGGCGTTGTTGTGACTGAGGGGAGCGTGCGGAGCGGCACGATCTCGACCGCTCATCTTGCGACGGATTTCGGGAAGGATGTTTTTGTGCTTCCGCCGCGCGATATTACCGACCCGCATTATGGGGGGAATTCCCAGCTTATCCGCGACGGCGCGATTCCGCTTTTAGGTATCCAAGAAGTCTTAATCCACAATCAAAATTTTATAACCGGGCTTATTAACCTTGAGAAAGCGGCGTCCGGCGGCGTTCCTGAAAAGGAAGCTTCCGGCGGGGCTGAAACCGTGAATTCGGATTCCGGAAAGGAAGCGAATATACCCGGCGCGAAGAATGACCCCAATGCGCCGCCGCGAGATTACGTCTTCAACGCCGACACATCCTCACTCCCGGAAGAAAGCCTTTCGCTCCTCGACATAATCAAGGCATCGCCCGGTCTTTATTCCGCGTCTTCCCTCGCCGACAATTTCGGAAACAACCCCGATGATGTTCTTGACATTATTATGGAGCTTGAACTTGAGAATTATGTTTTCAGGGCGGGGAATGGGATGTACTACTAATTTTGGAAGTGAGAGAATGAAACCTGAAAAAGAAGAATGGTACAAAAGTAAAATTCAAAAAGTTAATGACAAAGCTGACGAAATGACCGCAAAAGCCCGCGAAAACAAATACAAAGAAAAAAGCTTTTTCCGAAAACTATACGAAGCAATTCTCCACCTCCTTTCAACTTGGCTCGGGATTAAAAGCTTTATAATTGTTTTTATTGCGTGTGCTATTTGTGTCACACTTGATCAGATTTATTATAGAAACCCCAATATGTGGAGTTTAATTAAGTCTCCAGGCGGCGAAGCATACTGGGACTTATTTGAAGCACAGGTTGGAATTTCTATGGTTGGGCTTTCTATTGTTACGCTTTTAATCAGTTTTGTAAAAACAAAAGCATATGGAATGTCAATTCCCATGTACGTTATGCAAATTCGCCCTTGGTATTGGGATTATAAATCCATAATATTTATCTCAATCGCGACAATACCATTAAATTGGTTTGTAATAATGCTTCATGGCTATAACACGGCTGTTTTAATTGTGGTATTAAACTGCATTTTGCATATTAATACGGTGGATAAAGCGTTTAATGTTATTTACTCGCCGGATGAGATAATTTATGAGATAGCAAATTATATACTTACAACGCATAAGGAAAAAGATATGATAAATTTCTATAATGATATGATTTTTAATATTGAGACAAAAAATATGTTCGAGTTAGATAAAGAACTTATCATTTTGAAAGGTATAATTCTTAAACAAAACGGAGTAATGGCTATTAATTTTCTTAGAAAATACGCCTTATATATGGATTATATGTATGGATTAGTCAAATTTCCAACGACGTATGATGATGAAATGTATATGGGAATAATCAAAATAATTTTATCGTCTTATTGTAAAGTAAAGCACGATGGAGTAGCTGATAATGAAATTCTTGAATTAGTTGAATTAAGGAAAATGATTTTAGAAGACGAACAAAAAAACAATCCAAGCAATAAAAGCTCGGATGATTTTATGCGGAAGTCTGTTTACGACAAGTTATATAATAATACTCTTTAAAGTCTTTCGGGGTGGGGGTTTGGGGGAGGGACGCTTGGGTCACCAAGCGCCCCTCCCCCAACGCATCCCTACTTAGCGTATTCTATAGCGCGGGATTCGCGGATTAGGTGGATTTTTATCTGACCGGGGTAATCCATTTCGGTTTCGATACGTTTTGCTATGTCGCGGGCGGCGATGAACATACGCTCGTCGTTCATTTTTTGGGGTTCGATCATTATGCGGACTTCGCGGCCGGCTTGGATAGCGAAACTCTTTTCTACGCCGTCGTATGCGGTGCAGATTTCTTCTAATTTTTGGAGACGCTTGATGTAGTTATCGTAGTTTTCGGAGCGGGCACCGGGGCGGGCTGCACTTACTGCGTCGGCTGCTTGGATAAGGGCAGCAACGACTGTGCGGGGTTCAACGTCGCCGTGGTGGGCTTCGACTGCGTGGATAATGTCGGGGGATTCCTTGTATTTTTTGCAGACGTCAACGCCGATTGAGACGTGAGAGCCTTCAATTTCGTATGAGAGAGCCTTGCCTATGTCGTGGAGCAAGCCTGCCCGACGTGCAAGATTTGCATCAACACCGAGTTCGGAAGCCATTACACCGGCGAGGTGGGCGACTTCGATTGAGTGCTGAAGCACGTTTTGGCGGTAAGAGGTTCTGTAACGGAGCCGCCCGATAAGCTTCACAAGCTCGTGGTTAAGCCCGTGAACATTGGTTTCGATAACTGCGCGTTCGCCCTCTTGGCGGATCTTGTTTTCGACTTCGCGCTTTGCTTTTTCGACGGTTTCTTCGATACGCGCGGGGTGAATTCGCCCGTCTGTAATAAGTCTTTCGAGGGCAAGCCTTGCGACTTCGCGGCGCGCCGGGTCAAAGCATGAGAGGGTTATCGCCTCGGGAGTATCGTCGATGATGAGGTCAACGCCTGTGAGGGTCTCGAGAGCGCGGATATTCCGCCCCTCGCGCCCGATAATGCGCCCCTTCATCTCGTCATTCGGGAGCGGCACAACCGAAACGGTAGACTCACTTACTTGGTCGGAAGCGCAGCGTGCAATAGCAAGCGATATTAACGCTCTCGCTTTCTCGTCCGATTCGTCCTTCGTTTTTTGCTCGAAGGACTGAATTTTAAGTGCCTTTTCGTGTGTCAGCTCATTTTCAAGGGATAAAAGCAGGACTTCCTTCGCCTTTTCGGTCGTAAACCCTGAAATTTCCTCAAGTTTATGGAGCTGTTCTGTGCGGAGTTCCTCTGTTTGGGCAAGTTTTTCGTCAATATTTTTCAGTTTACGCTGGAGCTGTTCGTCCTTTTTATCAATGTTGTCAATTTTACGGTCAAGATTTTCCTCTTTTTGGCGGATTCTGCGTTCATCCTTTGAAATTTCCGCACGTCTGTCTTTGATTTCTTTTTCAAGCTCACTTCGCGACTTGTGTATTTCGTCACGCGCTTCGGCAAGAGCAATTTTTTTCTCAGAAACGGCTGATTTCTGGGCAAGCTCTATAAGTCTTTCAGCTTCTTTTTCAGCAGAACCGATAGCCGATTCAGCCTGATCTTTACGGTATTTGATGCCGAATTTGAACGCAACAAAACCGCTTATCAAAGCGCCGATAATAAACGCGATAAGTCCTGTCAGGACATAGTACATCACCGTTATACCTCCTATATTAATACGCTTCAGAAGGCATAATAGCAGCTTTTTTATTAAATTAAGTTAAAGAATTTATAAAATCTTCTATTATACCATAGAAGCGGTTGAAAAGAAATGACAATCTATCACAAAGGCATGAAAATAAAAAACCCATGCCCTGAATATACTGCATGAGTTAATTATACTATAAAAATTCGCGTTTGTCAAGCACAATTTATTAATAATTAAAATTTTTATTAATAAATTTTATATTTTAACGGCAGAATTTGCCTATAACATCAAATTCTTCTTGTTTGTAGCTTTAACTTCAAGAATTCCCGTGTCAACGTGGAAAAAAACGGTACGACCGTAATCAAGCCCGGTATCGTGAGCTTTCAGGGGGATCCGCATTAACTGGAGATAGCGGCGAACCTGCTCGACATTCCGCTCGCCGATGTTAAAGAGGGAATTGTTTGTCGCGAACATCTTTGCGCCGCCCGCAATTTTCGCGACAAGGCTCGATTTTTGCGAACCAATCAGCCCGAGGGACTGGATAAGCTCCCCGATACCTGTGTCGGCGAATTTTCGGAAATTATCCGACGGATTCGAGTTCTCACGGCTTGAGGGAAGCATTATATGAACAAGCCCGCCCTGCTTCTTATCGGCATCCCAAAGTGAAACGCCGACACAAGAGCCAAGGGCATATGTAACAAGCGTATCCTCCGCTTTTCCGACGGCAAGGTCCGCTATGCCTATAACTTTTTGCGCCATTAAACGGTCACTCCTAATTTCTCGAATAACATTTCGAGGGATTTTGTTTCAGGTACAAATATAAGGTTGCTTCTGACTTCCGAACCTTCAATGAGGAAGCTGTCATCTATAAAAAGCACTTTGTTAGCACCGGTCATTGCGAATTCAACCGCCGGTACAGAAAGGATTGCCCCGACCATGTCAACGGTCATTTCCGGAACCGATATGTCTATCGTAAGCCCGGTCAGAGAGGCAATTGCATTAACGTACGACGCAGTCATGATGTTGCCGACTTCGGTGATAAAGGACGTCGCCATCTCGTCCATCTGTGTAAGGTCATCAATCGGCGTGCCGAAAAGCATCTCCGTCATTGTCGAGGTAAACGCCTGTTGGATTATAAATATAACCTTGCCCGTTATGTCCTCGGAGAGCTGTACCATCATTCCGATTGCGATTGTATCGGCACCGCCCAAGAAATTTATCGCTTCGTTAAAGTCAAGGAGAAGCACATCCGGGACGGTAATGTCGGTGGGCTTCATTATAAGCTCCGATAAAGCACCCGCCGCGTTGCCGGAACCGATATTCCCGATTTCCTTTAGTACGTCGAGGTGCATAGAGTTAAGCTGCTCAATATTGTTCAGTGCCATTTATATTACCCTCTTAAATTTAATCTTCGGTTATCTATTTAATGTTATTAACAAGATTTGTCATCTCATTATACGTTTTTAACATATTAATGTTTAATGAAAATGCACGCTGAGTTATCATTAGCTCGGTCATCTCGTTCGCAACATTAACTTTTGAACGCTCCACTGCGCCGCGGATAAGCTGCGCATCCTCCGACGGGGTAGCCTCGCCTGAACTTTCAGTCACCGCAAAGTAGTTATCCCCGACGGCTCTTATACCATACGGATTATCGAAGGTGAAAAGCCCAATCATGTCTTCAAGCGCATTGTAATCAATCTCGGAAGTCAGCGTACCGTCAGGAGTCGTTACAAACGGAACGATTATATGTCCGCCCTCGGCGTTTAGTATAAAGCCGTTTTGCGGGTCAACAAGCTCCCAGACGGGGGCGGCGGTGAGGTTGCCTTCCTCGTCGTAAACAGGAGGGGTCGTCTGTGAAATCTGGAATGCTCCTGCCTTGGTATAAAACCTGTCACCGTTAACGTCCTCAACGGAGAAGAACGCATCATCCCCAGCGTAAAAGTCAAGAGCAAGCCCGGTGTCATGCCTTGCACCCTGTTCATACATGAAGTCGTTTTTTTGTACCCTTACGCCGTGACCGTAGTTTGTATCCTCATTTTGGTAGTCGCGGGTTGTATATATAAGGTCGGCGAGGGAGGCGCGAAAAGGCTTGAAACCGTTCGTGTTGACGTTAGCCATGTTGTTCGCGATAACATCCATATTCGCTTGGTATGTTAAGATACCTGCCCTTGACGCAACTTTATTCATATTTTACTCCTTAATTCCGGGGTTATGCTAATTAATCTTAAAATCACGAACAGCCATTGAATTTATCTGCTGCATAACTTTCAGTGCCGTTGCACAGGCGGTGAATACGCCTTGGTGGGACTGGGCGGCTATTTGAAGTTCCGCAAGGCTTGCGTTGGAGCGTTCGATATAACCCTGTCTCACTCTGTATGGGAGGTCTTCGGGGATATTCCCGAGGGCTTCGCCGTTATAGGGGCGGAAGAGATTGTCGCGAACCTTCTCGACGTCTGCCGCGTCTTCGATGTAGGTCAAGCCGAGCTGGAATTCTCTGCCGTCTTCTGTGGTGATTAAGCCCTTGTTGCCGACGGTGAAATACGAAGTGTTAAGGAGGATCGGCTGTCCGTTTTCGTCGCAAACCCTGCCGCTGTCGCCCAAGGCAAGATAGCCTTCCGCATCTATGTTAAAATCCCCTGCTTTTGTAAGCAGTATCTCATTATCGCCGCGCTGTACCTGAATGTTAAAATACACCTGACCGTCGAGGGCAATGTCGAGATTGCTCCCGGTTTCGTCAAAAACGCCCTGTGTGAGGTCCGTTTCGGTAACGTCAACGCTGCGGTATTCGACATAGCCGTCGGAACGCCGCCCGTCGAGAAGCACCATTGCTTCGCCGAAGGTTGTATCAATCGCTGTGTCGGATTTATAACCGACGGTGTTTACGTTCGCCATGTTGTTTGCGATGGTGTCAATAATCCGCTGTTCGGTATAAAGACCGTTTGCGGCGATATAGTATCCGCGCAGCATTATTCTTTCTCCTTAGTTAGTATCAGCACCCGCCGCCCTGCACACCTGTCACCCCTGCACCGCTGTCACCCCTGCCGCCCTGTACCCCGCCTAATTTGTGAAGTCGCCCATATAGAATTTCATCTTTTTGATTGCGCCGGATAGGATTTGGCAGGTTCGGGCTTCGGTTAAGTCGAGTATTTCGCCTATCTTTGATAGGGTAAGTTTTTCGTAATAATAGAGGGTAACTACCTGTCGTTCGCGTTCGGGGAGACGTTCTATTGATTTTGTAAGAAGCCTTAGTTTATCGGAACGAACGGCGTTTTCTTCAACCTGCCATACGCCCTCTTCGGAGCGGGATTCGGCAACGTCGCGTTTTTCGCCGAGATATTCGTCGAGGGAGGTTGTGCGGTAGCTTGTTATGCGCGAGAGGTTTTTGCGGATAGTTTCTTCTTGTAAACCGAGAACGTCGGCTATTTCGGCATTTGTCGGCTCGCGGTCAAGCTTTGTGTACAGTTCTTGGTAGACTTTTTGCATCTGCTTATAGAAAGCGCCGAGCCTGTGTGGGATTGTGCCTGATTTGCGAATGTAATCTATAACCGCGCCGCGAACGACGACGGAAGCGTAGGTTTCAAATTTAACGCCGCGGCCTGTGTCGAAGTTGTCGATTGCGTTTATAAGCCCGACGACTGCTTCGTTTGTTATCTCTTCGGGGTCGATAAAGCCGTCGTACATATTGCGGAGTGAGAAGACGTAATATTTTACAACGTCCATGTAGCGGAGAACGGCTTCGTTACGGTATGATACTATGCCGGTTTGTTTATATTTTATGATTAGCTCCGCTCTGTCAGTATCATTTTTCGCCATCTGCCCGCCCCCTTTACGCAATAATCCCCCCGCACTAATTTTTCACATCTGCCCCTCACACTCTGTCCTCTGTCTTCTCGCCTCTGTCTTCTGTGTTAGACGGCAATATTGCCAACCGCTTGGATCTGCACGGAGTTGTCGATTTCGGAGAAGCTTAGGACTGTTACACCCGGGATGAATTGGTCGATTAGCTTTTTGAAGTAGATACGGACTATCGGGGAGGTTAAGACAATTGTCATGGGGACGATTGCCCTTACCTTTTCGATTTGGATTGAGAGGTTTGTCATTATGTCTTGGATAGTTTGCGGGTCGAGGGCTAAGTATGAGCCTTGGTCTGTTTTCTTAATTGCCTGAATAATCTTATTTTCGGTCTCGGAATCGAGGGTTATAACGCGAAGCTGTCCGCCGTCGGAGAATTTGCGGGTTATGGTACGCTTTAGGGCTTGACGTACGTATTCGGTTGTAATGTCGACGTCTTTCATGGTGTGGGGGTTGTCGGCGAGGGTCTCAAGGATTGTTTCAAGGTCGCGGACGGGAACGCTTTCTTTGAGAAGAAGCCCGACGACTTTTTGAAGATAGGCGGGTGAGACAACGTTCGGGACAATATCGTTAACAAGCACGGGATTTGTTTCCTGTAACTTGTCGATAAGCGTTTTAATATCTTGGCGCGAGATAAGCTCGAAGGAATGTGTTCTTATGACTTCGGAAAGGTGTGTAATTATAACGGAGGTCGGGTCGATGAGCGTATAACCCGCAATTTCCGCGCGTATGCGGTTTTTCTCGGAAATCCACTTCGCGGGGATGCCGAATGCGGGTTCGATTGTGTCGATACCGTCAATATCTTCGGTTACGCCGCCGGAATCCATCGCAAGGTAATGGTCGACTAAAATTTCCGCCTCGGCGACAACTTCGCCCTTGATTTTAATTATGTACTGGTTCGGGTTGATGTGGTCGTTGTTGCGCATACGAACCGAGGGGAAGACTATACCCATCTCTTCGGCGAATTGTTTTCGGAAGATTACAACCCGCTCGATAAG
>JAISIH010000077.1 GCA_031262105.1 Ruminococcus sp. | reverse complement strand
AATGCTTCTGACAATACACCTCAAAACGGGTTGGAGCAGGATTTGAAAAGATACGAAAGCCGCCTTTCTGAACTTAGTAACATAACGAGAAAGCTTTTTGAACAAAATGCATTCGGTATCATTTCTGACGATATTTATCGCGAATTACTATCGGGGTATCAGAACGAAATGGCAATGCACAAAACGCGGATTTCAGAAATCAAAAACAGCCTCAATCAGGCAGTTGAAAAATCCTCAAACGCGGAACGTTTTTTCGCAATAATGTCGAAATACAGCGAAATCGCGAAACTCGACCGCGAGCTCGTCTGCGACCTTATTGACAAAATTGTTGTTTACGAAGCTTCGGGCGGGCGAAAAGAACGCAGGCAACGGGTTGATATACATTATCGATACCTTGGTGAGGTTGCAAACACGGCGGTTATGGCGGGGTAAAATCAAATTATGGTGCCTGATTTGACCGTTGACCACACAACCGGCATATACCCAATCTCCGCGTCGGGTATACCGTTTTCGGTGCAGCCGCTTCAATCTAAAGGCGATATAATCACCGACCTTTCCGAGGATATGGCGGCGGAACAAAAAGCCCGCACAACATACGATAACATCTTGCGGCTAATCGACGACCCGGACGTAAAGGACGTAATCCGCTTCCTGCGGGAGCGTGAAATCGTCCACTACCAGCGTTTCGGCGAAGGACTTTCTTTCACGCAGGATAACCTTTCGGCACGGAATTTCTACGCGATGAACCCCGAGTACGACTTATCGAAACCTTGTATCGGTTAATTTTCAGCGAATTTGCGGTGCGAATCAGATTGATTTGCACCGCATTTTAAAATATTCATATTATTGTTACAATTAACCATAGACAAACATGAAAATATGTGTTATAATTATAAGGATTAATGCTGTAATTGCGGATTTATTATATATTTTACAATATTTTTGCTTTTTCTGCTATTTTCCGATGAAAAGAGAATTAAAATGAACTACGCCGAAACGATAAAAGAAATAGTTACGCGTATTTCACCCTCGCCGACAGTTTATGTTCACAGTTTCGGTTGCAGGCTCAATGTCTCCGACGGCAACAGCCTTCTCGGGAAAATTTTAGACATGGGTTTTGCCGAAACCGAAGATGTAAATTCCGCTTCGCTCATTATCATAAACACCTGTGCAGTTCGCGAAAACGCAGAGAAAAAAGTTTACGGTGTTATCGGCGAACTTAAGCACGTGAAAGAAAAAAATCCCGATGTAATTATCGCGGTTTGCGGGTGTATGACACAGGAAAAACACGTTGCAGAATTTATAAAAAACACCTACCGGCACGTTGATTTTTGTTTCGGAACATTTGCATACAAAAAATTCCCCGAGCTTCTTTATAACGCGCTTACAAAAAACGAATTCCAATGCGACAACAACGAATATCCGAACGATTTTTCAGATTTCAATCTCTATCAAAAAAGCGTCATAAAAGCCGATGTTCCGATAATGTACGGGTGCGATAATTACTGCTCATACTGCATCGTTCCGTATGTTCGCGGGCGTGAGAGGAGCAGAGAAGTTTCCGATATTTTGAGTGATATTCGCACACTTACAGACAACGGTTTTAAGGAAATTTTACTCCTCGGTCAAAACGTAAATTCGTACGGAAATACGCTTAAACCGCCGGTTCCGTTCAGCGAATTATTAAAGCAAGCGGCGGAGATTCCGGGCGATTTTAAGATAAGATTTATGTCGCCACACCCGAAGGATATGCGAAAAGATTTAATTGATATTATCGCCGAATATCCGAAGCTTTGCAAGTCAATTCATCTTCCGCTTCAATCCGGTAGCAACCGCATTTTAGAGCTGATGAACCGCCAGTATACTGCCGAAACTTATATGGAAATTGTCAAATATATTCGCAAAAAAATGCCGCGGTGTACAATTTCAACCGACATAATCGTAGGCTTCCCGGGCGAGACAGAATACGACTTTGAAGAAACTCTCCGCATAATAAAAGAAGCGCATTTTTATAACATTTTCAGCTTCATTTATTCAAAACGCACCGGCACAAAAGCGGCTGATTTGCCCGATTATGCGACTGCTGTCGAAAAGACTTCGCGAATGACAAGAATGTTAACGCTTCAACGTGAAATAGCGACAGAAACTTATGCAGAATATGTCGAAAAAACATTGACGGTACTTTTTGACGGCTCATCAAAAACAGAAGGATTAATCGCGGGAAAATCCGACGAAGGCATAATCGTCGAAGCACCGGGGACGTTTGACAAAATCGGCGAATACCGTAAAGTACGGATCACAAAAAGTCATAACTGGGCGTTGGAAGGCGTTATATTAAATTTTTAGGAGCGAAAAAATCATGGATATAATCACACAGGCAAGAGAACTCGGAGCGGCAATTCAAGCGGATCCGCGCTACACTTTTTTCAAGGACATTAAGAGCGAAATGGACAACGACGCTTCCTTGCAAGGGAAAATCGGCGCATTCAATCTTGAGAGAATGAACCTTGACAACGAGCTTTCAAACGATGAAAAAGAAGAGTCTGTTATTAAAGCACTCAATGAAAAAATCAAGACTCTTTATGGCGAAATAATGGCTGATCCGCAGATGAAAAAATACGAGGACGCGAAAAAAGCTCTCGAAGAACTTATCGGGCAGGTTAACACAATAATCGAAGTTTCGGTGAACGGCGGTGACCCGCTTACCTGCGACTTAACGAATTGCACGCACGATTGCAGAACCTGCGGAGGGTGCGGTTAACAGAGGACAGAAACGAGAGGACAGAGGACAGATTTTACAGCGGAACTAAAAAAACGGTTTGATAAATATTATGGCAGATAAAATTCTTTCTACCGCACTTATTGACGCAGTTGACAGAACGAAAATTTCACCGATGATGCGTCAATATTTGTCGGTAAAGGACGGCTACAAAGAGCATATCGTATTCTTTCGTCTCGGCGATTTTTACGAGATGTTTTTTGACGATGCCGTAATTGTTTCTAAGGAATTGCACCTGACTTTAACCGGGCGTGACTGCGGTCTGCCGGAGCGTGCGCCTATGTGCGGAATTCCTTTTCACGCTGTCGAAAGCTATACAAAAAAGCTGCTTGAAGAGGGTTATCGAATTGCAATCTGCGAGCAGACAACAAGCCCGGACGGCAAGAATTTAGTCGAACGCGAAGTCGTCAGAATTATCACAAAAGGCACCCTCACCGAGGGCGAACTCCTTTCCGACGACAACAACAATTATCTTGCGGCAATTTTTATCCGCGAAAAGGAATATTCCCTTGCTTTCGCGGATATTTCAACAGGCGATGTTTTCGTCTGCATGAATAAATTCGATAAATCCGCCGAAAACGACATTATCGGCGAGCTGTCGCGTTTTTCGCCCGTTGAAGTTTTATTTACAGAGAATTTTTTAGACTTAAAACGCGCCGGAAGCTTTATTAAAAACAGTTTGAACGCTTCCGGGTGTCTGCTTGACGAGATTGATTTTGACATAAATTTGCGCGAAAAAGTTCTGCTTTCGGAGTTCGGAAAAGATGATCTTACCGAGCTTGATTTAACTTCGGATTCTGTCGAAACTGCTGCGCTTTGCGGTTTGTTCGGTTATATTTTTGACAACAGAAAAGATACGGTCGGACGTTTTTCTACCATAAAAAGATACGATAATGCACAGTTTTTATCGCTTGATATGACTGCAAGACGAAACCTCGAACTTGTCGAAACGCTTCGGAATAAAGAGCGGCGCGGAAGTCTTCTTTGGGCGATTGATTCGACAAAAACTTCGATGGGAAAAAGGCTTTTACGCGCGTATCTTGATAAGCCGCTCATCTCCCCTGCCATGATAATTAACCGCCTTGACGCTGTCGAAGAATTAACTAAGTTTCCGGTAATTTTATCTGAAACCTCCGTGCTTCTTTCGGGAGTTTTCGATCTTGAAAGGCTGTTAACGCGGGTAATGTACGGGAATATTATCGCCGGACAAGCCGCCGGAAACACGTCCGGCGCGTCGCCGCGTGATATGCGTTCCCTCGCGTTAACGCTGCAAAAACTTCCCGCAATAAAGGACAATTTAGCGAAACTGCAATCATTAAATTTAAGTAAAATTAATCTTCGGATTGATCCTCTAAGCGATATAGCATCGCTTATCGAAAACGCGATTGTTGACGAACCGCCCGCACTTATAAAAGACGGCGGATTTATAAAAAACGGCTTTTCCGAAGAGCTTGATAAATATCGAAAGCTCCTTAATAATTCAAAATCGGTACTCAGCGAATTTGAAACACGTGAGCGCGAAGCGACTGGGATAAAGGGCTTGAAAGTCGTCTACAGCAGGACTGTCGGGTATGTTATTGACGTTACAAAATCACAGCTTTCAAAAGTCCCCGACCACTATATCCGCCGCCAAACTTTAACCGGAAGCGAACGTTTTATAACCGCAAACCTACAAACAATTGAACATGATATTTATTCAGCGGGCGAAAAAATAACGGAGATTGAACAGGAAATTTTCAATGAATTAAGGCAGTTCACTTCCGCACGTTCAAACGAAATTCAAAAGACCGCCGAAGCCTTAGCAGAACTTGATGTAATGTGCAGTTTCGCTTCCTCGGCGATAAAGAATAACTACACAAAACCGGAGATTGCGCTTGACGGTGTGATACATATTAAGGACGGCAGACACCCTGTTGTTGAACTTGTGCAAAAGGACGAGCCGTATGTTCCGAACGACGTTTATCTTGACTCGAATGAAAACCGCTGCTATATTATTACCGGTCCGAATATGTCGGGGAAATCGACATTTATGCGGCAGGTTGCGCTTATAACTTTGCTTGCGCAGATTGGCTCTTTTGTGCCGGCATCTTATGCGAAAATTTCCGTCGTCGATAAAATTTTCACGAGGGTCGGCGCGTCGGACGATCTTGCGGCGGGAAAGTCGACTTTTATGGTCGAGATGACGGAGGTCGCCGACATATTAAAAAATGCGACGAAACGTTCCCTCGTTATCCTTGACGAAGTGGGTCGCGGAACCTCCACCATCGACGGCGTTTCAATTGCAGAGGCTGTTGCAGAATACATTGCGCTTGACCGAAAACTCGGTTGCAGAACACTTTTTGCAACGCATTATCACGAATTAATCGCCCTTGAGGGGAAAATTCCGGGCATAAAAAACTATTCTGTCGCAGTAAAAAAACGCGGTAACGACATAAAATTTTTGCGAAAAATCATGCCGGGCGGAACTGACGACAGTTATGGTATTGATGTTGCGAGGCTTGCAGGTGTGCCGCAAAAAGTGCTTAATCGCGCATCGGAAATTTTGTCGGAACTTGAAGCAAAACGCGGCGAACCGATCCTTGCAAAAAAATCGCAAATCTCCCTCGAAGCAATCGGAGAAAAAGCAATTGCGGAAAAACTTCGTCAGGTAAATTTGAACGAATACACGCCTGTTGATGCGTTATTTTTACTGAAAGAACTCATAAGTCTTGCGAATTCGTAAAGAAAAAATCTATGTCAAAAATTAAAATTTTATCGAAAGAAACATCCGAATTAATCGCCGCCGGAGAGGTTATCGAACGCCCTTTGTCGGTCGCAAAAGAGCTTATCGAAAACGCCGTTGACAGCGGCGCAACAAAGATAACAATTGAAATTTCGGGCGGCGGAATTTCGCTTCTTCGCGTTACCGATAACGGCTGCGGAATTGCTTTTGACGACGTTCCGACAATGTTTTTGCGCCACGCAACGAGCAAAATTTCTAACGGCTCCGACCTTGAAAACCTTAATACACTCGGTTTTCGCGGCGAGGCACTTGCTTCAATCTGCGCGGTTTCGCATACCGAAATTTTCACAAAAGAAAGTTTAAGCGATCTCGGCACACACTATAAAATTTCGGGCGGTGTTCCCGGTGAGCTTGAACGGGTAGGCTGCCCTGACGGCACAAGTGTAATTGTCCGCGACCTTTTTTATAATGTTCCGGCAAGATTAAAATTTCTGCGAAAAGATGTTTCGGAAGCGAATGCAGTTGCGGGAATTGTTAAAAAAATCGCGCTGTCGCATCCCGAAATTTCATTTTCATTTATCCGCAATAACGAACAAGAACTTATAACTTCCGGCAACGGTGATCTTTATTCCGCAATTTACGCGGTTTTAGGGCGGCAATTCGCGGCGTCATTAACCGCTGTAGACTATAGCTATAACGGAATCCGCGTAACCGGTTTCGTGTCAAAACCGCTCTTTGCACGCGCGAACAGAAGCCTGCAAAATTTCTTCGTTAACGGGCGTTATATCCGCTCGTTCACCTGCGTTTCTGCGCTTGAAGAAGCCTTCAAAAACAGCATTATGGTCGGGAAATTTCCGGCGTGTGTGCTTCAAATAAACCTCCCCCCTGCGATTATGGACGTGAATGCACACCCGGTAAAAATCGAAGTAAAATTTTCCGATGATAAGCTTATCTATGACTGCATTTTTTTCGCGGTAAAAAACGCGCTGTTAAGTGAGCAGAGCAGTGTTGAAATAGAGATAAAAAAAGAGACGGAAGACGAGAGTTTTAAGCTGTCATATATGACTGAAAAATCCTCGCCGCCGGAGGTTTTTCCGAGTGAAATTATACCGCAAAATTCGGAGCGTTATAAATATATTTTCTCCACTCCGAAAGTAACTCCACAGCCGGAAAATGACGAAATTTTGCCGATAATTCCGACAGAAACCGTCGATGAAATAAAACTTATCGGCGAGGCTTTTTTAACCTACATAATCGTCGAATACGGCTCGGATTTATATTTAATTGACAAACACGCCGCCCACGAGCGGATTTTATACGAAAAAATCAAGTCACGCCCGGAAGAACTCAAATGCCAATACACCCTTTCCGAAACATCATTTTGCGCGACTGACGAATTTATCGACGCCGCTTCGCAGTTTTCCGAAGATCTTACTGCAATCGGTTACGATTTTGACGTAAAAAGCGGCATAATAACGGTAAGGGGTATTCCGTCAATCCTTGACGGATGCGATATTGAGGCGGCTTTTTGCGAAATACTCGAGAATTTGTCGAAACACAAGAACAATCCCCTCCCCGAAGTTATCGACGAGCTTTATCACAGCATCGCCTGCAAAGCCGCGATAAAAGGCAGCCGTTTTACGGGTAGCGAGGAGCTTTCGCGACTTGCGAACAGGGTTTTATTCGACGAAAAAATAAGGTACTGTCCGCACGGCAGACCCGTAATTTTCAAACTTTCCCGGAGGGAGCTTGAACGTAATTTCAAACGAATTCAATAACAACCGCGTTTTAATTTTAACCGGTCCGACCGCTTCGGGGAAAACCGCACTCGGAATAAGGCTTGCAAAGGAACTTGACGGGGAAATAATTTCGGCGGACTCGATGCAGATTTACGAAGGGCTTGATATAACCACCGCGAAGCCCGAAAAGCACGAGCTTGAAGCGGTCCCCCACCACCTTATCGGCGTAATAAACCCTACGATTTCGTTTTCTGTTGCCGCGTACGTTCCCCTCGCTGTAAATGCTCTACGAGATATACTGTCGCGAAAAAAACTCCCGATAATTGTCGGCGGAACGGGGCTTTATATAAGTGCTTTGCGCGACGGTATTTATTTTAACGAAAACGCCTCCGATAAGAGCGTTCGCGAAAGGTTAGAAACAGAGGCTAAAACCCTCGGAAATACCGCGCTGTGGGAGCGTTTACGCAGTCTCGACCCCGAATCTGCCAAAAAAATCCCGCCGCAAAACATTTTAAGGGTTATCCGCGCTTTGGAAATAATGGAAATTACCGGCGACAAATTTTCGGATTACCGCAAAAAATCCGTGAAAGGCAACCCCGAATTTTCCTTCAAAGGCTGTTACCTCGATTTTGAAAACCGTTCTGCCCTTTACGCAAGGATAAATGAACGTGTTGATAAAATGCTTGCCGACGGCATGGAATTTGAGTGTCGGGCGGCGTTTGAAAGCGGTTTATACAAAAACTGCACCGTCTCACAGGCGATCGGCTACAAGGAACTTATCCCCTATTATAGCGGCGAAGCCTCTCTCACACAGGCGTCGGAGCAGATTAAGCAGTCAACCCGCCGCTACGCAAAACGCCAATTAACGTGGTTTCGGAATGACAAAAACTTAACCCGAATTCCGATTGATGACGCCGATTCTTTTGACATAATTTATAGAAAAGTTTATGATTATTTTACCTCAGCATGAAAATTCCCTGTAATCATAAAAAATTTACAAAAAATTTATGAATTTTTTTGAAAACTATAGATATTTTCTTTTCTTTATGCTATAATGTTATTTGTCGGGATATAAACCCGCTTTTGGGGGGAATTTTAATGAATAAGGCTATAAATCTTCAGGACGTATTCTTAAATCAGGTTCGGAAAGAAAAGGTTCCCGTGACCGTTTATCTTACAAACGGTTTCCAGTTTAAGGGAATAGTCAAAGGCTTTGACACTTATTCAATTATCGTGGACTCCGAGGGGAAGCAGGAGCTTATCTTCAAACACGCCGTTTCGACAATTATGCCGATAAAACCCGTTCACATTCTTGATGATAATTCTCAGGTTTCTACATGAAAACGATTACCGTAAAAGCCGTTATCTGCCTTGTCTGCCTGCTCGTTCTCGTGACGTTCATAAACCAAATCCGCCTTTTTCTGAAAACCGATTATAAAACCGAAACCGCAGTCAGCATTTCTTCAACCGAAGTCGCCCGCATAACAGGCATCTATGTTCGCGACGAGGCAATTATCCCGCGTGATTCGCGGTACGTCGGCGGTGTTCTTAAATACGTCGTTGCCGACGGGGGAAAAGTCGCCGCAGACTCCGTTATCGCCGAGGTTTATAAGAGCAGAGACGACATTGAAACTGCGAACAGCATCGCAAAAATCGAAAACGAAATTAACATCCTTTTAGAAGAACAAAACCCCGGCGCAACCGCCATAGCACAGCCCGAATTCATCTCATCCCTCATAAACAGTGCGTACCAAAGCGTCTTAATCTCCGGCTCCTCCGACGATTTAACCTCCCTCGCCGAAGCAAGAACCGACCTTCGCACCGTCATGGGCATCTACAATATCGTAACCAAAGCCGAGGTTAACTACCAACCGAAAATCGAAGAACTCTCCCGACAGCTTTCATATTTACAAAGCAAATTAAATCCTCCGATCGGCTCTATAACTTCCGGCAGTTCAGGCTACTTCATAAGCCGCACCGACGGCTATGAAAACAGCCTTCGCCCCGACGATATTCCCGCGCTTACCGCCGATAGAATTAAATATATCATTGAAAACCAAACCGCAAACATCTCATACGCCGACTCTGTAGGCAAGCTCGTTTCCGGCTACAGCTGGAAGATGGTCGGGATAATAAACCCTGAGTCCGCGTCCTTCAAAACCGATTCAAAAGTAACCTTAAAATTTCCCGAAAACGACGTCTCGGTCGAAGTCACAATCGAAGAGGTTTTAGAAACCTCAAACCCGAATGAACGTATAATCGTTTTATCCTGCGATGAATTTCGCGCAGAATTCGCCTCAAAACGCGTTGTAACCGCCGATCTCGTCCTAAACGATTTCACCGGCATACGAGTCCCGCGAAATGCAATCCGCTTCAATTCCGCAAACGAAATGGGCGTCTACATTCTCCAAGGCGAAAAAGTCACCTTCAAAAAAATTGTTCCGCTCTTTGAAACGCCCGACTACATAATCTCATCCTCCCCCGACAATTCCCACATAACACTTTACGACGACATAATAACAAGCGGCGTAGACACCGCCGCCCTCGCAACCGGGTCCGATACATTCACGGCGGGTGCGGAGACAGAGGGGACAGAGGGAGCAGAGACGGAGGGAACTAACGGAGCTGAAACAGTGACTACCGAAACAGGCGCAGAAACAACGGAGACTAACACGGCGGAGACCGAAGCTGAAACATTAAATCTCACGGAATAAAATTTATGAGCCTTTATGAAAACTACAAAAAAATAACCAGTGAAATTGCCGAAGCAAAATCAAAATACCGAAAAGAAACTGACATTGTTAGGCTTATGGCGGTGACAAAAACGATTCCGCCCGAAATCGTTAACGAAGCGATTTCTTACGGCATTGACCTCTTGGGCGAAAACCGCGTCCAAGAGTACCTTTCAAAAAAGGATTTCTACTCCCCCGCCGAGGTTCATTTTATCGGCTCTCTCCAGACAAACAAGGTTAAAAAAATAATCGCCGGCGTTACCCTCATTCATTCCCTCGACAGCAAAAATCTTGCCCTTGAAATAAACAAACAACAGAAAAAAACCGATGTTTTAATTGAACTTAATATCGGCGAAGAAACCACAAAATCCGGCGTTTCGATAGACAATTACAACGAACTTGCAGACTTAATTTCTTCCCTTGAAAATTTAAGTCTTCGCGGAATAATGGTAATTCCGCCGCCCGGGAATTCCGATTTGTATTTCGGAAAAACACGAGAATTTTTTGAAAAAAACAAGACTTCACCTTCATTCGACACCCTCTCAATGGGTATGTCACACGATTACAAAAACGCCGTAAAATACGGTTCAAACATCTTAAGAGTCGGTTCTGCGCTTTTCGGCGCACGATTATAAATTCAAAGGAGAAAAAGGCAATGAGCGTTTTCGCAAATTTCTTTAATTACTTTAAAAACGATGAGGACGACGAATTCGTTGATTATGACGATCGCGAAACAGAACACACCCCTCGCCCGGAGGACAAGCGCCGTCACGAAATCGGCAGAACAATCAACGTTAATGCAACCGCACAGCTTTTGGTTATCCTTGAAAAGCCGAATAATTTTCACGACGTTCGCAGCATCGCCGACCACCTAAACGGCAAAAAAACCGTCGTGTTAAATCTTGAATCAACCTCCCCCGGCGACACAACGCGCATCCTCGACTTCTTGGGCGGCGTTGCGTATGCAAACGGCGGAAATATCCGTGCTGTGGCGAATAAAACTTTTATAATCACGCCCTATAACGTTGATTTTAAGGGCGATGAACTTGTAGGTCAGCTTGAAGAAAGCGGACTCTATCTTTAAGATTTTTCGATAAATTTTTTAGAAATACCATGATTTCTTAATCGCGGTATGTTCGTTTTGCGTTTAATAAATAGGAATTGCGGGTGAAAATATGCTCACTGTAAAAGATATTAACAATAAAAGATTCGAGCCGGTTAAGAACGGTTACAGCACCATCGAAGTTGATGATTATCTGAAACTTTGCGCAAACAGCTTAAAACAGCTTCAAACCGAAAATGACGATCTTCGTCAAAAAATCTCGATTTGTGTAGAAAACGTCCGCGAATATCAGAAAAAAGAAGCCGATATTGCCGGCGCACTCCTTGATATTCAGCGTTCTAAGCGTTTCGCAATCGAAGATGCGCAGGCGGAAGCACGCAAAGTTATTGCCGATGCTCACGAACAGGCGAAAGCAATTTTAGGGAACACCGGCGCGAAACTTCGTTCAGAAAAATCCTCTTATGAAGAGATGAAGCGCGAGGTTGCAACGTTTAAGGAAAATATCCTCGCAATGTATAAAGAGCATCTTTCAATCCTCACCGCAATTCCCGACGAATATGACGACCTCGAAGATGACGAGCCGACGCCCGTTCCCGATGAACATGAAGACGATCTGCCGATACCCGGCGCGGTTACAGCAAGCGTTTCCGACACGTCCCCCGAGGCAGGTTTTATGGAGCCGGAACAGCCCGAAAATTCCGACCAATCCGAGCTTTATAAAAAAGCATTCGGTGCAAAACCCGTCCCCGGAAAAGCAGATAAATTCGATCCGTTAAAGTTCGGGCAAAACGTATGATTATCGGAATAATTCTTTCGCTTTTTGCCATAGCTGCACTCACCGCGGTTGACCTTTATATAAAGGATTGGGCGGTAAATATGCTTGCGCCGGTTAAAAGCATGGACTTCATAAAATTCGGAGATGTCGATTTAGTCGGGCTTTATTACACCGAAAATACCGGCGCGGCTTTTTCGTTTTTTAATGGTTCACCGATAATTTTAACAATTTTCGTGAGTATTCTCCTTGTTGCGGTTGCGGCGTATGGAATTGCGGACAAGAATAAGCACCCTGTAAAAACAATCGCACTTATAATGATTTTAGCGGGCGGCTTAGGCAACCTTATCGACAGAATTAAAAACGGATATGTCGTCGATTATCTTGAATTTCGCTTTGTAAATTTCGCAATCTTTAACTTCGCCGATGTTCTTGTAACCTGCGGCGCGATTGCCCTAATCATCTATATCTGGGTCAGCGAAACGAGCGGAAAACGCCATAGAAACGATCTCCACAATGAAGTATCAAAATATCGCAGAGACTATGACAGATAATTTTTACGAATTCACAGCCGACGCTGCCGATAACGGTCTGCGGCTTGATAAAGCGGTAACGAAATTTCGCCCTGAAATTTCACGTTCACAGGCGGTAAAACTGCTTGATTCCGGGCATATTACCGTTAACGGAAAAATTAATCCCGACAAGAAATATCCGCTTCATGAAAACGATATTATAACGATTGAAATTCCCGAGGAAAAGCCGCTTGAAACTTTGCCGCAGGATATACCGCTCGACATAGTTTTTGAAGATGACGATATAATTGTGGTCAACAAAAAGAAGGGAATGGTTGTCCATCCCGCCCCCGGAAACCCTGACGGGACACTGGTAAATGCGCTTTTGTACGCTTCAAAATTGTCGGGAATAAACGGCGTAATCCGCCCCGGAATTGTCCACAGACTCGATAAAAACACAAGCGGACTCTTAGTCGTCGCGAAGACGGATACAGCCCATAAAGCCCTGTCCGAAATGATAAAAAAACACGATTTTAACCGCGAATATCTCTGCGTTTGTATAGGCGGTTTTCGCGAAAGCGAAGGGGTTATCGAAGCCCCGATCGGGCGAAATCCTCACGACCGCAAAAAAATGTGCGTTATAAAAGACAGTCATTTCACTTCACGCGATGCAAAAACCGAATACACCGTTCTTGATTCTCACGACGGTTTTTCGTTCTTGCGGATAAAACTTTACACCGGGCGAACTCATCAAATCCGCGTTCATCTCTCGAGCATAGGGCATCCTGTTTTCGGAGATGATGTTTACGGAAAGCCGGACAAACGCTGTGACGGACAATGTTTACACGCCGCGAAATTAGGGTTTTGTCACCCCGTTTCCGGTGAATATATCGAGTTTGAAGCTGAACTGCCCGATTACTTCAAAAATGTTTTAGAAAAGTTAAAATTAAGTCAATGAACAAAGACCCTCAAAACATATTTTTTATCACAGATATGGACGGAACGTTCCTGCCGTCGTCAAAAATTCCTCTCGAATGTGACCTGAAAGCACTCGAAAATTTTAAGGCGTGCGGAGGGAAATTCGCGTTCGCGACGGGGCGAATTTTTCAGGCTTCTTATAAATATCTTGAACTGAATATCGCGAATGCTCCCTGCATTTTATCGAATGGTTCGATGATTTACGAGCCGATTAAAAAAGAGGTTCTTTACTGCGAATATCTTTCAAAAAACGCGCTGTCTGCTGTGCAGTTTATCTATGAAAATTTCCCCGACGTTTCGGTTGAAATAAACACGCCTGACGAAATTCTTGTTTGCAGAAACAACGACAACGAAATGAAGCACATAAACACTGTTGGTTTTAGAAACTGGCGCGAGGCAACGATTGAAGAGGCGGTTGAAAAAACCTTGGTGAAAGTTCTTTTCGCGGGCGAAAAAGAGGCAATTGATAAGCTTACGGAATATGAAAAATCTAACCCTTTCGACTGCGGAGAATTTATCCGCTCATCGGAACATTTTTTTGAAATCTTACCGAAAGGCGTTTCAAAAGGTTCGGCACTAAAAAGGCTTCGCGAGATGTCGCCGAAAAACACATATTTCGTTGCAATGGGCGATTTTTATAACGATTCCGAAATGTTAAAAGAAGCGGATTTTGCCGTTTGCCCATTAAATGCTGAACCCGACGTTAAAAAAATATGCGATTATATCTGTCAAAGAAGCTGTGAAGACGGCGCGGCGGCAGAAATTATAGAAAAAATCATCGGCGAAAGTCGATTTGGAGGTAAAAACCATGGATTCCGAACTTAAAAAGAAACTGCAACGGCAGGCGGCTAAAATACGGATGAACATTATCGACGCTGTTTACGGCGCGAAATCGGGGCATCCGGGCGGGTCGCTTTCTATTGCCGACACACTTACCTATCTCTATTTTGCAAAGATGCACGTTGATCCGAAAAATCCGAAGATGAAGGATCGCGACCGCTTTGTTCTTTCAAAAGGGCATTGTGCACCGGGGCTTTATTCGACGCTTGCAGAACGCGGTTTCTTCGATGTTTCGGAGCTTAAAAAGCTTCGTCAGGTCGGCGCAATGCTTCAGGGGCACCCCGACATGAAACACACCCCCGGCGTTGATATGTCAACAGGTTCCCTCGGGCAGGGCATCTCCGCCGCTGCCGGAATGGCACTCGCGGGGAAGATTGACTCCGCCGGTTATAAAGTTTACACAATTCTCGGCGACGGCGAGCTTGAAGAGGGTCAGGTTTGGGAAGCGGCAATGTTCGCCGGGCATAATAAGCTTGACAATCTCGTTGCGATAATTGACAACAACGGCTTGCAGATTGACGGAAAAATTTCCGACGTTTGTTCCCCGATGCCGATTACAGATAAGTTCGCGGCGTTCGGCTGGCACGTTATAACGATGAACGCACACGATTTCGATTCTATCGAAAAGGCTTTTGACGAAGCCGAAAAAATCCAGTATCAACCCGTCGCAATCGTTCAAACTTCCGTTAAGGGCAAGGGCGTTTCTTTCATGGAAAACAACGCCGGCTGGCACGGAAAAGCCCCGAACGCAGAGCAATACGAGCAGGCAATGACCGAACTTAAAACTGCAATGGCTGCACTTTGATTAATTTAACCTAAAAAATCTATTTACCGGAGAAATTAAAATGGCTGATATAATTAAAAAAGCGACGCGTGACAGCTACGGCGAAGCGCTTGTTGAACTCGGAAAAGTTCATGATGATCTGCTTGTTCTTGTTGCCGATCTTGCGGACGCAACAAAGGTTGAGGGTTTCAAAAAAGCATACCCGGAACGGTTTTTCGACTGCGGCATTGCAGAAGCAAATATGATGGGGATCGCGGCAGGTCTCGCGGCGGCAGGCAAAAAAGTTTTCGCAAGTTCCTTCGCAATGTTCGCGGCGGGCAGAGCTTACGAAATTGTCCGCAACTCGATAGGTTATCCGCATCTCCCCGTGAAAATCGGCGCAACCCATGCCGGAATTTCCGTCGGCGAAGACGGCGCATCGCACCAGTGCTGTGAAGATATTGCCCTCATGCGGACAATCCCCGGAATGACGGTGATTAACCCCTCCGACGACATCGAAGCGAAGGCGGCGGTTTTTGCGGCGATGGATATTGACGGACCGGTTTACATTCGTTTCGGAAGGCTCGCGATTCCTGTTATAAACGGCTTTGACGGCTATAAATTCGAGGTCGGAAAAGGTGTAACCTTAAAGGAAGGCGCTGACGTCACAATCATCGCGACGGGTTTGCTCGTTTGCGAAGCTCTCGAAGCGGCGAAAACGCTCGAAGCGGACGGAATTTCCGCTCGCGTAATAAATATCCACACAATTAAGCCCATCGACGAAGATATAATTATCAAGGCGGCGAAGGAAACCGGCTTACTTATCACCGCTGAGGAACATTCCGTAATCGGTGGCTTAGGCTCGGCTGTCGCTGATGTTGTAACCGCATCTACCCCCGTTCCCGTCGTAAAAATCGGCGTTAACGATGTGTTCGGACACTCCGGTCCCGCGCCGGAACTCTTAAAAGAATTCGGGCTTTCTGCTGAAAATATCGTTAAGACGGTTAAGGCATCAATGTCGCTTAAAAAATAATCTCAAAACATTTTAGGAAAGGGAGGCGTTTTTTCGCTTCACTTTTTCGGAGCAATTTTTATGGTATATGAAAAAATACAAGCTCTCCGCGAAAAATTAGAACACGCAAACTATCAATATTACGTTTTAGACAACCCCGAAATTTCCGATTACGAATACGATATGGCACTCGAAGAGCTTAAAAAATTAGAGAGCGAAAACCCCGAATTTGACGACCCGAATTCACCGTCAAAACGTGTCGGAGGCGAGGCTCTCACAACCTTTGAAAAGGTAACACACACTGTTCAGATGGGGAGTTTGCAGGACGTTTTCGACCTTAACGCTGTTGAAGAATTTGTACGAAAATGCAAAGAAACTATCCCCGATATATGCTTTGTTGTCGAGCGAAAAATCGACGGTTTGTCCGTCTCTCTCGAATACGAAAACGGCGTTTTTACTCGCGGTTCAACACGCGGCGACGGCTTTATCGGCGAGGATGTAACAAATAATCTTCGCACAATAAAGTCTATTCCAACAAGGCTTTCGGGTGAACAATTACCCTCATTTATCGAAGTTCGCGGCGAAGTTTATATGCCCGAAAAATCCTTTCTAAATCTTGTTGAAAAACAGCTTGAAAACGGTGAAGAACCCGCGAAAAATCCGCGAAATGCGGCGGCAGGGTCTCTGCGGCAGAAGAATCCGAAGATAACAGCTTCACGAAAATTAGATATCTTTGTTTTCAATATTCAACGCATAGACGGCGTGAATTTAACCTCTCATGCAGAGTCGCTTGACTACCTTTCTTCACTCGGTTTTAAGGTTAATTCGTACGTGAAATGCGAGGATTTTGAAAGCGTAAAAGCCGAGATTGAGAAGATCGGGAATGAACGCGGAAAATTGCCGTTTGATATAGACGGGGCGGTTGTGAAGGTTGATAAATTTTCGCACCGCGAAAGCCTTGGCGCAACATCAAAATTCCCGAAATGGGCGGTTGCGTTTAAGTACCCGCCGGAAGAGAAGGAGACAACCCTCACAGGGATTGAACTGAACGTCGGGCGAACCGGCGCGATAACCCCGACCGCCGTGTTTGAGCCGCTGACCCTCGCGGGAACGACCGTAACACGCGCTGTGCTTCACAACCAAGATTTTATAGCCGAAAAAGACATTCGTATCGGCGACAAAATCCTTGTGCGAAAAGCCGGTGAAATTATCCCGGAAGTTATAAAAAGTCTTTCGCATAATGAAAAATCTGAGCCGTTTGTGCTGCCTGAAAATTGCCCTGTTTGCGGCGAAAAAGCGGTGAAAGACGATGATGAATCGGTGCTTCGCTGTGTTAATATCGACTGCCCGGCGATACGGCGGCAAGCAATAATTCACTTTGTGAGCAAAGCCTGCATGAACATTGACGGTTGCGGCGAAGCGGTTATAACCGCGCTTTTAGACAACGGCTTAATCGAAGATGCCGGAGACCTTTACAGACTTTCCGTAAATGATATTGCCGCGCTTTCGCGGATGGGTAAAAAGTCTGCGGAAAACCTCATTAACGCGATTGAAGACAGCAAGAAAAATACCCTCGACAGGGTTGTAAACGCGATCGGAATTCGCGGAATCGGCGCGGAAACTGCGAAGCTTCTTTGTGCAAAATATCCGTCACTTGAAAGAATAAAAGCGGCAACCGAAGCCGAACTTGAAACGATCGACGGTTTCGGTGAAACACTCTCGAAAAACGTTTTTGATGCCATGCAAAACCCGCATTATCTTAAGCTTCTTGATAAGCTTGAAGAAGCCGGAGTTAATATGGAATATGAGCGGCAAAGCGCGTCTGACACACGTTTTGCCGGGAAAACTTTTGTCCTGACCGGGACACTCCCGACATATACCCGTGACGAAGCAAAAGCGATTATCGAAGGTTTCGGCGGAAAAGTTTCAGGAAGCGTTTCTAAAAAAACCGACTATGTTTTAGCGGGAGAAGATGCCGGGAGTAAACTTACAAAAGCAGAATCCCTCGGAATTACGGTAATTGACGAAGGCGAATTTAACGCTATGTGCGGATAAAAATCCGAGTAGATTTCACAAAAAAAACGAGTGAATTTTTCAATATAAAAATTCGGCAGAGATTTTCCTGCCGATTTTTTATATTTCATTTTCCGAAACGATAAGCGAAATCGCCTCTTTTATACATTCGATTGTGAGAACATCATGTTCGCCGCCGCGTTCGCCGTCGAGGGTAAAAGGCAGGGGCGTTTCCGCTTTTATCGTGAGTTTCGCGGTTTTAAAAGTATAGATATAGGGGCTTTCAAAATTGAGGCTTATTACCGAATTAATCAGCGCGGCAACCTGCGACGGAGGGACTGCGCGGATAAAAACACATTCAAAAATCCCGTCCGAAAGGCTGACATGGTCGCCGGTTACGCCCTTCATACCGCCGACAGAAGTCGCATTCGCCGCCATTCCGAACAGAAAATCATCGGTTTCATTAATGCCGTCGTGCGAAACGGTGAGGTGAAACGGCTTTATCGAACCGATTGTCGAAACGCCTTTCATCATATACGCAAAAACGCCGAAGATGTTTTTCATCTGTCGGCTTGTTTCATAACTCACATTAGCGAACGCGCCGAACGCCGCAACGTACGTGAAATACTCGAAGCTTGTCTTCGTATCGAGCCGCCCGATATCATATCTTTTCGCCGTCCCGGTCATAACAATCCGCGCCGACTCAATCATATTAAGCGGTATACGATGCGAAGCCGCAAAATCATTCATAGTCCCGGCGGGAATATAGCCGAGCGGCGTATCGACCTCGGACGACATTACCCCTTTGATAACCTCGCCGAGCGTTCCGTCGCCGCCGCTTACGACGATAATATCGGCGCGGTTTTTGTCGTTATCAACCGCTTCCGCCGCGTTAAAAGCATCAAGCGTGCCGCGTGTCGGGTGTGCGATAATGTCGTAACCGTACTCCGAAAAAACATCAAAGATGTCGAAAAGATTTTGGCGGATAAGCCCGCGGCCGGCTGTCGGATTGTAGATAAAAAGAAGTTTTTTCATATGTTTTTTGATGGCGTTTTTTATAACGGTTTACGATATTAACGATAAATAGCGCAATGTTTATTCTAACTTTTATATAAGTTCGCGGCGGCAACGGCAAGCCTGTCGCAGCGTTCATTTTCGGGGTGGCTGTCATGCCCTTTAACCCAGCTGAAGCTGACTTTATGGATGCTGCAAAGGGTCAAAAGTTCCTCCCAAAGGTCGCTGTTCGCGGCGGGGTTTCCGTCCGATTTCTTCCAGCCCCGCTCTTTCCAACCCCTCGCCCAGTTAACGCCGTCACAGACATATTTAGAGTCGGTTGTAACGTCAACTTCGCAGGGATATTTGAGTGCCTTGAGTGCTTCAATTACGCCGCGAAGTTCCATGCGATTATTCGTGGTTTGAGCCTCGCCGCCGGAAATTTCTTTTTCTTTCCCCATGGCGCGGAGAATTGCCCCATATCCGCCCGGACCGGGATTCCCTGAACAGGCGCCGTCCGTAAAAATCTGAACCTTCAAATAGAGTCTCCTAAAGTTATAGTCGTTTAACTTGAAAATCCTAAAGGATTTTCAAGCGAAAAACAAAGTTTTTCGCTTTTGCGGCACGCCGCAAAAGTTAACTCCTGAGTAGATTTCAGCTCGCAAAGCGAGCTACCGCGCTTTTCGCGGTTACTTAAAAACACGTGAGTGTTTTTAAGTTAATCAACTATATTATGCGATATTTATAAAACTATATGCAAATTTTAGTTTACATCGAGTCCGTAGCTTCGTATAAGTTCCGCAATCCCGCGCCTGTACGGCATTATAAGCGGAGTAAGAACAAGCCCGGGAGAATTCGCAGTTATCTGAAACGCAGTTATAACGGACGAGCTTTTCGGCACAGCGATAGAAATCGTTTCGCTTCGCGTTTTTATGATAACGTTTCCGAAAATCGGCGTGTTGTCGTATGAGGCATAACAAATATCAATTTCGCCGACGGTGTTCGTTATCTGCTTAAAATCAATATAAACTGCACGCCGCAGGTTTGTGTGAAGGTAACTTACCGCATTGTTCATCGCAGTATCGTTCCCGAAAAATACGAGGTTGCGGCTGTCGCGCATAACCATGCTGCCGTCGTGTAAAAAAACGTATGCATCAATATCGGACACGGACTCGGTTAAAAATTCAATTTCAAGAAAATCATCGGGGCGAAGCGGATAATGCATTCCCCTGCTTAACACGATTTTCCCCGAAACAGCAGGCTTCGGCAGAATTGTTGTAATGCCGCTTTGATATGTGTTTCGCTTCACGGCAGTTACTTTTTGAACAGGCGGCGTTTTTATAGTGGGAATAGCCAAATCGAAAGGCTCGGTAAGTGTTCCCCTGTTGCCTTCAGGTTCAAACAGAAGCTCCGCATAGCCCTTTTTTTCTATCCCCGAAACTGCTTTTGCGGTAATTAAAATCCTGCGGATAACTTCTGTTTTAATAAAAATACATCTTCGTATTACACCGCCCGCCCGCGCTTTCGGGAGCCTTATTCCGAGGGTATTTACCCCCTTAACAAGCTGACTTGCAGAAAGCACAACCCCCTGCTCGGCGGTAACTTCGCAAGGAATGGGAACATTAATTTTTACGGTGAATTCAAACGGTTCATCAGCGGGAACGCTGTCGATATGGAGCGAATACGGTATATCAAAAAAACCCTCTTCACTCTTTTTCCCGATAACGCTCCCGTAAACAAAAACATTTTCGAGCAATGAGTCGGGAGACATCAAGAGTGCGGGGGAATCGGGGGTTGCCGCTTGAAGATTTATGTTTTTTACGGTAACGCCGTTTGAACCGATATTAAGCGCGGCGGCGGCATTGTCGCGGATATAAAGGACCGACCCGCCCCCGTCTGTAACGGACGGGCGGTTGATTAAAAAGGGTCCCTCATATTCACCGGCAGGTATGTTTATACCCGAATCAATCATTTTTTGAATTTCCATATAAAATTTCCGTTAAGTATTCTTTAATAATAACGTCTCCGAAAGCCCGAGGAGGAGCGATAATAACATAAGTATCGGGATAACATCATCGCCGAACGCAACCGGTAATGACCGCAAAACAAATGCAAAAAATATGAACATTACGACAAGCAAAATTCCCGTCAAAACTCCGAAAAGTTTATAAACAACGGAGAATCTTTTCGAGCGGTCGATTATATCAATTGCATCTGAAAATCCGTTTTGATATTCGTTCGTATTCGTCACAATATCAGCCGTTTTTTTCACGCCGCCGGACGACGCTTTTGACGCGATTTTCACATCAGCTTCGGGGAGGATTGATGCAATGTCATAAACTATCGAAGCGGTTATTTTATCGGGCATAAGTTTATCTTTTTCGGGGGAATATTTCCCCGAAAGTCGAAGCGTATTTATAAGATATTCATCGTAAATTTCCGCCTCATACGAGGGCAGAAGTGTTATCTGAATACCGTTATCCGCAGCAGTATTAACCGCTTTTTTCACCGCAAATGTCGGCACTGCACCGAAGGCGAAAAAGCCTAATATAAGCCATCCTTCCTCGGGTAAAACGCCGTTATTAATCCGCCCGTGGTTAACCGCCAAAAGCCGTATCCGCTTCCCCTCGCGGGACATGAGGTTAATCATTGACGTTAATTTATCAATGGCAGAGTCGGTTAATTCTTCGCGGCCTGTTTCGCCCAAGACGAGCGATTTAGCGAAAAATTCGGGCTTGCCGTAATATTCGGTCGCAATAACGCTTCCCTTGCGGAAAGTCGCGGCGGCATAACCGCTGTCGGGCAAAAACGGAATTTCGGTTAAAAGTTCCACGCCCTCTAAGGCTGTATCATCTTCAGAAACATCAACAAATCGCCTAAGGCTTATCATATCCGTGTCGTTAACAAAACACTCACTGCGGCATCTTGAAAGCGTTTTTATGTTGTCCGAAACAAGCCCCTTAAGCGGGTCGGGCAGGAGATTTATGTCGGTTATGTTTTGATATTCATTTGAAGTGTCGGCTGTAACCGCGAAGAAGGTCGGCTCTGAAAACGGGTAGAAAAGTTTTGCGTCAACGGCAATACTGTTAACCTTTCCGGCTGTAAAAACCGAACCGCTTTTGTTAACATTAATCTTTTGAAACTTCGCAAAAACCTTCGCCAAATAATCGGAATCACAGCAAAACGGCGAGGATAAACTTATAACCGCAAAAACGAGAACCATGTTGTCAAGCAGTGCCTCATAAGTCCCGAGGTAAATCATTTTCCCTGCGAAAAAACGGATTAAAAATATTACAACACCGATTACGGCAGAACCGATAAATGTCCATGTAAAAATATCGTTTTTGTCGAATCTGCGAGACTTTTCATTAGCAGCGGACTTGTTGTCGGAGCTGACTTCGACGGTAATATTCCCCGCATAAACCGCCGAACCCGCGTTTACAAAGTAGCTTTCTTTCCTTGCACGCCCGACAGCGGGCTTTTTCTCTATAAGTTCGCCCTTTTCATAGACGTATGCTTCCCCCGCGACAACGTCGCCCGAAAGCGGTATGTATTCGCCGCCCGAAAGGCATATGCTGTCGCCGGACGATATTTCCGACACGGGAAGCAAAAGCTCGCCTGTTGCGGCGTTTCGTATAACCTTATACTTTGCGCTTTCCGATTTTTTATGATCGTCTGACGTAAACTTCGCCGATAAAAATGCGGCTGCGATTGCGTAGACTAAAATTGAAACAGGGGTTAAAAAGTTCCCTGTAAATTCGGGCAAAACCCCGAGGTAACCCAAGAGATAAACTATAATATAGAGAAGCACAAAAATGTAGATCACACTGCTTTTTATCGACAGCAGTTCCTTGGTAAAACACCGCTTAAATGTCACGTTCATTCTCCTTGAGTTTTGATTATATAGAGGTTAACCGATTTGCCGAAAATTGTCGCCGTGTACTGATAAGGCATGGTGTTAAAGAGGAGTTTTGTCGCCTTGAGGTTAATGTACGTCGGCGTATTTAAGACGTCGGCAACATCATATGCTTCGATTATGTATTCATTTGTGTCCGCTTGACTACGGGATAATTTCGCGGCGATATAGGTCATTCCGTCCGCGTTCAAAACGGAGGGTACGCCGAGGGTGAGTTCGGTCAAAAGCTCGTCATATGCATCCTGCCCGTCAATCGCAAACGAAAGCCATGAAACGCCGCCCTTATCGGCGAAATTATTGTAGTAGTTAACGGCGCGATAGGTGCGGTATTCGTCGGAGTCGGGGGGGAGTGTATCTATATCAAGCGCAGGGTATTCGTAATTCGTGAAAATCCGCTGAGGCTGGAAGGTAATCGCCCGCAGGAAACCCGGTATATCTCGCCCGCCGCCCCAGTCATATTCAGCTGAAAGTATCTTATATTTCCCCTCAAGCGGCTTTATCGCAGAAAGCGCGCTGTCGGAAAGCGGCAGCAAACCGTCCGTAATCCTGTTGAAGTTCCAGCGTTCGGTTATTTTTTTATAAGGTTCACAAAGTTTCGTGTACGGAAGCTCAAGTTCGGACAGATTCTTCTTGCCGGCGGCGAAAAATTCGCTGCCCGAGAGGTCAAAGCCCAAGACTTCGGCGTTGCTGTTTGTAACATAGTTTGCGGTCTTTTGCGGAAGCGTTCCGCTGTAGTATTTTGACGCAAATATCGCCATACCGAGGTCCGAGCCGGATCTGTCGTAAGTCGTCGCAATGTCGTTTGCCGAAAGCGTATCTTCTGCCGCAACAAATCCCGAATCAGCGAGAACTATTACACTTAAGTCTTCAGTTACGGTATTTTCCTCCGCATTTGTATCGGGTATGAATTCGGTTCTGCCGGAATTAATAAGCGTTTCAACCTTTTCGCTGATTGAATCGAAGGTGCCGTTATTGACCGCTTGATAATAGACACCGCCGGTTTCTTCGGCTATCTTCGACAAAAATTCCGGGTCAATCTTCTTTCCGAGACCGATTGTTATAACCGCGATGTTATTCTCTTTAGCGTAAGCAATCGCCCGCTCTTCGGCGTCTGCATCGGCGTTTGAGGGCAATCCGTCCGTAATCGCGATAATGTAGTTTCGGTCGTTTTTATTATTTCTGAAAGTATCGACTGCGGAAATAATCGAATTTGAAATTTCCGTTCCGTCGAAATTCTCCGCGCCTGTTCTAATCTCTTCGAGTGCAGAAAGTGCCGCATTGTCATCGGATGATATCGGGCAGAGTGTCGTGTATTTTAACGTAAATTTCGCGACACCGAAGTTTGCATCGTTCCCGATACGTTCTATGAGGTGCTTTGCAAAATCTAACCGCTTAAATTCAAGGTCATTCTCTTCCGAACCCGTAACCGTTTCCTGCGGGTACATCGAGCCGCTGTTGTCGATAACGAACATAATGTTTATGCCGCTGTCCGCCGAAAGGAAATTCCTGTCCGCTAAAAAATATATGCCGGTGCGTATTCCCGAACTTATAACAGATTTATCACCCGATAAAGCACCCCCATCGCCGACAAGGGCAAGGCTGTTGTCATCGGGGTTATACCTGAATATACGAACATCGGGGTTTTCGCCCCATTTGTTAATGTCAACCTTCGTGAGGTCATAGTAAAGGAAGCCTCGCTGTGCAGCTGTTCCGTCAAATGTTACCTCAATCCCCTTAGACAGAATACCGGGATAATTTTCAACATTCATCGGATATCTTGCGATGTTGCCTTTAAAAACGTTCCATTTCCCTGTAACGCGTACCGTAACTTCTTCATCTATCATCGAATGTAAAAATGTGCGGTTTGCGTCGTCCGTTCGTCCGTCGGATTGTAACTTAAGAGGGTCTGTGCCCGCCTCTATTTCAATTCCGTCGGGGATTCCGTCGCCGTCGGTATCGGATCGCGCCGGAGCTGTGCCGGAATATAAAAGCTCGTAGTTGTCTGTTAAACCGTCTTCGTCGGTGTCAAGTTTATATCTTGAAAGGTCGTATTTTTCTTTATCCGAAGCAGAAACGGAATTGTCCGTTTTCGCGATTGCTTCAATAACCTGCCTTGTGTCAACGGACAACAATGCTTTCTGCGCGTTCTCTGCATCTTCGGCGTTGACAGCTCTCACATAGAAAAAGCAGGTTACATATAAAAGCGCAAGTATTAACGCCGCAATGATAATCATGTTTTTTCGCGCTTTAATCGTCTCAGCGTCGTCTTTACGTCTTCTGCGAACGGCTTTTTTCGGCTTTTTCGCCGCTTCTGCCTGTTGCTTTGCTTCAAATTCTTTTATTGCAAGCTCCGCCGGTTCAATCCGCTTTTCAAACTTATCAATATCGACTCTTGTTCGCCTGCCGCGTTCGAGACTGTTCGGGTCAATATCCGCGCCGAGGTCGTGAAGAAGCCTTTTTTTATCTTCGTCGGAATATGTAATCTTATCTTTTGCGAGAACTATCGGCTCGGTATCGGATGGAGTTTCAATTTCAATTTCAGGGTCGGTTAAAACGTCCGATATAGCCGACATCGGATCAAGGTCGGAATAGATGTCAATATCGGCGGCAAGGTCACGCACCGTTTTTTTAACGACAACCTCTTCCGTCTCCGGCGCAAGCATCTTATCCGCAAGGTTATTTACCTTATTGACGTAATCTGAAATCTTATTTTTATCATCCATACCAAAAACCAAAGGGCATACATCTTTATATAACCCTACGCTATACGAATTTCCATTACTGCACAGGCGGGAATTGTGAATTTTAACACTCCGCCGATGGTTGAAAAGGCGTTAAATTCTGAAATTTTAACGTTATCGGGGTCGTCGAAGGTGTTCTTCGCGTCAATTGCGCCGGTGAGAATTCTCCCGGCAATTCGCGAAATACTCGGCGATTCCGAACGAATTTCATAAGACTTGTCGGCAGAAAGGTTAACGATTGTAATTGTCGTAATGCCGTCTTTGAGGGACGCCGAAACGGAGAGGCAAGGCACTCCGCGCGAGGATTCCTCGGTCTGAATGTATGTATCGACAAGGTAAGCGTCCTGATGTGCCTTAAAGAGGTCGAAGACGTGGAAAGTCGGGGTTTTGATAAGCTTTTCGCCCTCGGTTAAGATTATCGCCTGCAAGACGTTAACCATCTGCGCGATATTAGCCATTGAAACCCTGTCGCAGTGGTTGTTGAAGATGTTAAGGTTAACCGCCGCAACGATTGCATCCCGCATTGTGCTTTGTTGGTAGAGGAAACCGGGGTTCGTTCCGGGTTCGGGATTATACCATGTTCCCCATTCGTCAACGACAAGCCCGACGCGCTTGTCGGGGTCGTATTTGTCCATGATACGGCTGTGTTCGTCTATGAGATGTTCCATTTTAAGCGTCTGGCGGAGGGTCTCGTAATAGACTTCGGCGTCGAAATCGGTCGAAGAGCCGTGGTCGTCCCAATCCCCTGTCGGCAGGGTGTAATAATGCAGCGCGATACCGTCAAGCATCTTCCCCGCGCTTTCCATGAGTTTTTCTGTCCAGTTCCAGTCGCCGCCCGAAGGTCCGCAGGCGATTTTATAGAGGGTGTTTCCGCTGTAATTTTTAAGGTAGGTTTGGTACTGCCTGTAAATATCGGCGTAGTATTCGACGCGCATATTTCCGCCGCCGCCCCAGTTTTCGTTCCCGACGCCGAAGTATTTAAGCTTCCATGGTTCGTCTTTGCCGTTCGCGCGACGCTCCGCCGCCATGGGGGAATCGCCCGCAAAGGTCATGTATTCAACCCATTCGCTCATCTCGCGGACGGTGCCGCTCCCGACGTTCCCGCATATGTAAGGCTCACAGCCGACAAGCTCGCAAAGCTCCATGAATTCATGCGTGCCGAAAGAGTTATCTTCGACAAAACCGCCCCAACAGGTGTTAATCATACGTGTTCGCTCGCCGACGCCGTTTTTCCAGTGGTATTCGTCCGCGAAGCAACCCCCGGGCCAGCGCAGCACAGGAACTTTTATGTATTTTAAGGCTTCGATAATGTCCTTGCGGATACCGTTCGTGTTCGGAATCGGGGAATCCTTTCCGACGTAAATTCCGTCATAGATACAAGCACCAAGATGTTCGGAAAAATGACCGTAGATGTTTTTGTTGATAATACTGCCGTTTTTTGTCGGAGTCAGCATCAGTTTCATAAATTTCTCCTAATATGTATTATTTTACAGATTATAACTATCAATCTCTGCTTGCATCTTTTTAAGAAAGGCTCGTCGGGATTTATAATCGGGGCAGTACGTTTTAACTATATTCCAAAACCCCGCAGAATGGTTAAACTGGGTTATATGTGCAAGTTCATGCACGATAACGTAATCAATCGACCGCTCGTCAGCCATGATAAGCCGCCAAGAATAGTTTATGCCGCGGTTTGCACTACAACTCCCCCAGCGTGTTTTCGCCCCCGTAATCTTTATCGAGACGGGGACAACGCCCATAATCCGCGCGGTTTCGATTGTCTTTCGGGTAAGGTCTCTTGCGGCGAATTTCCGCAGAAGTTTCACTAAGGAGGGAATGTCGGGTTTACAATCTGAATCGGCTTTGACATAAAATATCCCGCCCGCAAAAGCAGTTTTATCGTCTGCTTTTTCAATCGGATATTTTTCGCCTTTATACAAAATTTTCCCGCCGTATTCCATATATTTTTCCCCTATTAATAATAGCAGAAAATAATGCGAATGTCAAGAGGAATTTTATGAATGTTTGAACTTTCCGCGATAGGTTTTCGGGGGAATTGCCGTGTTGTGTTTTACGGGGGTTTTTTCGTCCTCTTTTTTGTATAATATTTCCTTAACGCCGATTATTAAAACGAAAACCGCGAAGACGGTACGGAGGATTTCTTTGTCGATAAACTTCGCGATAATACTGCCGATAACTGCGCCGACAATTCCGACGAGGATTGCCGGGACAAGCGGCTTCCAGTTAATGAGGTGATTTTTTGTGTGGAGGATAACGGCAAGGAGGGCGATCGGGAGGAAATAGAGAAGGTTAATGCCCTGCGCGGAAAGCTGGTCAAAGCCCGCGAACACTGTAAGGTAAATTATCAACAGCATACCGCCGCCCACGCCGAGTGAGGCAAGTATGCCGGTTAAAAACGCCGCAACATAACTCCACAACATAAATTCCCTCTACATTCCGTACAATTTCGCTTGCTGACTGCTCTCCCCCGTCATGTCAACAGCATACGCCCGCCGGCAAGGATAAGCAAGCCGCCGAAAATCCTCTTTAGCCAAACGTTTGATATTTTCTTAAGTACAAGTCCGCCGATGAGGGCCCCTGCAAGCCCGAACGGGATAAGCGGCAATGCGTCCGACCAGTTGAAATCCTGCCCGAGCGAATAGACAACCATAGAAACAGCCGAAAGCGGCAAAGTTACCGCAAGGCTTGAAGCATGAGACTCCTTTACGGTAAGCCCGGCGTGCCCCAGCGCAGGAACAGCCGCCACGCCGCCGCCCGAGCCGAAAAGCCCGTTGACTGCGCCGATAACTGCCCCGCACAAGGCATAGTAAAGCTTACCCTTTTTCTTCTTTTCCATAAGAATATTATACAGAGAAAAAAAGATTTTATCCCATACAACAATTAACAAAAAACTCGTTGAAAAGCGAGCTTGAGGTGATTAGATTCCAATTAGTAACAAGTAATGACATAAAAAGTCTTTGCGGGGGGGTCTGGGGGGAGCTTTCCTCAGTTTGCGTTCCTTAAGGACAACAGTATATTTGTAATAAAAAGCTATTTCCTATCGAAGAAACACGAAAATAGGTTCATAAAGTTAAGTCATCTTAACCTTATGAACCTATTATATCTTATTTAATGTGGTTTGTCAATAGTAATTTAAGCTTTATAACGCCGGTCACTAACGCCCGTGATACAGCCGCAAGGGTAAACCCGTCTTCAACTCGACCGTCAGAAATCATCTGTAAAAATTCGGGAATATGCATAAAAAACACCTTATCAATGGATTCATCGGGTTCTGAAGGCTTAGTCTCTCTTTCAATTTCAGCAAGAAACAACGCTGTCTTTGAGTCAGATATTCCGGTATTTTCGTAAACATATCCCAAGCAATGAATACTGCGTACCGTTCCGCCGACCTCTTCGTTAAACTCACGCAAAGCGTTCTGTTCTTCCGTTTCACCGAGATTGCCGAAACCACGTGGCAACTCATAAACATATCTGCGAAGGGAATGTCTGAAAATTCGCAAAAGGCAAACCTCATCGCCGCAAATTGGCAATATAACTACACCGCAGACAGAACCGGCGTTAAATTGACGAATATATGTACCGGGCGTATTATGAGGCTTAAATAAAACTGCATCTCTCAAGATAGTGATATAACAATCTTGGTAGACAACACCAATCTCTGCCCACTCCTCCGGCTTGCCGTTTTCACGCATACGCCGCTTCATGATCTCTTCGATTTCCATGATACCGGCTTTGTCACAAACTAACTCTGTACCTGATCTGTCTGCATTTGTAAACTTATCCGGGTATTTGTTTATGTATTCAAAGTATAATTCGACGTTTCGCATATCTTAATCCCCGCTCATACCCGAATCAACGAAATCTGTTGACTCGCCTGCTGTTTTGACGGTTTGCGCGGTTATGATTTTATCAGATGATGTTTTAGCACAACGTATGATACAATAGTTTTTGAACCGATATTGTTAAAATTCATAAAATGATTAGTATAAACCGCGTCAAATATGTCTTCCTGACTGTTGATTTCGCGTTTTTCTATGCGAGGTATGATCTCATCATTAATAAAACGATAAGTATTACTCCAGTTCAGTATTTCTGTATTAATATTCGAGTTCTCAAGTAGTGTGTCGTATTTCTGAATATAATTTGCGCCAAGGTTCGGGTTATTTTTTGTCCGTTGCTGTAAAATATCGACCAAGTCAGTGCTTTCCGTACTTTCTATCCATTCATGATGTTCTGCTTCAACATGACCAAGTAGGCAATTGTATGCAAAAATTACAATATCTAAATACGAATCCACTACCGCTTCACTATGCTCTTGCAACCGGCTATTTTTCCATGAGCCATCTGCGTCAAGATAAAAACTCCGATTATTTTGTGTTGGGTCATAAAATTTCGTAAACTCATGCTTTTTAGGATTATTATTATCCATATTTTTAATCAGACTTTCAAGCTCACCGGTAAATGTATGACTATGCCGGAGGTTAGGACAGTACATAATTTTGTGTTGTTTCATTATCGGTAGATCTTAGTTTTTTGATAAACTGTTTGAAAAGGTGAAATTTGGATTACGCATTTTGTCAACAGCATATTCAGAAATTGAATTGTATGATCCGTATGTTGTGACTTTGAATAAACCCAGTTTAGCTAATAATAAAAATCCGGAAGCATTTGGTCTTACGGCAATGTTGATTAATGTATCATTGTCGCAAGCTTGAGGCAGTGTAAGTATTGTACGTTCGCCGGCAAGTATGTATTTCATTATGTTTATTTCAATTTGGTCAATTGCGTCCCCGGATTTTTCCGCTCTTTTTGCAGCAGCAACTGTATCAAGTGCAGTGGTGTAAATATTAGTGAAAACTTTTTCTGTTATGTTCATGAAAAATACCATTTCTCTCTTGTTAAGCATATTCAATGTTTAACAATTCCTCAATTTCCCTTATTTTTATAGGCATTACAAAACTACCGCGTGTTAAGACTCTCAAATTATATAAAGCCGACTCAGTTCCGGCTTTATATAGCGGATCTTTATCTTTCGAATACAGTAAAGTAAAATCACTGCACAAATCATAATAAAATTCACCCATGTATTCGGGAGCAGGTTTTTCGCCGTATGTTTTTTTATATTCTGACATCCAATTGTCGCTTTTCCAACGTTGCTCTGGAGCATGGTCATATAACTTCAAAAGCTTTTTAGCATAGTCCGGAGCGTTTCTGTCTAATGCTGATGCTTTGTCTTTGGTGGTTTTAATAGCGGAATAGTAAATCTGTGTTTTTTTGTCATTACTGTTTTCTTTCAGATTTTCTTTAAAAAACAAGAATAAGTGATCAAAGAATTTATTCTCTACTGAACCCATCATTTTATCTAAAGGGTAATATGCTTGATAATGATTCTCATGCGTGTGTATATTTATAACAAAAGTCTTTTCAAACAATTCTCTTGTCCCCTCTTCAATTTGGATTTCAGTGCTGCATTTGGTGATATAAAACATTGCTATTAAGAATAATATAGTGCTTTCTTCTTTATCGGCATTTATAAAGTTGCTTCTTCCGTTAAAATACTCATCTCTTGCTTTTTGAATATAATTAAGTTTTTGTTTATTTTTGCTTTCATCTAATAATACCGATTTATAGTGATTAACATAATACCAAGACATATTATAAATGTATTCAAATTCGCGTATAAGACCTTCATAATAGATATGTGCGGCGGTAATATTGTTATTCATTATTTTTCCATATACACCTTTATCATTAACAAGCTTTATCTTTTCCGGTTGTTTTACGGAAGCTCCGAGGAAATTTCTACTACCTATTTCGGTTTCTATTAAGAAACCTGAATATATCATATTCTGTAATGCACGTTCAATAATCGCTTCGGGAAAAAACGGGGACAATTTTTCAAAAATTTTATCAATAGCGTAATTTTCTTCATCTCTGTTGTCAACTAAAACATCAATATATAATAGTTCTAAAATACGTATGTATATATAAAATGTCTTTTCATATGAATTATTTTTGCTTACTAATCAAATACACATTTGGTGTAGGAAAGTCAGCTTTTTGAACACCTTCACTTTTGAAATAGTCAGTTTTATCATAATATCCATAAGTATCATTTCTAAGAGTGGTTAATAGAAAAAAGCTGTTATGCAGTTTAGCTTCTTTGTTTTCAAAGTTTTTATAATATACACCGATTTTTTTCTATAATTTGTTTGTATATAGAAAAAACAGCGCGTTGGAATTCTTTAGGGCATACATCAATATTGTCAAATATTAACACATATCTTGCTGTTTTCTCAGTATATAGAAATTTTGCATATTTCAATATTTTACAAACTACAAAATCATTTTTATTTGCATTTCCATTTTCATCTTTGTTTATTTTAAAGTCTACTTCGTAATTATCTAAATCTATTCCTTGTGTGCTTGTGAGCGAATTAATTTTGTTATCTATAAAAGTAAGTATATGATAATCATCTGCTATTATTTCTTGTCTGAAATCAATAATTAACATACCGCCTTCATCAGGCTTAAATGATAACATTTTAATATTATTGTCTTACACGCAGTTAAATCATACATATCCTTTCAAAAATTAGTTTATTATACCGCCTTAGTTTCCTCGCTCATCGTTCTGCGTTACTTGTTATCCTTATGAGGCTTCGTAAGCATAACCTCATATTCGATTGTCTTTCCAAGAATATTCACCGACACCGTTGCAGTCTGTTTTTTTTGTTTACCTTTATAATTTCCCCACCGACTCCTGCGAGAGGACTGCTGTCTGCAATTATAAGTCTGTCACCAACCTGAACTGTTTCGAGAGCGGGGATATTGAAGTTTTCATCAAGAATAGCTCTCATTATAGCTCTATCGTGGTCGCTAAGCTTTGCACTGTCATTCTTGCCGCCGTTGCGGAGAAGCTTATATACCCCATCGTCAAACCTAGTATGCTGTTCAATCTCAGCCAAAAATTCATCTTCGTCAACCGTTGTCACAATGAACACATACCCGTTAATCCACGGTACTTTCCGAGTAAAGGTCTTTCCTTGTTTATGGTAAGCGTTATCTTTCATCGGAATGAATACTGTATATTTATTTTGGTCAAGTAAAAAAGAGAGACTATCGGCAACCCGTCTCTCCTCGTATGTTCGGACAAATAAAATAAACCAGTTTGCCGTTTCAG
>JAISIH010000076.1 GCA_031262105.1 Ruminococcus sp. | reverse complement strand
GTCTTATATGGACGGGGCAAGGTCTTTGGTACGTGGGGGGGGAAACCTTTCTAAAGAAAGGTTTCCCCCCCAAACCCCCCTTTCTAAAGACTGCTGTCATTGTCTTCTGTCGAGTTCTCAGTACACCGCATCACCCTCACACAAAAAAGCCCCCTCTCGAGGGCTTTTTTTACTTAACCTTGTAACTTATAGAATGTTCCGAAGTATTCTTCTTCTGCTGTGTAGAGTTCAAAGATGTCGGGGTTGTTTTGCGGTGCTACTATTACAAAGGCAAGGTCGCCGTTGTCATCATACATCTTGAAATAGCTGATGAAATAGGCGTTGCCGTTTTCATCTTCATCTCCGACTTCTTGTTCAAGTTGAATTCCGAACGTCGTTTCATAAGAACCGCTTCCGTAATATGAATCAACATACGCTGTATCACCGAACTCAAAGCTTACCGCAACAGTATCGCCGTCGAGATAATATCTCCCGGAAAGATGCCCTGTGGGACTAATGTCGGCGGTATAAGTTTCGCCGAAATCTTCAACATAACCCTCATTCCCGTGGAGCGGCGGATGATCATATACGTCAACGTCCGACGGGTCAAAAAGCTGAGATGGGTTGAGTTCGATTATTTCGTTAAATTCAGGGGTATACTGCCAGAACATCTGGTGCGGCATATCTTCCTCACCGGCATGAATAACGGTAAGCTCAAACAGATAGCTTAAATCGTAGTACACACCGTTCCATGTATAGCGGAAAGCCTTTACGTCAACGTCTTCGATATAATCGCCGTTGCCGATTGCGATATAGCGGTCGGTAATCTCCTGCTCAAGCTCCTCTTTTGTAATGCCGTTATTTTCGAGGACTTCCTCAAGGGTAACGTAATTGTCGTTGGTAATGTCATAAACGAAGCCGAAAAGCTGCCCCGCATAGCCGTACGCCGGGAATTCGCCGATTGTGTTATAAATCTGAATGTAAACATCGTCGGTGAAGGAATATGCATATGCATCAAGCCACATCGGGTAGTCGTCAATGCTGTTATAGGACAGCTCAAACGCGCTTATCGGTCCGTAGACTTTTTCATCTATATCGTCGTTCATCTCTTTTACGGCGTCGGTCTGGTTACCGTCAAGCTTTATAATCTCTGCCACTTCGTCTTCCGTATAGATACAGTAAGCGACTGCGGGGAATATGGCTGCCGCTGTGCTTTGCGCTGTCTCTGCTTCGGTTGTCGCCGCCGTGGTTGTTGCAACTGTTGTCGTTGCCGCCGTGGTAGCCGCTGTGGTAGTTTCGACAGCGGTCGTTGCGGTGCCTCCGCAGGCTGTGGTAACTGCGATAATTGCGGTCGCTAAAATTGCCGCTAAGAATTTTTTCACTAAGTTTACTCCTAAAAAATTAATCTTCAATTTATTGTAACACATTCCATACAATTTGTCAACACATTGAAGAAAAATTCAACATTAAAACACCGTATCGAAAGATTTTTCGATACGGTGTAGTTGTTATGCATCAGCTTGCAGACTTAATATTACTTCTGAAACAAGGTTAGCCGGCAGTTGTTCATAGCGCAAATGCTCTAAGGTAAATGCGCCGCGCCCTTGGGCGATTTGACGGAGAGCCATTGTGAAGCTCTGCATTTCGCGCATGGGGACTTCGGCTTCGATTTCGGTCATGCCTTTGCCGATGGGGTTCATGCCGAGGACTCTTGCGCGGCGCTTATTCAGGTCGCCCATGATGTCGCCGGTTTTGTCGTCGGGTGCGATAACAACGAGCTTGCCGATCGGCTCGAGGATTGCGGGGTCGGCTTGTTTTAAGCCGTCTTTGTAGGCGATTGAAGCCGCCATCTTAAACGCCAATTCGGACGAGTCAACAGGGTGATAAGAGCCGTCAACGAGGATTGCTTTTAAGCCCACAACGGGACAGCCGGAGAGAACGCCCTTTTTCATGCTTTCTTGGAGTCCCTTTTCGACTGCGGGGAAGTAGTTTTTCGGGACAGCACCGCCGAAGACTTTTTCTTCAAACACGAGGTCGTCGGAAACGCAAGGCTCGAACTCGATTTCAACGTCGCCGAACTGACCGTGACCGCCGGATTGTTTCTTGTGCCTGCCGCGAACGCGTACTTTCTTGCGGATTGTCTCGCGATAAGCGATTTTCGGGTCGGTGAGGTTAACGTCCGCACCGAATTTTGATTTTAATTTGCCGATAGCGGATTCGAGGTGTTGTTCGCCAAGCCCTGCGATAATCTGCTCGTGGGTCAGGCTGTCGATATAAAAATCGAGTGTCTTGTCTTCCTCAAGAAGCCTTGTTAACCCTGTACCAACCTTAGCTTCGTCGCCCTGTGTCTTCGGGTGGACTGCCATTCTGTAAGACGGTTTAAGGAACGGTATCGGCGTGAATGTGAGATGCTTCCCGGCTGTAATTGTATCGGAAGTATTCGCGTTAATCTTAACCGCAACGGCGATGTCGCCCGCTTTCGCTTCTTCAAGCTCGATCTGCTTTTTGCCGACGAGGGTAAAGAGCTTGCCGATCTTTTCGGGCTGGTCGGTAACGGCGTTATAATACTCGGTGTTTGATTTAAGCGTGCCGGTTATAACTTTAAGGTAAGACATCTTGCCCACAAACGGGTCGGCAACGGTCTTGAAGACAAATGCAGAAAGCTCGCCCTCGCCGCATTTTACTTCGATTTCCTTGTCGTTGTCGGTCGCCTTAAGCGGGTTAGTCTCGTTCGGGGACGGAACTAAAAGCTCAATCTCTTTAAGTATCATCTCTGCGGCGATGTTGCCGGTGCCGTTACAGAGGACGGGGGTAATTATCCCCTTTTCCATGCCGGCGTGAAGCCCGTGGATAAGCTCGTCTTGCGTGAATTCCTCGCCCTCGAAGAACTTGTCCATTAGTGCTTCGTCCGTCTCGGCAATTGCTTCGGAGAAGGCTGCAACAAGCCCGTCAAGGCGGTATTCGATCTTGTCGTTAATGTCGCTTGTGGGCATTTCGGTTTCGGTCGGTTTGCCCTTATCGTCGTAGGTATAACACTTCATCTCGATAAGGTTAATGTAAGAAATAACCTTTCTGTCGCGGATAACGGGAACGACAACGGGGCAGACTGTCGGACCGAACTTAGTTTTAAGGTCGGTTAACACATTATAATAGTTCGCGTCGGGGTCGTCAACCTTCGTTATAACGAACATACGCGATTTCCCGAGTGTTTCGGCAATGTCGTAAGCCTTTTCTGTGCCGACTTTAACGCCGGATTTCCCCGAAACGGCAATCATAACGGTATCCGCCGCGGAGATGCCCTCATAAAGCCCCCCTGCGAAGTCAAAAAGCCCGGGCGTATCGAGAAGATTAACCTTCACGGGAGCTTTTTCGCCCTTAATCTCAAAGGACGCAAGCGCCGCCGTAAGGGAAGATTTATGTTTTACCTCTTCGGGGTCGAAATCGAGAACGGTGTTCCCGTCTGTAACCCGCCCGAGACGCTCTGTAGCACCGGCAGAGTATAAAATCGCCTCCGCGAGGGAAGTTTTTCCGCTGCCCGCGTGTCCGCAAACAGCAATGTTCCTGATGTTTTCGGTGTTATATATCTTCATGATAACCGCCGCTTTTCTATTTATTTTAGCGTTAAAATACGCAATTAAATTATACAACTTTTCCAAAAATAAATCAAGTATTTGAGAGAGATTTATAATATATATTAATTTTTTGGGTTTAATTTGTGCAATGTGAACAAACTCAATCCATTTCGTCGAGTTCTAAAATCTTTTCTAAATTTAATTTATAGTATTTTTGCTTGTTAATTGTTTTAGCAACTAAATATTCGGTTGGGATTTTTTTCAACCAACGAGTAACTGTCGGTGCAGACATTTGTAAACTGTTTTCAATTTCTTTTTTTACATACCCATCATCTGTAAAAAGCGTCGCAACCGCCAAAACTCTGTAAAACTGTATTTCTTTTTTATTGTTTGAAATTTCTTCAACTATCTTAAAAAGCAACTTTAATTGACGTCGTTTGTTGTCTATTGTTTCAACAAGACTATGTGCGGCATCGTTAACGATTTTTAAAAAAGCACATATAAACGGTGTTACGTCGCCTTTACCGCGAAAATCATTAACCGATTCAAACGCTTTATAGTATTTTGATTTGTGTTTATCAATGGTATAAGACAACCTATAGCCTAAAAGCGTATTTGTTTCACGGCATAAAAGATAGCTCGAAATAAAGCGGTCTACCCTGCCGTTGCCATCGTAAAACGGATGAATGTAGCCGAAAAGATAATGAAAAACCGCAATCTTTATAAACATATTCAGTTCTGCATTATTAAGAAAACTAAGAGCCGTGTCCATGGCAGTTATTATTTCAGATTCGGGATTTACTCCGTTATGAATTATCCTGCCGCCGGCCTTTGAAACATCAACCTTTGATTTGCGAAAGATTTCTCCGTCCGGCTCATGATTTTTATTTACAGCTTTGACCTCTTCGGCAACAAGCTCATCATATATAGCGCGTATGTCTTTCGAGGATTCAAGCGGAAGTTCATTTTTGCTCAAAAGCATTAAGTAACGATTAACAAGCCCCTGTATACGATTGTTTTTACTTGTGCCGGTTATCACATCGTTAATATCTCTGCGTGAACTGAAAACGCCTTCAATATTGTTTGTGGTTACAATTTCATCTATCAAAAAACCGCGGATTAAATCAACATTAAGTTTGTTTAATTTTCTTGTATTTATTTGTTGTGTTGTTTTTATAATATCAATAATCATGTCATAGATTATCGGCAGTCTGAAGAAAAAAGCTTGATATTTACCTATTTTTATCGGCAACTCATAATAACAGCTGTCATTCTTTGCGTTTTCGAGCCTCTTTTTATATTCTTCTTTTTTTCCTTCATAAAAAAGCTGTAAGAATGATACATAACTCATGAAATTTACCTCAATGTTTATCAAAATCCCCTGTTTTGATTAGTATACAACATATTCATCATGAAATATACATACATTTTGTAAACTTTGCATAAACTTTCAAGGGGGACTATTATGCCTAAACTCACGCCGCTGGATGAAAAGTATGAAGGACCGCTTCGCAGGTTCGTTTCAAAGAAATTCTATCTTTACACCC
>JAISIH010000045.1 GCA_031262105.1 Ruminococcus sp. | reverse complement strand
GTCGTAGGGGGGGAAAAGGGGAGAGGGGGGAAACAAGAGTACCCGCACAGACATTCACTCGTGGCAACGAGATTGTACTCAGGTTGCCCCCCTCTCCCCTTATCTCCCCCTACATTTCGGAAAGGTTATAATAATTTATTAAAAAATAAAAATAAACGCCCAACCGGCGCCGGTACTGCCCCGGCAAAGTGCGACCGGCAAAGTGCGACCGGCAAAGTGCGACCGGCAAAGCGCGCCCCGGCAAAGTGCGACCGGCAAAGCGCGCCCCGGCAAAGTGCGACCGGCAAAGTGCGACCGGCAAAGCGCGCCCCGGCAAAGTGCGACCGGCAAAGTGCGACCGGCAAAGTGCGACCGGCAAAGTGCGACCGGCAAAGCGCGCCCCGGCAAAGCGCGACCGGCAAAGCGGGGGCGTCCCCGCGCCGCGCATAAAATATAACCGCAAAGCATAACCTTTTTTGAGGTGATTGCTAATGCGGACTACAGAGGAACAACGGCAAAGGTACAGGCGAATCGGAGCGGTAATCGTTTCCGCGCTTACTTTCTTAATAATTGCGGCAGTCTTACTGCTTATTTTTTCGGCGGTAATCTATAAACTGCAACCCCCGACAGCTGTCTTTACGCTTTTCGCGAATGTAATACTCGCCGCCGCCTGTTTCGCGGGGGCAAGGGCGTTGTCCCGACGGCAGAAAAAGGGCGGCATAGCCTTGGGGCTGAAATTCGCCGCCGTGGTAATTGTTATCGTGACAGTTTTAACGATATTGACTTCTTCGAGTTTTACACTCGGAGGATTTATCTCAAAATCAATAATAATTCTGCTTTCGTCGGTTATCGGCGGAATTGCCGGAGTACAATAAGGATGCGTTGGGGGAGGGACACTTGGTGTCCCAAGTGTCCCTCCCCCAAACCCCCACCCCGAAAGACTTTAAAGGTTAATCATATTGGAAATAGCAAATCCACAAAGAAATTAATCTTTGTGGATTTTTCGTTTTACTGTGAAATCGGAACAATGATATGACATCAAAAGTCTCTGAAGGGGGGTCTGGGGGGAAACTCTCCTCAGAGAGTTTCCCCCCAGCGTCCTTATCTTACTTCAAATATTCTGATATTCTCTGCCGGGATAGTTACTTCGCCTAAGAGTATGTCCTTGATTTGTGCGGCTTCGGCGGGGAGAAGTCCTGCTGATTTTACGACGATATTTGCGGTGTCGTCGGAGAGGTAGACTACACATTCAGAGAAGCCTTGAGCGATAATGAGGGACTCGATCATGGTCTCTTTTTCGGAGAGGGCGGAGAGGTTTACTGCCGCCATGGTGTATGTAGAGGCTTCGTCGGTGGTTATGTCGCCGCCGCCGATGATTGAGCTAAGCTGCTCTGCGGCGGTGTCGCGGCTTACCATTCGTGCGAGGCGGACCTGCGAGAAATAGTCTGTGGGGTCAACGTCTTCAAATTCGGCGGGGTTCGGGGTTGCCGTCGGGTCTGCTGTAACGTTTGCTGTCGGGTCTGCGGTTACATTTGCGGTGTTGGTCGCCATAACGAAGGCTGTGTCACCATAGTTTGCCGACGCGTCGTCTGTCTTGTCCGAGGCGGTATTAGCGGCAACGGTCGGGTCTTCGACGAGGTTATCGACAGCGGGGTTCGCGAAAACGTAGTTCACATAGATAGCGATACCGAGGATAAGGGTAAGGCAGGCTAAGATGATATGCTTTTTGCCGATTATGAGGGTAGGTTTTTTCATGGACAATCTCCTTTAATAATATAAAAACTTTTTCGGTGTAAATGTACTACTTTATTATAAAAACTTTTTCGGTGAAATTTACTTATTTTCGTTCGGCGACAAAAATTCTTGACGCGCCGATACCTGTTGCAGCAGAAACGGCTTTATAAACCTTCTCGACCGTCCGCGAGTCGTCCCCTCCTTCGCATACTATAACCACGCCTGTGATTTTCGGGCTTATGATCTTCTGGGTTAACGCGTGTTTTCCGCCGTCAATTACAACGACTTCGGTTGATGGATTTGCCCCATACTTCCCGTCTTCGGCGTAAACATATTCTTCTGAAACGCCGATTGTAACGAGAATATCCGCGTCCCCGACGCCCTCAATCTTCGAGATTATTTCGGTTAAGTCATTCTCGATTTTTTCGGCATAATCAAAGGAAGAATAGAAAACGCCGTTTTCGGAAACCGTTACCTCTTCCTTTTCAGGCTTGCTAAGCCCGGAAATGAAAATTAGCCCCATCGCCGCAACCCCGGCTATAACCGCAATCTGTAAAAACCTCGGCTTCTTCGTAAGCTCTTTTATACGAGCGGCAAATGTGTATTTTTGCATATTTCACATCCCGTTCGCGGTGAAGATATTGACGGTGAATTCCTCTCCGTCTAATGCTTCGCCTAAAATTTCTGTAACCTTGTCTGTTACCGCAGGGTCAATTGTTAAATTTATTACAGTAATATCTATGCTGCCTGTTTGTGAAATATTAATACTTGTCTCTATTTTTTCAGCGTAGATATTTTCCGCCTTTAATATTTCGTCAAGGTTGCGGCTTATATTTCGCCCGATTGAAGTTTCAAGGTAGCTTTCTCCCGCGAGTTTTGACGCTTCAAGATAGTCCCTGTCGGCATAAGCGGCAACCGTTTCGCCCGAAAAATTAATGCTCCCGTCCGCAATCGGAGTTATAACCGCAAGCATAAATATAACCGCGAACATTACCTTTAACTGCTTGCGGAATTTCTCGGACGGAGACAGCGCGTCAACAAGCGCGATAACTATCCCCATGAAACAGGCAACCCCGGCGGCTAAACGAAACCCCTCCATATTTGCACTTCCTTAAGTTACAGTATTAAGCCCAACCATCATAACCACAGCTGTCGAAATTATAAGCATTACAGAAAAGCAAATCATAATCGAAAAAACGAGCGATAATATTTTAACGGTATTGCTAAGCAGAATCTTAACCGATTTTGTGCCGAAGACGTCGCTTGCTATTTCTGCGGCGGAGAACGCAAGCCGCATTAAGCCGACCTCGACAAGCGGCGGAATTATCATAACGAAAATCGCGGCGATGCCGAAGAAGCCGACCCCCCCGCGAAGAAGCCCGAGGGAAGCCTTTACGGTTGTGTATGCGTCCGCGACGGCAGACCCGACGACCGGGATAAAATTCGAGGCGGCGAATTTCGCGGCGCGAACCCCGAGGGTGTCTGCCGACGCGCCGATTATCGTCTGGGTTGAGAGAAGCCCCAAGAAGATTACCATAGCGAAGCTGACGACCATCTGGGTTGCCTTTTGAATCGCGCCTGTTATGCCGGTGAGGGAAAAATTCGGGTTTATTGCTTCGATAATTCCCAGTGCCATGCAGACGGAGAGAATCGGTATCATGTAGTTTGTCGCGACGGTTACGGCGATGTTCGAGGCGAAGACGACGATTACGCTGTATGACGCCGCGCCGGTTATCTGCCCGCTCGAGGCGGTTATCCCCGCGAAAATCGGAATATAGCCTGCCATGAATATTCCGCCGTTCCCGAGGGAGGTTGCGGCGGTTTTTATCGTCTCCGACACCGGCGTGCTTATTACCGTTACCGCCACAAGAACGCAGATTACGCCGTATATTCGGGTTAACTTCTTGTCCGAGGCGGAGTCTTCGAGGGCTTCGACAAGGCTTGAGAGCATAATTACGGCGATAACCGCCGCGAAAACTTTCAGCGGATACGCCGCCTTCGCCTTAACCTCAGACCATATGTAAGAGAAGATGTCTTCCGGCATAACCGACGTCATTGCTTCGGTGTCGGACGGGGTTATGCCGTTTTCGGCTAAAATCTCGTTCGCGGAATCCGGCACGCCCTCTTGAAGCTCCGATATGTCTTGTCCTATTTCTGCGGCGATTTCCCCGACATCATCTTCTGCCGAAACCGCAAGGGGGCAAATTAATATTAAAAGTACGAGGATGCTTAAACAAATTAATTTTTTCATATTCCCAAAAGTACCGTAACAAGATCGGTAAGTGCTTCAAACAGCGGCAGTGATAAAAGGAGCAGCGTAATCTTCCCGGCAATCTCAATCTGAACCGCGAGTGCCCCCTCGCCCGAATCCTTGCAGATATCGGAGGCGAACTGCGTTATGTAGCATATCCCGAGAGCCTTAAAAAGAATGTTAATGTAGGTGTCGGAAGCACCCGCCTTGTCGAAAATTGTATTTATAGTGTCTGCAATGGGGCTGACATAAAGGATAACCCCGCCGAGGATAAGAGCCGCCGCCGCGATTTTTATATAAAGCGCGATTTCTTTTTGTGCGTCAAAAAGCTTGCAGAGTACGGTTACAACAAGGCAGAGGGCGGCGATACTTAAAATTTCCATAATTTTTTCAGAATCCGAAAACACTTTTTATCGTTTGAAAAAGCCCGGCAATTTCATTCGCTAAAATCGCAAGAACGATAACCACCCCGGCAATGTTAATCATCACGGCGTATTCGTCCTTGTCGGACTTTTTGAGCAGGATATTGAGAACGGCGACGATTATTCCGATGCCGGCAATCTGAAATATCAACGATATATCCATTTTAATTTACCTTTTTTCAAATAAGCAGTATTGCCGCAAAAACGCCCGAGAGAAGCCCGAGGGAAGAATAAAGCTTGCTCTTTTTTGTAACGTCGCTCTTCGCCGAAGCGATTAGTGCCTCGAGTTCCTTGTCGAAAAGCAGAAGGCTTGAAATCTGCCCCTCCGTGTCCGAAACGCCGAGTTCTGCGCCGATCCCGAGGATTATTTCGCGGTCAGAATCCTTTAAGCCGACGGGGCGAAATTCGCTGACTGCGGCGGTGTAGCTTTCCGCGAAACTTTTGTCATTCATCTTCTCTAAAGTTTTGCCGATAAAGGTTAACTCATCAAGACGGCTGTCTGCTTCAAGTGCTGTAAAAATATCGTGGAGGGTATCGCCGCGATAACGTATCATGAGGTTTATTTTCTCAATTGCAAGGCGAAGCTGCCGCAGGATTATAAGCCGCCTTGCAAGCGATGCCTTAAAGTAAATTCCGGCAGAATACGCCGCGACAATTACAACAGCTATGCAGATAAATTTAATCATACTGCACCTTTCCCATCATATCCGCAATCGTTAAAATCTCGGCAGGGTGTTCTGAGCCTTTTAAGAAAACGGCGTAATCGAAAATGTCAATATTTTTCGCGCGAATGTCGTCGATCGACGCCGCGTGGGAGGACGCAATAATCGTCACGCCGGAATTTTTCGCGTAGCGGAGAGCCTTTATATCCGAGTCGGAAGCGACCCCGCCGATTTCGTCGCAAATTATAATCTGCGGCGACATAACGCGGACGGCGGTTTCGATCCCCTCGGTCTTTTCATAGCCGTCGAAAACGTCGGTGAACATTCCGACATCGAGGGCGGGAACGCCGTTATAGACGGCGGCAAGTTCCCCTCTGGAGTCGATAAGGCTTATTTTTATGTATTCGCCGAGCTGTCTTGAAAGGTCGCGGAGGAGGGTTGTTTTTCCGCTCCCGACGCTCCCGCAGATTATGACGGAGGGGAAGCGGAAGCTCTTCATAAGGCGGCGCAGGAGCGGGGTTGCCGCCCCCTTAACTTCGCGGGCGATACGAAGGTTAATGCCGCTGATATTTTTAACGGTTGAGAGTTTGTCGAAACTTCCCGAAACAGCCGTTCCGCAAAATCCGGCGCGATGCCCGCCCGAAACGGTTATGAAACCGCTTTTAATCTCACGCGAGAAGCTGTGGACGGAATAGTCGCAGATTGACTCGAAGGTATATTTTATGTCTGCTTCGGTGACTTTAATCCCCTGTCTGCCGGGGAGAGAGAGCAAGCCGGAACTGTCGGCTGTGAGGGTTTCGTCGCCTGTATAAACAGATAAAGAGCGGTTCACACGCAGCCTTATTTCCTGACAGCGCGAGAAGTCGCTTTCGCTTATTTTAAGAAGCGCGGCGCGGATTTCGCCGCAAAAATGCCTGCTTATATCTTTATTCATCTTGATTTTCTCCGTCTTTTTATT
>JAISIH010000034.1 GCA_031262105.1 Ruminococcus sp. | reverse complement strand
GCATAATGGATCCGGACCAATCGTCTGCTTAAATCAGGGGCTTGTCTTGGATATTAAAACCAAACGCAATTCTTAATACCGCATAGGAGGCTAACTATGAAAAAAGAAGAGCTTATAAGGCGCGCGGCAGAGCACGGCATATCAATAGACGAGACACAGGCGGAGAAGTACATTAACCTATCGGATGAAGAGCTCGAAAACCTTGAGATTTCCGGAGGCGCCTGCGGTGACCCCCCGCCCCCGCATCAGTTATTCCCTGTAGAAAGAGCCGCAAACTGCGCTTATTATGAAAAAACCGGGAATCCTTTGAAAAACTCGTGTCAATTCTGCAAATACTCCGGGGGTACCGTAAACACCGACGTAGGTAAAGTGGTCAAGTGTACAAACCAAGCAGCATGGCAGCCGGCATAAAGGAGACTTCTTTATGAATAAAGAAAGCTTGCTCAAAAAAGCCCGTGAACGCGGCATAACTCTTGACGAGACACAGGCGGAAAAGTACGTTAACCTTTCTGATGAAGAGCTCGAAAACCTCGCCGTTTCAGGCGGCTGCGGAGACCCTCCCGCGGACACGCGTATTTGGGGCGATGATTTATATCCAAGCACTATGATAGTAATAAACGACCCCAATCGTGCCGCAAGCTGCTGTGAATTCGCGCAACCCCGCACAGGAACAATTGTCAGAAGCTGCGAAGATTGCTCATCCCGTGCACAGGCTTTACATAACGGGCAGATGCGGGACGCTTGCTACGACCCTCGCCTTGTTTCAAAGATTAGATTTTCGAGAGGAATATAATTGTAAAAATGAAAGATTTACAAAACTTACTTGCACAAAACGCCTACCCCGGGCGCGGAATCGTAATCGGGGCTACTCCCGACGGGAAAAACGCAGTCATCGCATATTTCATAATGGGCAGGTCTGAAAACAGCCGCAACAGGGTTTTCGTGAAAACCGCCGACGGCGTTCGCACAGAGGCTTTCGACCCCTCGAAGATGAAAGACCCGAGCCTTGTTATATATAACGCAGTCCGCGTTTTGGGGAACAAGACAATTGTTTCAAACGGCGACCAAACCGACACAATCTATGCCGGGCTTGATGCGCAAAAAACCTTCGAGGAATCCTTGCAATGCAGAGAATTTGAGCCCGACCCCCCGATTTATACCCCTCGAATTTCGGGAGTAGTGCGCTTAAAAGACGGCGGGTTTAATTATGCGCTGTCGATACTCAAATCGGCGGACGGTAACCCCGAATCTTGCAATCGCTTCTTATATACATATAAACCCGCAGTAGCAGGAGTTGGGCATTTTATCCACACCTACAAATGCGACGGCAACCCCCCGGAGGTTTTTTCGGGCGAACCGACGGCAGTAAAAATCGCGGATAACATTGACGAATTTACACAAAATATCTGGGAAAACCTAAACGAAGCAAATAAAATCTCCCTTTTTGTAAGGTATATTGACGTAGCAACAGGGACGTATCAAGACAAGATTATTAATAAGAATGTGTAGGTGTAAAAGTGGAATTAAAGTATGGCTGTAACCCGAACCAAAAACCCTCTTCGGTGTATGTTAAAAACGGCGAATTGCCGATTGAGGTCTTAAACGGCAAACCCGGTTATATTAATCTGCTTGATGCCTTCAACGGCTGGCAGCTTGTGAGAGAGCTTAAGGCGGCAACAGGCTTGCCCGCAGCAACAAGCTTCAAGCACGTCTCCCCCGCGGGCGCGGCGATCGGCAGACCCTTAACGGATACTCTCCGTAAAATCTATTTCACAGGCGATGGGGAGTTATCCCCATTAGCTTGCGCATATGCAAGAGCACGCGGCGCGGACAGAATGTCAAGCTACGGCGATTTCATAGCCCTCTCCGACGAATGCGACGAGTCAACGGCAAAGTTAATTCAAGTCGAAGTTTCCGACGGAATTATTGCGCCGGGTTATAGCCAAAAGGCACTCGAAATCCTAAAGAGCAAGCGCAAAGGCACGTATTGCATAATAAAAATCGACCCCGCTTACGTCCCCGCGCCGATTGAAACAAAGGACGTTTTCGGCGTAACATTCGAGCAGGGGCGCAATGAGCTTAAGATTGACGCGGAAATGATGAAAAATGTCGTAACCGAAAATAAAAATATCCCCGCCGACAAACTCGAAGACCTCATAATCTCCCTGATAACCCTCAAATACACGCAGTCAAACTCGGTGTGCTATGTCAAGGACGGACAGGCAATCGGCATAGGCGCAGGGCAGCAGTCGCGAATCCACTGCACCCGCCTCGCCGGACAAAAGGCGGACAACTGGTATCTCAGGCAATCCCCCGAAGTCCTCGGGCTCGAATTCGTGGACAACATCCGCCGCCCCGACCGCGACAACGCAATCGACGTCTACATCTCCGACGACTCCGACGAAGTCTTAGCCGAAGGCGTTTGGCAAAACATCTTTAAGGTTAAACCCGCCCCCTTCACACGCGATGCGAAAAAAGCATGGCTCGCGACAAACACCGCCGTAGCCCTCGGCTCAGACGCATTCTTCCCCTTCGGCGACAACATAGAGCGCGCCCACCGCTCCGGCGTGGAATTCATAGCAGAGCCCGGCGGCTCAATCCGCGACGACAACGTTATCGAAACCTGCAACAAGTACGGTATCGCTATGGCGTTCACGGGGATTAGACTTTTCCACCACTGATAGGAGTACGCTGGGGGGAACTTTCTGAAGAAAGCTCCCCCCAGACCCCCCGCAAAGACTTTTATGCTTTTACTTATTTAACTTGGCTTAGATTTCGGCTATTCCGATTGGTGAATTCTGTTTCAATAGCATATACAAAAACCGCCCGAATGTCGTTTTCGGGCGGTTTTTGTTCCACGTGGAACATTAAGCTTATTAAAGTTTAATATCCTTTACTTCGTCAATTGAAAGACCTGTTATTTTCGCTGCGTAACTTTCATCTGCGCCGTCTAATATTAGATTTCGCGCAATAGACAATTTTCCTTGAAAAATATTCATTTTTAATAGTTTTTCGTAATTCTCCGCCATAGCCTTTTCTCTCTCCGCCGCCGTCGCTTTAGCGGCAGCCTCTGCGAGGTCTCGCTTTTCTCTTGCCCACGCAAGAATCTGCATCTGTTCGTCGTCATTCATCGAAAGCGTGACATCAACAGCTTTATTTATCATAGGGTCGTTCTGCGTTCTAACCATTTCAAGTTCCTCCTCCGATTTTACGGTGAAAAATCGCAGCCAGCGTTCAAGCCTGTTTGTCGGCTCAAGCGGAAGCTTTTTTGTCTCGAAAAAATGGATTTGCCAAAGGTCTGTAAGCCGCTCGTTTCTTTCTTCTATTATGGGGTAAACAGTGCTTTTATATTCGTCGCCCGCAAATAGATTAAACTGCAAAATATTAATACAAACGGTGCGTCTTAACTTGCTGTAGTCTTTTCCGGTTCTGAAATCTTTCGTAAAGAGTTTAGAAACATTATAGACAGAGCGTTGTATGTAGTTTCCTTCGTCGCGGTTTTGCATTTCTACATTAATCTTTTCGCCCGTTTTCATTTTAACAAGCAAGTCAAGAACGGCGTATTTATCGCCGATTTGCTCCGGCGTAAGTCCCGGATTTGTTACCTTTATATCTTCAAATGCGCTTACATCAACCTTCATTACAAGCGATAAAAAGTCAGAAAGCAAATCCAAATTCCGCTCGAAGATTGCCTTAAATATCGCGTCAATGCTCGGCGCAGTCACTAATTTTTTCTTCATAATTTTATTATATACTATTTTTCCCCGGTTGTCAAATGTTTTTTACAACAAAAAGAGAGGCGAGTTTTAACTCTCACCTCTCTTTAATAAGCAACCCTTACTTCACCAGTTCAATAATAGCCATCTCAGCAGCGTCGCCGCGTCTGGGACCTATTTTGTAGATTCGGGTGTAACCGCCGTTTCTTTCTTTGTAAGAAGGCGCGATTTCCTCGAAAAGCTTTTTAACGACATCTTCCTTCGTAACGTAAGAAAGAACTTGACGTTTTGAGTGGAGGTCGTCGGTTTTTGCCTTAGTTATCATTATCTCGGTCATGGAGCGGACTTCTTTTGCTCTTGTAACCGTTGTTTCGATTTTACCGTATTCTAAAAGGTAGGTTACCATTGCGCGGAGCATTGCTTTTCTCGCGTCGGTAGCTCTGCCTAA
>JAISIH010000031.1 GCA_031262105.1 Ruminococcus sp. | reverse complement strand
ATCAAAGGAGTATGATTACGAAGCAACCGAAGTAACGGTAACCGGAATTGATTTTGCGTCCGGCGACTCCTCTCAGGGAATCCCGGGGATACATAACTCATACTACCTTGACGACGACGGGACGATGGTTACAATCTGGCGGGACCGCATGAGTATTGACGATATAAACCAATTATCGCTTATGCGAATCGGTAAAGACGGCGGGGTTGTAAATAAAAAGACGATATTTTTGAATCCGCACGTGCGCCCCGATGAGGGAGCTTGGACCACAATGAATATCTCAGTGCCGGATTCAATCTTCAAAAACGCCCGCGGGAACACCGTGCTTTTTACGCATTATATGCGATATCAGGACGATGATGCCGAATATAAAGGCTATATCTACGCGTTCGAGGAATATGACGCCGATTTTAACCTTGTTAAGAGTGTCGAACACGGTGCCAATCTGCCCGACGACAATCTTCAATATTACATAAGCATGGACGATAACGGTTATTTTTACACCGCTGTTTCATCGGGCGTATTCGTCTATAACGCGGATTTTGAGTTTATCGGGGCAATTGAGGATATGCCGGTGCCGGAAGAACGTGAGTATTTCATGCCTGCAACAGGCAGCGATGGTGCCTGTTACGCATATTTTTTCACGAAAGAAGACCGCGATATTTATAAACTTGACCCCGTTACTTTAACCTCCGAATACGCCTTCACCCTTCCCCTCAGCCGCTCCGCGTGGCTATGGCGCGGGGACGAGAGTGACGGCGCATTGTTTTATGCTTTAGGGGCATTAACAGGGCGGCGCGAAAAAGAGGCTTCGGGGCTTCTCCTGCGCATAGACCTAAGCGGCGAGGCTTCCAAGGTTATGGACTGGGAAGAACAGGGCATTGCCCCCTATTTCCACGGCATCGGCTACACCTCCGAAGAGGATTACGAGGAGAACTGGAAAGGAAAACCTGCCGCCCAATATTCCGAAAACGGAAACTTCTATAACCTTGTAGTTGAAGACGCCGACGGCAGCAACGATACCTTAGACGACAGGGTGTTAAAGCTCTATTCGTTTTATCGCGTGCCGAAACTTGACTGATAATATAAAAAGGCGGCTCATGAACAAGGCGGGGTTTAAGGATATTAAAGTTGTGCGCGATTTGGGGGACAACGACCGGGCGGTTTTGGGGGTAAAATAAGAAACGAAGAGCCCCGCACAAAATAATACTGTGCGGGGCTCTGCTTATAATGACGATAATTCGTTTTTCGACAGACCTGTTACTTTTTCTATAACATCAATTGATATATTTTGGGTCAGCATATTTCTCGCGACTTTCAACATTGTGTTTTGCTCACCTTCTCTGCGCGCCTCTGCAAGCGACAAACACTCGTTGAGCCATGCGTCCTCACGATTCCGCGCAAGCTCCCGCATACGTTCGTCTGCGTTCATGTGACGAACGACCGATACCGCTTTTTTAATTTGTGTATCATTTAAGTTATCCACGTTTACCAGAGCCTCCTCAGTTCCGACTGTGAAAAAGGTTAACCAATATCCGAGCCTGTTTTTCGATACCTTAAGTGTTTCTATGTCTTCCGGGAATTTCGTCGTTTCAAAGAAGATGATTTTCCAGCGGTTTGTCAGGATTTCCCCGGTTTCTTTTATTATCGGGAAAACTGTGCTGCGGTAGTTTTCGGATTCAAAAAGCGAAAACTGTAAAATATTAATGCAAACTGTTTTCGCAATCTCGTTGTAGTCCTTGCCGGAGTGAAGGTCGGAAGTATAAAGCTTTGAACAGTAAAGCGCCGAACGTTCCTTAAAATTGCCCTGATTGCTGTTTTGAAGCTCAACATTAATTTTCTCGCCGCCTTTGGTTTTTACCAATATGTCAAGGCGCGAAAATTTCTCGTTGTAGTTTTCAGGCAACATATCATTGTTGATTACAAAAAGTTCTTCAATCTCCGTTTCAAGCGCAAGACTCACGAAGTCTTTCAGCAAATCTTGATTTTCCGTAAAAATCGTCTTGAAAACCACATCAAGTTTTGGCTTACATACAAGTTCCATCGACTCACCTCCCAATATAATTATACCACACTTTAATAAAAATGTAAAGTGTTATTTTAATTGCGCCCAAATTACAGCTTAATGACGATTTGTGTAAAAGCTTGCAGAATATATAATATTATGGTATAATTATAGCTAATATGAAGGAGATTAAAAATGAAGAAAATTTTAAGCTTAGTTACAGCGATTATAATGCTTGCTTTAACTGCTTGCAATTCCGATATTCCCACGGCTTCTAAGGAGAATATTTATTCGGCAGTTCCTCTTATTGAAAACACTGATACATATGATTCTGTTTTGCAAGCTGTTTTTGATGGGGAGCATTTCATCTTCACCGCCTCAAAAATATTTTATCCCGAAACAGAAAACGACGACTACAGAAGTGCCTTGTACCTTATCAGCGCGGACAAAAACGGCAATATCATAAGCAAAAAAGAGCTTATTACCGCGACGGAAGAAAACAGCTACGAGAGCGAAAATTACCCCGCGTTTTTTGCGGCGGACGGCACTGTTTACGGCGTGAAGCAGCACAGCAACCTTATCATAAACGAGGACGGCTTTATGTTCCCCGAAAATGAAACCGTGCTTATGTCGATTGACGAAAACCTTATTGAGACCGAAATAATAAATATAGGTGAGGCTCTTGAGGGTGTTGCTGCCGATTCATATGTGCAGTCGCTTGCAGTCGATAACGCGGGCAATGCTTACCTGTATGTAGGGCAGGATATTTACGGGATTAACATGAACACCGGGGAGGTTGTCTTCACAAAAACGGGGGGCGACAGCGGTTATATTTCGGGGCTTATGCGAATGGCGGACGGGCGCGCCGGGATTATGGAGATTAAGAACACCGCCGACAGCTCCGGAATGTATCTTACGCCGATTGATGGGGACAAAACCGGCGAATCAATTCCCCTTCCGCTTACCGGGAGCGTCGTGAGCGGCGGTGAGGGCTCGCCGTTCCCATATTATCATATGTCGAATTCGTATATTTACGGCTTTGACGAAAAATTTGAAAA
>JAISIH010000082.1 GCA_031262105.1 Ruminococcus sp. | reverse complement strand
GACCAACGAGGATGATAAATTCCTTATCCCTGATTTCGAGGTTGAAGTCGGAAACCGCAACCACGCCTCCGGGATATTTTTTGTAAATATTCTTAAGCGACAAACTTGCCATTTTAGATATTCCTCCCGATATATTTTATAGCGTGAAACCACGCATTAATAGGTAAAGGTACTGTAATCTCTAATATATATAATAACAGATTTACGGCATGATGACAAGTGGGAAAATAACTAAACTTTTAGCGGCTCTATTATTAATGTTGACTAAATAGGTAAAAAATACTACAAAATCAATAACCTTTTTTTATGCAATTTGACAAGTCATAATCTGTTACGGTAATTTTATCCCGATTTTAACGAAATATCCGCGCCGTCTCATTTTCAGAAAGCCTTAAAATTTCGCCTGTTTTAAGCGTTTCGGGGAGGGACAAGCCGCCGGTTTTTACGCGCTTTAAGTATAAAACTTCGTTGCCTGTCGCATGAAACATTCGCTTAATCTGATGATACATACCCTCGGTTATTGTTACAAGAACAGCATCGCCGGCGATTTCAAGTTTTGCGGGGCGGCAAACGTCGCCGCCGTCGATTTGAAGCCCGTTTTCAAAGGCTTTTATGTCGGAATCGGTAACAGCGTTTTGCAGTCTTGCAAGGTAAACCTTCGGAAGATGTTTTATGGGCGAGATTATGCGGTGAACGAAATCGCCGTCGTCGGAGAGGAGGAGGAACCCCTCTGTGTCTTTGTCGAGCCGTCCGCAGACGGACAAAGGGCGGCGGGAATACTTTTCGGGGACGAGGGCAAAAACGCTGTCGGGGCGGTTTTTTTCGCAAACATAACCCGACGGCTTGTTCATAAGCAGATAAACGAATTCCGAGCCGTCAACTGCCTCGCCGTCAAGGGTAACAAGCGCAGTATCGGACAGCTTTTCGGCGGGGTTTTTCGCGATAATGCTGTCAACGGCAACGCGACCGCTTTTTATTGCGCTGACGGCGGCAGAGCGGCTTATACCGGCGTAGGTGACATATTTATCGAGTCTCAAAATAAAAAAAGCCTTTCGGACGTAGGGGGGGTGGATGTAATCTATATCTGAAATTAAGGCGGACAGCTGCTAATCGGATTTGAACCGATGACCTCGTCCTTACCAAGGACGCGCTCTGCCGACTGAGCTATAGCAGCGAAGCATTTACTTAGTAAATGCATATTAACGTTGCAGATGTGATTGCAACGTTAATATTATATCGTATTTGCGGGGGATAGTCAAGTAGTTTTGGAGAATTTACAGAAAATTAATAATTATGAATTTTATAAATACTGCTTTAGTTTTGCAAGTAAAACTCTCATATCGAGGGGCTTTATGATATGGTCGTTCATGCCGGCTTGTTTGGAGGTTTTTATGTCTTCGGCGAAGGCGTTTGCAGAGAGGGCGAGGATGGGGACTTCGAGGGCGTCGGGGCGGTCTAAGGCGCGGATTTTTGCGGTTGCGGCGAGACCGTTTAGGACGGGCATACGAATATCCATGAGGATTGCGTCGAAGAAGCCGGGAGGGGAGTCTGAGAAGGTTTTGAGGGCAATTTCGCCGTTGGCTGCGCCGGTAACGACAAGTCCTGCTTTTTCGAGGAGGGTGCGGGCGATTTCCATGTTGAGTTCGTCGTCTTCGGCGATGAGGATGCGCCTGCCTTTGATATCGACTTCGCGTTCGGGGGATTTTGCTTTATTTACGGAAGCGTTTGTGTTAATAAGCGCGGGGATTGTGACGGTGAAGGTTGTGCCTTCGCCGGGGGTGCTTTCAACGGTCAGTTCGCCGCCCATGAGGGTTGCATAACTGCTTGAGATGGGGAGACCGAGGCCTGTTCCGCCGTATTGGCGGGCGGTGGTGTTTTCGGCTTGCTCGAACGGCTCGAAAATCTTTTTGAGACGGTCTTTGCGGATACCTATGCCTGTGTCGGCAACGACAAATGTTAAGATGCAACGCTCTTCCGAATCCGGCTCGGTCATGGAGACTTTCAGGGTTATAGTGCCTTCGGACGGGGTAAATTTAACGGCGTTGCCGAGGAGGTTAAGAAGAATCTGGTTAAGTTTCAAAATATCGGTTTTGAGCTTGCGGTGCTTGACGTTATCTTCGATGATGTAGGTAATGCCCTTCGCTTCGCACTGGGTCCCGATAATGCTTTGAAGCCCGAGGATAATGTCGTCGAGGTCGGCATCGGTTATTTCAACGCTGGTTTTTCCGCTTTCGATACGCGACATATCGAGGATATCGTTAATGAGGGTTAAGAGATATTTCGCGGAATATTCTATTTTTTTGAGATAACCTTGCTGTGAGGACGAAACGTCGCCGTCGTTTAGGGCAATCTCCGTCATGCCGAGGATAGCGTTCATAGGGGTGCGGATTTCGTGCGACATCTTCGACAAGAACTCTGATTTTGCGCGGCTTTCGCGGGTTGAACGCTGTTTTGAAATGAATGCCGAAAGAAGCTTAACGATAGATTTAATCGGCTCGTAATCACATTCGGCAAGGACATTTTCGGGAGCTTCAAAGGCAACGCAGCCGATAAAAGTTTCGCCCGCCGGGCAGGGGATAACGGAGGCAACGCCGCCGTCCGCGAGGTTAAGCCCGTCGGAGAGAATCTTCGGCGCATCCTTGCTGTTGCTGTCGATAATCATGTAGTCCATGCCTTGCATATAGCCGTCGAAGTTGTTGCGGTCGAAGCTGTTTACGCCGGCGTTATATTCGGGATCGGTGTAGATGCTGTCCTTGTTCCATCTCCAGTTGCAGCCGAAGGTGCCGGTACTCTGATCGAACATGAAAACCTTGACAGCATCGAAGTTAAACTGACTGCCGATACGGGTTATGAGAATCTGCACCGCCGATTTCATGTCGGTGGTTTTTTCCAAGATATTGAACGCGAAGGTGTTAAGGTCGCGGGAGTCGATATTGTAGTCGTCAATTACGCGGATATCGGATAAAATTGAGCCGATGTCTTCGTTTTCGGTAAAATCGTAATCGTTCTCAACATCGCTGTAAAACTGCACTGAATAGGCATTGGGGTTTGCGGTTTCTTTTTCGGAAAGATGCCTTGAGGGTATGTGCTTTGAAGCCGCCGCCGCTGCAATCTCCGCCTTTTGACGCGCAATCGCGATATATCGGGCGGTGTTGTTGTAGAAAACGCCCGCACAAAGATTTATTTTTTGCGGCTCTTCGTCGGATATGAGAACGCTCCCGATCTTGTCGATAAGGTTATAAAGTTTCTGCTTTATATCAGCGGTTATGATGCCTTCATTCGAGGCGTCGAAGCAGGGAACAATTATGAAAAATTCGTTCGTACATTCGCGGGAGATAACATTATTTGTCCCGAAAATCTCGGTTATGCCCCTTGCGGTTTCGGTTATAAGCGCGTCTGAATAGAACCGCCCGTATTTCTCGGTGAAATACCAGTAGTTTTCGACAAATATAAGCACAGCGAAATATTCTTCCGCCCTCGTTTCGGTCAAGAAGTCACGGATGGCATTTACTGTAAATTCCGGGCGTAGGAAGCCGGTTGTCTTGTCCATACGGCTGTCGCGGATTGACGAAAGCTCTTTTCGCTTCTCTTCGGTTATGTCGCGGAGACAGGCGATTGTTCGGAGGAGCTTCCCGGTTTTCGAGTCGAAAATGTGGTTAGGTTTTCCGGTTATAAAGCGGTACGGTCCGACCCTTGAGGGCGAGAGCGAACTGTCGAGAACACGCACTGTAATTACATCGGAGGACTGACCGCGCAGGAATTTCATCACTGTCGATATGTCGTCGCGAACGACATATTCGCCGTTTGTGAGGTGTTCGATAAAATGCTCGGTCTCGGTATGTAAAACGCTGTTTTCAATCGTCTGTTCGTCCTCGGAAAGGTCAATCCCCTCCGCAAGGGTGTCGAGATAAAGCACGTCTGTAACCGCGTTATAGTCGAAGAAGCTTCCGTCCGAATTAATCAGCGCGATATAATACCGCCGTCTTTCTTCCTCAAGCTCGAAGATAGTTTCCTTAAAACGCAGGCTTGACTCGTGGAGACGCTCCGAAAGCCTGTAAATTTCGACGGTACCGTCGTCAATAACCGGGATAATATCATCATCTTCATTATTAACGCTGTTTACAATCTTAACAAGCCCTTTTGAAAGGGTTCTCGAAATAAATCCGGCAACAACAAGTGTAGCGGACAGCGCAATTACAATTATCAGAACGAGCTGTGCAACAAGCCGCCTCGAAAGCTCAAATACAGAAGCTTCATCGGCAACGGCAGTTAGTCCCCAGCGTGTCCCGTTATAGGGCGAATCGGGAGGATAAACGGGAATATCCCGCACGGTGCTGACCGACGGGTTTCCGCCGTATGTAAGGGTTTCGGAGTAGTAAAGCCCGCGGTAATCGGTGCTCGGCGTGAGGGTAACAGACGCGCCGGGCGGGTACATTATATTCTTGCTGTCGAAGGTGTATTTCGGGAAAATTGTTAAATTCGGGCGTCTTTGTATGGCTTCAAAAGGATTATCCGAAAATTCGCGCTTTCCGTTCTCTAAAAGCTCGGAATTTTCGCCGTCAAGCGCAGAGTATGAAGCAAGCATAAGCGAGACATTATCAAGCCTTTGAAGCATATCATACTGCATAATATCGGACGTCATATAGACAATTCCGAAAGAGCCGATAACGTTCCCGTCAACTACGAGCGGAACGGAAACGGGTGAAAAGGCATCGGACAGGTCATGTTCGCGAAGATAGAACGGAAACCCCCAGTATTCCAGATCGTTAATGTCAACTATCGCGCCGGCTTCTGCCGCTCTCATCGGCTCAAACATCCAGTCAAGCGGGGTTGCGCCGGCTGTGTATAGAAAGTTCACGCGCCAGTTAACAGATTTTGTTAAGCCGCCCTCGGCAATTGCATCATCATCGCCGCGAAGGGCAACAAGCTCTTCTTTTTGCCCGGTCGGGGGATGGTATAGGAACAAGCCGGGGTATGAGTCATCAACCGTCGTGTCGGGAATACCGTTCACGGGGGACAGAACGACAAACCCGCCGGCGGCGTCGTTTTCTCTTATAAGGGCTATAAGGTCGTTAATAACCTCGGCGGTGAACTCCGCCTTAAGCTCCGGGTCGTGCATAAAAGTTTCAATGTCGGTTTCTTCGTCGTCTAAAATATCGAGCAGATCGTCGGAAGCCGTCTCCGAAAAGTGTGCGAAGTCGGGATTAATCCCCTGCATCCTCTCGTCAATGAGCGAAACGGCGGTGAAAAGATCGTTTTCAAAGCGGTTTTCGGCAGCCCGGTTTATATCTCTTGGCGAGCCGGAAAGGAGAAAAATAAGCACAAAAAGGCAAGCCTGCGTTATCGACGCGACTATAAGCGGAACGAGTATTTTATAGAACAAACTCTGTCTTTTCATAACGATTAGATCCGCTCCCTTCTTATTTTTAATTTTAACACAAAACTCAAAAAATAGCAATACTTTTTTTATAATTTTGCAGACTTTTCATAAATTTATTCTGCACAATAAAACTGCCCGTAAATTTATACGAGCAGTAGCTTTTATAATAGTTATGACGGTTTGTAAATCTTCCTGATGCACCTTGTGAGGGTAACGAATTCAAGGGGTTTTGAAAGAAAACCCGAAAAACCGCTTTGCATGAAAAATTGTTCCGCTGAATTCGCGGCATTTGCGGTCAGGGCGATAATCGGAAGGGTTTTATAACGTTCATTTATAGCCCGAATCTTAAGCATCGCTTCAACGCCGTCCATCTCAGGCATCATGTGGTCCATGAAGATAACGTCATACTCGTTGTCAATGCATTTTTTAATCGACTCCGCGCCGGATAAAACCGTGTCCGCGTTAATATCGAACGCTTCAAGCATCGTCGCCGCAATCTGTAAATTAATCTCAATGTCGTCAACGATAAGCACCCTAAGCCCGCGTGCGGAGAAGACCTCATCGTCGGGGGCTTCGGACGGAATAACAGGCTCTGCCGGAACATAGGGGATCTTCATTGTGAAGGTTGAACCCTTGCCGTATTCGCTTTCGAGTTCAAGCGAGCCGCCCATTAACGCGCAGTATTTGAAACTTATAGGCATACCAAGCCCTGTCCCCTGAACAGAGCGGTTTTGCATGAGATCGAACCGTTCAAACGGGGAGAAAACCTTCGGTATATCTTCTTTCCTTATCCCGATACCCGTGTCCGCAAGGCGGAACACAAGGAATTTCCCCTCCAAGGTTACGGTAAGGGTTGCGCCGCCGGTGTTGGTATATTTTGCGGCGTTTGAAATAATATTCGTTGCGGCTTGACGTACGCGCTGTTCGTCGCCATACACCCAGACGGGGAGGTTGTCCGCCTTAACAATGCGATAGTAAAGATCCTTTTCGGCGAATATCCGTTCGTAAGAATTATAGAGGTGGTCAAGCATTGAGTGAAGATTATAGGGAGCATTGATAATGTCGGTCTTCCCGGACTCAACCTTCGAGAAATCGAGGATATCGTTAATAATCCCGAGGAGGGCATCTGCACTCTTTTTCATATCAACAAGGTACTTAAACTGCTTGTCGTCAAGCTCTGTCCGCGCAAGAAGCTCGTTAAGCCCGATAACCGCATTCATAGGCGTCCTGATCTCGTGGGACATTGCGGCAAGGAAGGCTGATTTTGCGATATTTGCACTCTCGGCGGCGGTTTTTTGTTCCTCAAGCTCGGTGCTGTCGCTCACGACTGCGATATAACATTCGTCGAAATTGTCGGTTGGGGGTATATAGTTAAACTCGAAGAGGTAATAACGCAGCCCGTTCGCAAGTTTAAGGTATTGATAATAACGGATAGGCTCTTTTGTAGTCAGCGTTTTAACGTAATTTTCGTGAATATGCCGTGCTTCTTCCGGCGCAAGCGAATCCGCAAGCACATCTCTGTAGTTTCGCCCGATAACATAGCCGTAATTTTTAAACCCGAGTGCATCCAAAAAACTGCGGGTGCAAAGCTGATAAACCCCGTATTTGTCGGTTACGGCGATAATAACGGGGGAGTTTTCGAGAAGGATATTTGTATATGCTTCCTGCCGCTTTTTTTGCGAGGTTATAGCCTGCTCTAAGGCTTCCTTTTCGCGGAGGAGCGTAGTAAACTTCGCAAGCTGTGTCTTTGTAAGGCGCAGTTCGCGTTCAAGTTTTATTATCTCAGGGTTTTTTACAGCTTCTGACATAATTTTTCACTCAAAATTTATTAGAACATATGAATACGAGTTCTTATATAAGGCAGATACAATATGATTGGTTAAAGAGGCGATTGACCGGCTTTTCCGGGGTTGAAGCGGGCGAGGGGCAGAATTCGCCGCCCGCATACGCGAGTACAAACGGAATATCGCCGAGTTCACGTCTTAGCATCTTTTCGCCGTCGAACGTTTCCGACCCTAAAAGTATGTGGCGCGTCTCGCAGGATATAACCACCGCAAGCTTCGCGTCCGGCTTTTTTTCAACAGCCTTTCGCGTAACCGCCGACGAAGCGTCAAGAACGCCGTGTTTTTCAAACATTGCGATAGAAACGGTTGCGCCTGTTGTTACCCTTCCGCCGACGATAAGGTGATGGTCGTGGGTGAGGTACATCATCGAACGCCCGTATGTATCGCCGTCACCGTCATCGACAATCATAACCGCGCCGCTTATAGCATCGGCTTTCGATTCGGTGAGGTTAAACCCGAGATTTGTTAAAAATTCGGTTACGGGGCGGCCGTTAACGCTTATAATTTCGTTGCCCTTCGATTCGGTTATAATCGCGGTATTTTCAAGATATTTATCGTGCGTAATGACCGACGAAGCAAAAAGCGGTTCAAAATTGCCTTTCAAAAACAAGAAGACAGCTCTGTCGCGGTATGCTTTTCCCTTCGCGATTACGAAGCAGTTTTCGATATAAGTCGGGCTGTCGTCAACGGCAAAACCGCCGATAATCTGCGCATTAGTCTTTTTCGCCGCCTCATCCATTAAGGCTTCTGTGTCGGTTATGAGTATATGGGGGATAAATAAAAACCCCATCTTCTGTTTGCCGACGTCTGCGATTGTGTTTTTAACAATATCTGCCGCCTTCATGTCGTTCGTAAGCGGCTCGCTTAAAATCGGCGTAAACTCAATTTCGTCGGAACTTATAATAAAGAGAACAAGTCTGAATTCGCCCTGAGCGTAAACGGTATCTTCGTCCTTTGTCCTTGAAAATCCCGCAAGTGTCGTCGAATAGCCGACCACCGGGAACGGAAGCTTCTTCGCCACATATTCTGCAACGCCCGAAAAGACAAATTCATAGTGACAAAACATTAAGGCGACGGTGTTTTTTTCAAGAGTGCCGTGTGCTGCAATCTGCTCGGAAATAATGTTCAGTGCGGCATCTTTGTCATCAACTTCCGATGTCCGAGCGGTGATTACCTTCATCGTTTTACCTCAGCCCAAAACTATGTATACTCAAATACACGATAACATTTTAGCACATAAATATAGAATTTCTTGTAGTTTTTTTATGAACAAATACAAAACATTTCATAAGGATTTAATAAATTACACCAATATAGCGTATAATACGCGAAAACCGTGTGTGGATTTTGCTTAAACGCACTTTCCGATAACCTTAGCCGGGCATTTTTCCGCGCAAAGCCCGCAGGAGGTGCATTTTTCGTAATCTATTCGCGCTAAATTATCGTTAACCTTTATCGCACCGTTCGGGCAAGCCTTCTCGCAGAGTCTGCAACCGATACAGCCCGCCTTGCAGGACTTCCGCACAACCTTCCCGACGTCATACGACGAACAAAGCACGTCGTAATCGTAGCCGAGCGGGCGAAGCGAAATAAGCCTGTTCGGACACTCCCTCACGCACATTCCGCAGCCCACGCATCTTGTTCTGTCAACCCTCGCAAGACCGTCTGATATTGAAATTGCGTGTTCCGGGCAGACCGCCGCGCAGTCCCCGAACGCAAGACAGCCGTAAGAACAGCTTTCAGAACCGCTGTAAAAACTGTTCGCCGCCTTACAGCTCTGAATTCCGCGATAGATGAATTTTTCCGACGTCGCGTTCCTGCTCCCGCTGCAACGGACAATCGCCGTCTGTGCGACAACCTTCCCGGCGGCAATTCCGAGAATCTTCCCGACATCATCGGCGGCTTCCTGCCCCCCCGGCTTGCAGAGGTTAACAGGCACCGAACCCTCCCCCGCAACCGCCGCTTCGGCATAATCCGAACAGCCCGCATATCCGCAGGCGCCGCAGTTTATTCCCGGCAAAACCGCCGTTACCGCCTCGACCCTCTCGTCAGTCTTCACTTCAAACAGCTTTGAAAAAACAGTAAGAAGTACCCCGGCGAAAAGCCCTAAGCCGGCAAAAATTAGTACAGTATACATAAAAATCCTTTATTGAAGTAAAGAAGTAAATCCCATGAACGACACCGAGACTATTGCGGCGGCGACAAGGGTTGACGGAACGCCTTTGAAGGTTTTCGGGATATTTGACGTTTCAATCCGGCTTCTTACCGAAGCGAAGATTATAAGCGCGAGTGTAAAGCCCAAGCCCCCGCCAAGCGCGTTTATAACGGACTGAATAAGGTTATAGCCCTCGTCTGTGTTGAGGATTGTAATGCCGAGGACTGCGCAGTTTGTCGTTATAAGCGGAAGATATACTCCGAGTGATTTATAAAGCGGAGGTATTTTTTTCTTGATAATCATCTCGACAAGCTGTACAAACGCCGCGATAAGGAGGATAAACGCAACCGTTTTCATGTACCCGACGCCGAGCGGCAGAAGGATAAAGGTGTAGATGGGGTAGGTGCAGATTGTGGCGCAGACCATGACGAATATAACCGCAAGCCCCATGCCGATTGCGGAGTCGTATTTTTTCGATACCCCCAGAAACGGGCAGATGCCCATGAACCGCACAAGCACCATATTTTCCGTGAGCATGGAGGTTAAAAGTATTACAAGCAGAAGTTTCATTCAGCCACGCCCTCCTTGCAGTTAACGCAATCGGCGGCAATAGGGCAAGCCGCACAGCCGACCTTTGCAGGGGGTTTGCGCTTCGTGAATTTGTATACAATCGCGATAATTATACCGAGGGTAAAGAATCCTCCCGCCGGCATAACGAAAATCGGGAAGACGAGGGGGAGATTAAGGTCAATCCCGAAGAAAGCCCCCGAGCCTAAAATCTCACGAACCGAACCCATGGTAAACAGCGCGGCGGTGAACCCAAGCCCCATTCCCAAGCCGTCGAGAGCCGAGCGAAGAAGCCCGTTTTTCGAGGCAAAAGCCTCCGCACGCCCGAGGATAATGCAGTTCACGGCAATAAGCGAGAGGAAAATCCCGAGGCGCGAATGAAGCGCGGGGATATAAGCCTTAAGGATAAAATCGGTGAGGGTTACGAAGGTTGTTATAATGACGATAAAACACGGTAGCCGCACCGTCCCGGGGATAACCTTGCGGAGTGCGGAGATGACGATATTCGAGCAGAACAGGACGAATGTCGTCGCAAGCCCCATGCCGATGCCGTTAGACGCCATTGTGGTTACGGCGAGTGTAGGACACATTCCGAGGAGCATTACAAGCGTCGGGTTTTCATTCACAAAGCCTTTCACAAAGGCGTAAAGATTGCTTTTTTTATCCAATTTGCACCTCCGCAAAACCCTCTACAAAGGCGTAAAGGTACTATTTTTATCCAATGTGTACCTCTCTGAAAGCAGTTACTGCAAGCTTTACCGCTTCATAAACGCCGTTTGAAGAAAGTGTTGCGCCGGTTATCGCGTCCCACTCGAAAGCGGCGGGAACTTCCGGCTGGGAGGCTTTGAGAGCCTCAAGTTCAACCTCCGACTTTGCGAAACGAACCTTATAAATGGTCTCGTCCGGGGGAAGTTCAATCGGCAGGTCGTCGATGGTGAAGCCGGAAAATTGTCCCATGAATTCGGGGCTGTCGGTTTTTGTGCCGAGCCCGGGGGTTTCGGCAGATTCGAGGGTAACTATCCCCTTAACCGCGCCCGTGCTGTCGAGGGCTACAAGGAGGGTTAAGCCCTCTTTGTTATAGCCGTTCGATACTATTATAAATGCGTAGTCTCCCGCGTCGCCGCGAAGCGACATATTGACGTAAGCCGTTTCCGAACCGCCGAGCGGCGTGTCGTATACTGTAAATTCTTCTGACGCGCCGTAAATCCCGTAAAGAGCCGCCTCAATCTCCGGCGTAATTGCCGTTTCTTCGTCAACAGCCGTAAGGTCGTGAACGAAAACGAGGAGCAGAGCCGAAACCGCGCAGATTATAAGCAGAGTTACCGCCGGGATTGCTTTTTTCATAAATTTCATTTCGTAACCTCCGGCTTAACAGACTTTTTCGCGCCGAGAGGGTGCGTTAAGACAATATCGTCGATGAGCGGCGTTAGCAGATTCATGAGCAGGATCGAGAACGAGACACCCTCCGGCATCTTCGTAAAAAAGCGTATCACAAAGGTTATCAGCCCGCAGCCGATTCCGAAAATAAGCTTACCGCGTTCGGTGAGGGGCGAGGTTGTGTAGTCTGTCGCCATGAAAAACGCCCCGAGCATTAATCCGCCCGCTAAGGTGTAATATATCGTCTCGTCTATACTGCCGGTATAAATGAGCGTAAGCACAAAAACCGTCCCGATAAAAGACAGCGGGATAGTCGGCGTTATAATCCGAAAAGCCATAAGTCCGATTGCCCCGATGATAAGGGCGAGGGCGCAGGTTTCGCCGATACAGCCGCCTGTCGTCCCGAAGAGCATATCGGTAAGAGTAAAGGGTAACACCTTGTCAGCCCCGGCAACAAGATAATTTGCGGAAAGCGGCGTGGGGGCGGTTACGGCATCGAATTTGAGGAAATTAAGGGCAGGCTCTGCATAGCTTCCCATTTCGGCGGCGAAACATACCGACAATATTATCCTTGCTGAAATCGCCGGGTTCGCGAAGTTTTGCCCCAAGCCCCCGAAAAGTTGCTTAACAATAACTATTGCGGCGAATGCCCCGATAACCGGGATATAGAGGGGAACGGCAGACGAAAGATTCATTCCGAGGAGCAGCCCGGTGAGGAGTGCGGAGAGGTCGCCTGTCGTCTGCTTGGTTTTCGTGATAAGGTTATAGAGTGCCTCAAAGACAACCGCCGAGAGCATGGTTACGGCAAGCACAAGTGCCGCCCGCCAGCCGAAAATTATACAGCCGGCGACCGCCGCGGGGGCAAGTGCTAAGATTACGCCGAGCATGACGTTGCGGGTACTGCCCTTTCCGCGCAGATGCGGCGAGGGCGAAACGGTAAGCATATCGTTCATTTATTTTTCCTTAAAAGCGCGTGCAGATTGGTTTCGGCGCGTTATTTTCTTTTCCTTAAAAGCTCTTTGGCAAGCAGATTTGTTTCGGTGAGGGGGCGGTGAGCCGGGCAAGCGAAAGAGCAACACCCGCAGTTCATGCAAAGCGGCAGTTTTAATTTCGCGAGAAGCTTCGTGTCGTTGACTTTATAAGCTGTCTCAAACCGCATGGGGAGCAGGTTTAGCGGGCAGGCACGCGTGCATGAGCCGCAGCGGATGCAGTTTGTCGGCTCGATAAATTTGCTCTCTTCCCCGAACGCCAAAATCGCGTTGGTGCTTTTCAGGACAGGCTGTTCTGGGGAATAGAGCGGCACACCCATCATCGGTCCGCCATAGAGGATTTTTTTAACATTTTCCGCGCCGCCGAACTTGAGAAGCTCTGCCACAGGCGTGCCGATTAAGACGTTATAGTTGCCTCGGTTTTTCGTTATCGCGGAGCCGTCGAGGGTTAACCGCTTTGATGTAAGGGGGATGCCGGTTTTGGAGTATCTTGCAATAAAACTCACCGTCGAGACGTTTAAGACAAGCACTCCGGCGTTCGACGGAAGCTCCCCTTCCTGCACGATTCGCCCGGTGGTTTTATAGATGATAACCTTCTCCGCGCCTTGCGGATAGAGCGAAGGAAGAACCTTAATTTCAATATTATCGCTGTCGGAAATTGCAGCCGACATGAGGGCGATTGCCTCTTTTTTGTTATCCTCAATGCCGATAACGCAACGCGCAATTCCCAGATATTTCATGCAAAGCTTTATTCCGTCCAAGACGTCGCCGGTGTCTTCGATAAAGCAACGGCTGTCGGAGGTAATATAAGGCTCACATTCCGCGCCGTTTATTACGAGGGTGTCAATCGGCGTCTTTTTTTCGTCGAAAGACAGCTTGACATGGGTCGGGAAAGCCGCGCCGCCAAGCCCTGTCAGCCCCGATTCGCGTACGGCTAAGGTAAAGGACTGTCTGTCGGTAATCTCCGGCGGGCGAACCTCTTCAAAGAGGGTCTGGTTGCCGTCCGGGCGGATTGTAACCGCCTTGCAGTGCGAGCCGTTCGGGTTAAGGTAATCCGAAATGTCGATAACATCGCCGGAAACGGGGGAGTGTATCGGCGCAGACATAAACGAGTCTGCACTGCCGATTTTCTGCCCGACAAAAACCTTGTCGTCCGGCTTTAGGAAAAGATTGGGTATCGCCCCCATAGCCTGCGCCATGGGTATGCGGATAAGTTTCGGCAAGCCGAAATCAACCGTTTTAGAGTCCGCTGTATTTTTATGGTGAGAAAGCTTAACTCCGCCGAGATTTTTCATATATTAGCTCTGTTTCTTTAATTTTTCCATTGCCTTAACGACCGCTCCGAGGATAACGCCCGTGAGAATTCCGCTTAATATCCCCGCGAT
>JAISIH010000043.1 GCA_031262105.1 Ruminococcus sp. | reverse complement strand
AGAGGGGGGAAACAAGAGGACAGTGGAGACTTTCAATCGTGCAGACAAGATTGTACTCAGGTTGCCCCCCTCTCCCCTTATCTCCCCCTACATTTTCAAAAAGATTTTAATAATTCACTTAAAAATGAATTAACCTAACATTCAAAAAGGTTTTAATCATGTACAAAAAAATAAATTAAGCCCGACATTTCGGGGCGATAAAGCTATTCATTAAATTTAAAATTAACCCTAACATTCAAAAAATAAATCATTTACTAAAAATCAAAACGATAGTATAAAAAATATGGTAAAAATAAAAGCAATAACCCCTAAAAGCATAGCCGAAAAAGCGGGAATAAAAACAGGCGAACTGCTGTCGATTAACGGCTTCGAGATAAACGATTTTTTAGATTATGACTATTATAATAAAGAAACAAAATTAACCCTAAAAATAAAGCAGGACAAAGAATATACTTACAGTATAAAAAAGCAGGAGTACGAAGACATAGGACTCCAGTTTGAGACATTTTTGATGGACGAAGTTAAAAGCTGCCGCAACAATTGCATATTCTGCTTTATCGACCAGAACCCGAAAGGTATGCGCGACGCGATTTATTTCAAGGACGACGACAGCCGCCTGTCATTCATTTCGGGGAATTATGTAACCCTCACGAACCTCACCGAAGCCGACATCGCGAGAATTATTAAAATGAAACTGCCCCTAAACGTAAGCCTCCATACAATGAACCCCGAGCTTCGCGTGAAGATGATGAAAAACCGCTTCGCCGGGGAGAGAATCGCCGACGTTACACGGATTGTCAAGGCGGGAAATCGCGTAAATATACAGTTAGTATTATGCAAGGGGATAAACGACGGCGCGGAGCTTCGCTTCACCCTCTCGGAGCTTTATAAAATCGGCAGTTTCGGCGGAATTGCCGCCGTGCCTGTGGGGCTGACTGCCCATCGCGACGGGCTTTTCCCGCTCGAGCCGTTCGACAGGATTTCCGCACAGGCAGTTATCGACACGATGAACGAGTTCGCGGAGAAGTTTGCGGCGCGTGACGGGCGGCGAACCGTCTACGCCTCAGACGAATTTTTCCTGACGGCGCGGCTGCCCATCCCCCCGGCAGGTTATTACGACGACTACCCCCAGTATGAAAACGGCGTTGGCTTCGTCCGGGCGTTTGCCGACGAGTTTTTATATGAACTTCGCGATAATATAAAGAGGCGCAAAAAATATCGCGGAAAAGAATATATAATAGTAACCGGCGAGGGGTCGCATGAACCCGTTAGCCGCCTTGTAGACTACGCCGGGAGGTTGTTTAACGTTAACACGACCGTTCGCGCAGTTAAAAATAATTTTTACGGCGGCGGAGTTAATGTAACCGGGCTGCTGACCGGCGGCGATATTATAAAAGCTCTGCAAGGCGCGGCAGGGACAGTGTTGCTCCTTGAAGATATGTTCAAAAAAGACACGGAGCTGTTTTTGGATAATTTAACCTTAACGGATGTAAAGGAAGCTCTCGGAACCCCTTGCGAGATTATTCGCAGGGACGGTGCGGAAGTTTTCAGAAAGATTGTGGGAATATAATGCAGATTGCGGCAATAATTGGTCGCCCGAACGTCGGGAAAAGCACCCTTTTTAACAAGCTCACCGGCAAGCGGATTTCAATCGTAGACGATACTCCCGGGGTTACGCGAGACAGGATTTACTCCGAATGTGAGTGGCGCGGGAAGAAGTTTATGTTAACCGACACGGGCGGAATCGAGCCGGAGTCGGAGGAGACTATTCCGGCGCAGATGAGGCGGCAGGCGCAGATTGCCGTTGCCGTTGCGGATGTTATAATTTTCCTTGTTAATATGCGCGAGGGGGTTACGCCCGACGACATTGCGGTCGGCGAGATGCTCCGAAAGACATCGAAGCCGATAATTCTTGCCGTTAACAAGTGCGATACTCTCGGCGAGCCGCCGATGGCTTATTACGAATTTTATAATCTCGGTTTGGGCGAGCCTGTCGCGGTTTCCGCCGCCCACGGACACGGCACAGGCGACCTTCTCGACAGGATTTTTGAACATTTCCCCGATGAAATGCCGCTTGAAAACGAGGAGGAATACATCAAAGTCGCCGTTATCGGGAAGCCGAACACCGGCAAATCGTCGCTGATAAATTACGTCTCGGGCGAGGAACGCTCCATCGTTTCGGACATTGCCGGAACGACCCGCGACGCAATTGACAGCATAATTGAGAACAGCCACGGCAAATTTGTCTTCATAGACACGGCGGGAATTCGCCGCAAGTCGAAAGTGAATGACAAGCTCGAGCATTTTTCGGTGCTTCGGGCATATATGGCTGTCGAGCGGGCGGACGTCTGCGTTATAATGATAGACGGCGCGGAAGGCTTCACAGACCAAGACAGCAAGGTTGCGGGTTTCGCGCATGAGAAGGGCAAGGGCTGTATTGTCGCGGTGAACAAATGGGATATTGTTGAAAAAACGACAAATACTATGAACGAGATGCGCAAAAGCCTTGCGAACGATTTTTCTTTCATGAGCTATGTGCCGTTCGAGTTTATTTCCGCGAAGACGGGCAGGGGGATTGACGGGCTTTTTGAGCAGATTAAGAATGTGAACCGCGAAAATTGTATGCGAATCTCGACAGGAATGTTAAACGACGTGCTGTCCTACGCCGTCGCAAGGGTTCAACCCCCGACAGACAAAGGCAGGCGCCTTAAAATCTACTACATGACCCAACCTTCAACAAAGCCCCCGACGTTCGTATGTTTTGTAAACCGCGCCGACCTCTTCCATTTTTCGTATCAACGTTATATCGAAAACCAGATAAGGCAGACTTTCGGGCTTACCGGAACGCCGGTTAGGCTTATTATCAAGGAGCGGAATCGCGAGGATGATTGAGGGTTGACACAATAAAAATTTTCGGGTATAATAGTAAAAAGGAGTGATTTATTATGACGAGAGAGATAATGAAAACCAAGATTGACTTAATGCCGGATAAAGCGTTTGAGGTAATTTCAGCTGCGTTCGATCCGTTATTTTCATACCTTATAGCAGATGATAATGATGATCATTTTTACTCAGATGCAAACATGGCATATATAGCGAAGTCTATAGCCGAATATGAGAACGGCGAGCCGCTTATCGTTAAGACAATGGAAGAGTTAGAGGCGTATGAAGACTGACAAATATTCCTTCACGAAAACGGGTTGGGACGACTTTTTGTATTGGATACAAAACGATAAAAAAATGGTCGGAAAAATAGATGCGTTGCTAAAAGACATCATACGAAACGGCTTAATGTCGGGAATCGGCAAGCCGGAGGCGTTAAAAGGCGACAAAGCGGGCTTATTCAGCAGGCGAATTACCGATAAACACAGATTAGTTTATCGCATAGAAAGCGACACACTTATAGTTGCTTCCTGCCGCGACCATTATGATGATACATAAAAAATTCGAGGGGGATAAAAAACTATGACAAAAGAGATAATGATAACGAAGATAGCATCAATGCCGGAAGCGGATTTTAACGAATTCGCGGCGAAGATTATTGCTATTTATCCATTTGATGAAAAAGCCGAAGACGAGGAGCTTCTTAAGCTTGCCGAAGAACGAATAAACGCATATGGCGGTTGGGAAGAAGCACAGAAGCACTTTATTTCGCATGAAGAGGTTATGTCAAGACTCGGCATAACCGAAGAGGATATAGAAAACGCAGAGGACGTCGAGTTAATATGAGTTGGCATATAAGTTATCTTGATGAAGCAGAACGGGAGTTAGCGGCTTTTGATAAAGCGGGGAGAACGCAAATCGCCAAAGGTATATTAAAAGCCCTGCAAAACCCTTTACCGAAGTCTGAGGGCGGTTATGGACACCCTCTCGGAAATAAAGCAGGGATCAATCTGACAGGCTGTCTAAAACTCAAATTCTTAAAACTCGGCGTAAGGGTCGTGTATAAGCTTATCCGAAGCGAATATGAAATGAAGGTAATTATAATCTCCGTCCGCGCCGACAACGAGGTTTACATTGAAGCAAAGAAAAGGCTTGACAAAGACAACCTCTAAATACATAAAAAAATAGCCCCCAAAGGGGCTTTTTTATTTGCACTTCATTAAAACCTCGCGACAAAGGCAATACTTAGATATCGCCAAAGGCTGCCCGATATTTCGCGGCAGAAGGAGCTTTATAAACTCCGGCAAAAAAGTATCGAACTTGACTTCAAGGATAACTTCGCCGTTATCATAAATCGGCAAAGTCACAGGCGCATCAAATATATCGAAAGAAAGCGGCGCATGAAGGTTTTTGTCAAGGGTTATGCGTGTGCGGGAGGCAGGGTGCGTAAAGGCTTCACGCTCGTAATCGGTAACTGCGGCAGGATAAAAACCCCGCGCGAACCGGGCGTAAATCTCGCCGGTTAATTCGCCGTTTTCGCCGCCCGAAATGTCGCCGCCCAAAGCCGAAAAATCCCCGGCAATAACCGCCCTCGCGATATTTTCGTCAATGCGAATCTGCGATTTATTAACCTTAATCCCGTGCTTTAATTTCCGTTCAAAAACTATGTACGAGGGGTCGGCGTTATAAAAACGTATGCGGAATTTTTCCCTATGCTCCACGCCGTTAACCTTGTCGTAATAAGCAGAATAGTTACGGTCGTCAAAGTATAAACTGCGGATAAAATAGCTTTCGTCAGCGTAATTTTTATCGCGTGACATCGCCGCAGAAAGCCTTGCGGAAATATCAATTGCTTCTGCGTTTGATATGAGAAATTTGTATTCGTATCTGTTCATATTAATCCAATCGGTAATTGTAAAAGCAAATGTTTAAGTCAACCGGCGTATTAATCCCGTCAACTTCCCCCTCGGAGGAATATTGCCACATACGAAAATCATAAGCAAACGTCGGGTCGTCGCCGTCCTTATCATGCTCTGCGTACCAAAAATCGTACTTGCAAACCCTGCGCATATCAAGCTTAAGATAAGCCATCCGCTTGTTCGCGTAGACCATCGGGCGGTAGCCTTCCTCGAAAATTCTGTCGCAAAAAACCTCGCAAACTTCACTCAAAACCTCGCCGGAAACTTCATTCTGCCTTACATTCTCGGCGGAGGTTATCTCGATATCGAGCGCGACCGGATATGTAAGCTGATAGGGCTTAATCTGCTCGATCACAAATTCCGCCTCTTCGAGAGCCTCCGCCGCATTAACCGCCTGTGAGTAAAAATAAACCCCGACATCAAGCCCGGCGGCAGTTGCCCCCGCCATGTATTCGTGGAACTTTTTGTCAAGGTTAAGTTCGCCGCTTACATAGCCGCGAAACCCCACGCGAATCATCGCGAAGTCGATCCCGTCCGCCTTGACAGCCTCCCAGTCGATATCCTCCGAATAATACGAAACGTCAATCCCCGCCGCAGAGGTCGTGAAGCCGTCAACGGTGTAGTTATAACGCCCGTCCTCATAATAAAGATTGTCGTAGTCGTAAGAATTTTTCGGAACGCCCGACAGAGCTGCAATTGAAATTTCGCCCAGATATGCGTCGTCAATCGTCACAAGATCGGTTGCGTCAGGATATGTAAACTCCGGCACAGCCGAGGCATATGCCGCAAGGGACAGATTTTCCGCCTCGAGCTTATTAAGCTTAACCTGCCCGATTATAACAAGCGCGGCAAGCGTTAAAATTATCACAAGCGCAAGGATTAAAACGGCGGCGATATGTTTTTTGTTCATAAGTTTCCCCGACAGGTTTTTATCCATTATAACATATTATAATAAAAATTGCAAGCGGCAAATTTTTTTTTGCAGTATTGCTTTACAAAATACTATTAATATGTTATAATATAAAGATAGAAGAATTAAAATGGTAGTATTATGCAAAAGAAGCGCAAAATCCCCCTCGGGGACCTCTTAACAATATTCTTTATCGTCGCCGTGGGGTTAATGTGGGTCTTTGCCGACGACCTTAAAATTAACGTCATAACCCTCATCGGGCTTAGCGTTTTTGCCCTCGCGCTGATGATTAATTTCGTTGCCGCAAGAAAGGTTCGCCGCAAGACAGATGCCCTGATTAAAAAGGTAGACGAAGTAAGGGAACATATCGGCGAAGATGATAATACAAACCAAAAGGATAAATATTACTTTTAATAGGAAAGATTATGGTAAAACAAACCCCAATCTATTTCACAGACAGGATTAATTCCGGGAACGCCTTCTTTAAGCTTGATGTAGGGCGGTCTCTGTTACAGTTTTCCGAGTTTGATTTTACCTTTTTCTGGGAGACTGCAATCGAAGCCGGACGTCAAGCGAAGAAAACCGGCACCCTCCCGAAGGCGACGATGGATTCTGCCCGCGCCGCAATTTCAAAAGCCCACCCCTTCATCTACGCGGGGCGTGACGGCGACTTTTCCGATATCGTTATCGACTGCATAATCGAGTATATATGCCGCTCTGAACGCCTTTCCGAGGACGAGCTTTGGATGCGCTGTATTTCGAGCAAGATTCCTTATGAGGTTGCCCTTTTCGAGCGTATCTCGAAGTATAAGACGTTTAGAGCCGCGAACCAATGGACGGTTATCTCCGGGCTTCAAAGATATGTTAAGGATAAGATTAACTTTATCTACGAGGGCGAACAGCAAACCTCCCTCAAGTGCCTGACGTTAAAACAGTATTTCGACCTTGCGTTCTCAATCGCATCGAACGAATGTGCTGTTCCGAAGACTGCCCTGCCGGCAGTAAAGGTTTATAACCCCTGCCTTGCGCCGTCGGCGGCGTTTGCGGTGAGTTCATCGGCGGCGAAGTCGATCTATAAACGCCTTGAAGAACAGCTTACCTACGTGCCGGACCTTTCCGACAACGACGTTTATAACACAGATGTCCTTGAAGACAAATTCGCAGTCCTGTCATATTCATATATGCTCGGCATGACCCGCCCGCAAGAGCCGGAGGAGGAACTTTTCACAAAATCGGTCGAGAACCTCCCCGAAAAAGTCTATATCGTGTCCTCCCTCAAAGCACTAATCGACCTCGAATTCGATGTAATGTCCGAGATGGGGATACACCTTAAAAAGTGCGAGAACTGCGAACGCTACTTTTTAATAAACGCAACCGAATTTGGTGAAAATTATTGCGACAGAATAAATTCAAGCGGGCAGACGTGCAGAGCCTTAGCCGCACGTGCCGCAAAGCTCGCATTGCCGCCCGAAACAGGCATAGACTATCCGCCGGATGAACTTGACGAGCCGGAGAACGTTCCGTTTGTAACGAACACACCGCAGCCTGAATCGCCGCCGCCGATTGTTGACAGGGAGGAATACTTCCCCGAGACGGGCGAATTTGTCCACATAAAATATTCTGCCCCGAAGCGCGAATATCTGCCGCTCGATATCCCCGAATCGGTGGAGAAACGCTGTCAGGCACTCTATAACAGCATCTACAAGCGGGTTGCGAAGTCGATTAATGAAAATGAATTCCGCGAGTGGTCGCAATATCTCTCGAACATGAAGCGGAACGTGAAAACCGGCGAGGGCAACTTAGAACAGCTCTCGATGTTCCTCGACTATTCCGAGAAGCTTGCCGACGAGATAAAACTTGCGGCAAGACAAAAGAGGATTATCCCGCGCGAGCCGGTTGACAGGCTTGCAAGGTTTGCGCTTGCGACGGATAATATGCACAGTATCGGGAATGTTCCGTTCCCGGATTACGGCATAACGCCCCCGCCTGCGCCTAATGATAAAGACTATTCGTCATATTTCGCCGAGGATAACACCCCTGCTTTCCCGAATTATGTTCCGCCGCCGCACACAGAGGCGAGAGGCGAGAGGACAGAAGACAGACACGCGGAGGTTATCCATGATCTGCCTAAGGACGCGGTGCAGAGCTTTAACCCCGACAATTTCGGGAACAGTGAAGTTAAAGCGGCAGGGAATGTGAAGCTTAAAGACGCAGAGCCGGTAGAGATTGACGGAAGAAAAGCAACCCTCGCGAACCCCGTGTGGGAAAGGGTTGAACGAGAAGAGTAATGGAAAAACAAAGCGAACAAACCTCAAATCCTATAATACTTAAGACGAAAGTCTTTAGGAAGGGGGGTTTGGGGGGATAACCCTTTCTCCAGAAAGGGTTTCCCCCCAACGTAACCTTGGACTTTTACGATGAAAAAAAAGCCATAGACGGTATGGCGGATTTTATCCTGCGCGGCGGGGTCAGTATGTATAACACCATGAAGTATATATACAGCCTTGCGGAGAAGGATTTTTACAACGTCAACATAAAGGACGTTATAAAGCTTGTTATCAACAACGTTACGGACGTCGATGCGCTTTCTGTCTTGGGGCTTCGCGCAGAGGGCGTGAAGGTTTCGGAGATGGAGACGGAGGAATACAGGCGGCTTCTGCCGGCGATGGTATATTCGCTCGCCGTGAGAACGCCGGCACTTAAGCCGGTTGTGATAGGCGAAAAGCCGCTCTCTGACGACCAGATTTATAAAATCTATCAGGCAGTCCTCAACAAGGGCGGCGGGAACACCGACGACGTTGTGCCGGAGGCGTTCCTTGAGATAAAATACCTTGTCAAGAAGGGCAAACCGCTGCCGCCGTTCACCGCCGATTGGTACAAAAACTATATCTTCGCGAAGGTGCCGGAGCTTGCGGCGATAACGAACAAGAACATATTCCTCCTCGGGGCATCCGATATATTCTTCTCCATGTTCTACGCCTGCTTCTTCGAGGCTCTGTCAGCCCATCTTGAAGAATACACAGCGTAAAATTGTTCCACGTGGAACATTGCGAACATTAATGAGGTAATGTTATGTATACTATATTTTTGTCAGGTTTCATGGCAAGCGGCAAGACCACAGCCGCGAAAACCTTTGCGCGTATGACGGGTGCAGAGCATATCGACCTTGACGAATACATTGAAAAGAAGCTCGGGGCAACCGTTTCCGAGATTTTTGCGGAACGCGGAGAGGAAGTCTTCCGGAAGACCGAGGCGGATTGCCTTAGGGAACTTTGCGGGAGAAACGCGATTGTGTCGCTCGGCGGCGGAACTATGACGGACGGGAAAAATTACGGCGCGGTGAGGTTATCGGGCGGCTTTGTCGTCTTTATAAACACACCGTATAACCTTTGCGAGCGGCGTATAAGGCGGGAGCAGGGCGTTAGACCGATTGCGGATGCCCTTAACGACACAGAGCTTGAAAAGCTTTATAACAGCAGACTTGCGCTTTATAAGAAAAACTGCGATGCGGAAGTTACCGGCGAGAATCCGTCGCTGCTTATTATGGCTGATATAATGGAAGCGGTTGCGGGCTTAATTGACCGGCTTACCGATAAAGAGTCCGAAGAGGTTTTGGCTGAATTCCCGGAGGGCAACCCCGACACTGATACGGAGGAAGAGACATGAGTGACGATATATTAAAAAGGCTTATAAAGGCAAAGGCTGCCGAAGAGGTTGTCGCGATAATCGACGAAGCGGGCGGCGCGATTGAGCTTGAAGATGCGAAAAATTATCTTGCATATCGGAACAGGCGCGTGCTGTCCGACTCCGACCTTGAGCTTATAGCGGGCGGGAGAGACGAACACGGGAGCTTGTTTATTGTCCTGCCGGACGGGCGGTATGTCTTTAATTCGCCCCATGGTGCTTTACTTTAATAACAACAAGGAATATTAATGGAAACAAATAAACTTTATGTCGGCGTTGACGTTGGTTCAACTACTGTTAAGATTGCGGTTATAGATGAAGACCGCTCTGTTTTATATACAAAGTACGAGCGGCATTTTTCTAAGGTTCGCGAGACTGTTGTAAGACAGCTTAATGAAGCGGCGAAGCTTCTTTCCGGGACTTTCGCGATGACTATAACCGGCTCTGCCGGCTTGGGAATTGCAGAAGCGGCTGACCTGCCGTTTGTTCAGGAAGTTTATGCCGCTTATGAGGCGGTCGAACGCCGTTTTCCCGACACCGACGTTGTAATAGAACTCGGCGGAGAAGATGCGAAGATAATCTTCCTCACCGGCGGCATTGAACAGCGTATGAACGGTTCTTGCGCGGGCGGCACAGGCGCATTTATCGACCAGATGGCGACGCTTTTAGGTATCTCTGCGGACGAACTCGATAACCTTGCGCTTTCGGCAAAGAAGGTTTATTCGATTGCTTCACGCTGCGGGGTTTTCGCAAAAAGCGATATCCAACCTCTCTTAAACCAAGGCGCAATGCACGAAGACATCGCCGCAAGCGTTTTTCAGGCTGTGGTTGACCAAACGGTTTCCGGGCTTGCGCAGGGGAGAACTATCGAGGGGAAAGTGCTTTTCCTCGGCGGTCCGCTCTCTTTCCTGAAGGCACTTCGCGCCGCATTTATAAAAACGCTTAACCTCTCGGACGAAAACGCGGTTTTCCCCGACGACGCGACAACCTTCATGGCATACGGCGCAGCGTTGTCGGCGACCGGCGAATACACCTTAGAGAAGATAACAAAGAAAATCGAAGACCTTCACGTTAACACCGGGATAATCACGTCAGACCCGCTGTTTGCCAGTGAAGATGAATATAACAAATTTAAGGAACGCCACGGGAACGTTGACGTTGCAAGAGCCGATATAGAAAGCTATTCCGGCAACGCATACCTCGGTGTAGATGCCGGCTCAACAACCACGAAGCTGACCCTCATCTCCGAAAACAACGCCCTTTTATATTCCCACTACGCCGCGAATATGGGCAAGCCCCTCGACGTTATAGCCGCAAAACTTGCGGAAATTTACCAGCTTGTCGGAGAGCGGATTAAGATAAAAGGCTCGGCAGTCACCGGTTATGGGGAAGACCTCATAAAAGCCGGTCTGGGCTTGGATTTCGGCATAGTCGAGACTGTCGCGCATTTTAACGCCGCGTCCTTTTTCGAGCCGGAAGTTGACTTCATAATCGACATCGGCGGTCAGGATATAAAGTGCTTCAAGCTTAAAAACAAGGCAATAGACTCGATAATGCTTAACGAAGCTTGCAGTTCGGGTTGCGGCAGTTTTATACAGACTTTCGCAAGGGCTCTGGGCTATGGCGTTGAGGAATTCTCGAAGCTCGGGCTTTTCGCCGCCCACCCGGTTGACCTCGGAAGCCGCTGTACTGTTTTCATGAACAGCTCGGTAAAACAGGCGCAAAAAGACGGCGCCACAGTCGGCGACATTTCGGCAGGCATAAGCTCGTCGGTAATCAAAAACGCCGTCTATAAGGTTATCCGCGCAAAAAACACCGAGGAATTAGGAAAACATATCGTCGTCCAAGGCGGAACCTTCCTTAACGATGCAGTCTTACGAGCATTCGAGATTGAACTCGGCAGAAACGTTGTCCGCCCGGCTATAGCGGGGCTGATGGGAGCGTTCGGCGCGGCCCTATACGCTAAGAAAAACGCTAAGCATGACGGCAAACTTATTACGGCAGAGGAACTGAAAACTTTCTCCTACAAATCAAAACAGGCGAACTGCGCCGGCTGTACATCAAAGTGCAGTCTCACGGTAATAACCTTCGCAGACGGGCATCGCTTCATCTCCGGGAACCGCTGCGAAAAAGGCGCGGGCTTACAGAAAGCCTCGGAGGAACTCTGCCTGTTTGAGTATAAATATAAACTGCTCCTTTCCCGCTCTGTGAGCCACGTTAAGGAGATAACCGATAAACCCCGCGCAAAGGTCGGCTTGCCGCTCGCGCTGGGGTTGTATGAACAGCTGCCGTTCTGGGTAACCTTGTTTAATGAGCTTGGTTTTGAAACAATAATTTCGGAGGAGACCACCCGCGACACCTACTACAAAGGTCAGCACACAATCCCCTCCGACACGGTATGTTATCCCGCGAAGCTTGCGCATGGGGCGTGCCTCTCGTTACTCGAACGCGGCGCGGATTTCATCTTCTTCCCCTGCGAGACATATAATAAGGATGAGGGCGGCTCCGACAACCACTATAACTGCCCTGTTGTTGCCTACTACCCCGAGCTTCTCAAGGGCAACATCAAGGAGCTGACCGACGACAATTTCTACCACACCTTCATAAATCTAAACCGCAAAAACCATGTTATCGAAACAATGACAGGCGTTTTGTCGAAATGGAAGGTTAAGAAAAAGCACGTCAAAGCCGCGCTTATCAAGGCAGAAGCCGCGATGGAAGATTATTTTAACGAAATTAACGCAAAGGCAGAGATGATAATTGCGGAAGCCCGCGAAAAGGGCAAGAAAATTATCGTTATAGCCGGACGCCCCTATCATATCGACCCCGAAATTAACCACGGCATCCACAAGCTTATAACCTCCCTCGGGCTTGCAGTTATAACCGAAGACAGCATATACCGGCGTGCGGCGACCCCGAAGCTTAACGTCCTAAACCAATGGACCTACCACAGCCGCCTTTACAGAGCCGCCGAATATGTCGGAACGCAGGCCGATATGCAGCTTGTTCAGCTCGTCTCGTTCGGCTGCGGAATCGACGCAATAACCACCGACGAAGTCCGCGAAATCCTCGAAGCAAAAGGCAAACTCTACACACAACTGAAAATCGACGAGATAAACAACCTCGGCGCAGCGAAGATACGGCTTAGAAGCCTTGTCGCGGCAATGGGATAAAATTATGGTTTACACTATTGATGAAATAAAAGAACGAATACGCCCCGTCGCCGAAAAGTATAATCTTCCGGCAGTGTATCTCTTCGGCTCTTATGCCCGCGGGGAAGCGGACGAGAAGTCGGATATTGATTTGATGATTGACAGGACGGGGACGGCGGTTAAAGGGCTTTTAGAATACGCGGATGTTTTTGATGATATGAAAGAACACCTCGGAAAAGAAATTGATATGATAACGACTTTCGCACTTAAGGAAAGCAGAGACAAAACCTTTAAAAACAACGTTTTGCACGAGAAGGTACAAATTTATGCACGTTGATGTTGACCGCCAATGTCTTGAAAAAATTCTTTCTTATTGTGACAGAACAATTGCACTTCTGGAAAAATGTAATTTTGATTATGAAACATTCCGCAGTGACGAGTTTTATCTGTCTATTTCTATGCTTTTAATGCAAATCGGCGAAATTACCGGTCATTTTACAGCCGAATTCAAAACGGCAACGGAGAACCAAATACAGTGGAAACTAATGAAAAGTATGCGGAATATGTTCGCTCATAATTATGATAACATGGACAGTCAGATTATCTTTAGCACGGCAACAAAAAATATCCCGGAACTTAAAACCTTCTGCGAAGAAACCTTAAAGAGCGAATAAATTATGGTTTATACTATTGATGAAATAAAAGAACGAATACGCCCCGTTGCCGAAAAGTATAATCTTCCGGCAGTCTATCTCTTCGGCTCATACGCCCGCGGGGAAGCAGACGAGAAGTCGGATATTGATTTGATGATTGATAGGACGGGGACTGATGTTGCCGGTGTTTTCAGGCTCGGCGGGGTTTATGACGATTTTGACACACGTTTTGAAAAATCAATTGATATGATTACTTCCGACGTTTTAGACGATGATGGTGACAAACGTTTTCACTATAACGTTAAGAAAGACATGGTCTTAATATATGAGAGGTAATATCGACGGGCAAATTATAGAAAAAATACTCGATTATTGCGAAACAATAACCGAAATTTTAAATAAACATGATTATAGCTATGAAGAATTTTTAAGCAACAAGGAATTTTACCTCGCAATTTCTATGGCTGAAATGCAGATTGGTGAGGATTCAAAATTTTTATCAGAAGAGATTAAAGATTCTTCAAAGGATAAGATTTCATGGTTCGGTTTTCGCACCATGAGAAATATGTACGCACATGAATACAAAAAAATGAAAACATCGGATATATGGAAAACAGCCGTTGATGAAATCCCTGCTATACAGCGTTTCTGAGAAGCCTACCTGAAAGAACACCCCTTAGAGGAAATTGATGATTTACACAATTGATGAAATAAAAGAACGAATACGCCCCGTCGCCGAAAAGTATAATCTTCCGGCAGTCTATCTCTTCGGCTCTTACGCCCGCGGGGAAGCGGACGAGAAGTCGGATATTGACTTGATGATTGACAGGACGAATACCGGTGTTATCGGAATGTTTAAGCTCGGCGGGGTTTATGACGATTTTGACACACGTTTTGAAAAATCAATTGATATGATTACGACCGACGTACTGCATGACAGCAAAGATAAATATTTCCTCAACAATCTGAAAAAAGATATGGTGAATATTTATGCTCGATAACATAAACAAACAGGTATTAGAAAAGATTTTATTTCATTGTCAGCTCATAAGCGGTTATGTGAAAAAGCATGATTACAGTTATGAGGAATTTTTATCGGATTATGAATTTTTTGATGCCGTTTCAATGCGCGAAATGCAGATAGGCGAAGTTTCAAAAAATCTTTCGGACGATTTCAGAAATGAAACATTAGATAAAATCCCGTGGAATCAAATTAAGGGAATGCGAAATCTATACGCCCATCATTATGACGACATGGATATATCCGACATATGGGACACCGCAATTAACGACATCCCCATACTGCAAAAATTCTGCGAAGAAACCTTAAAAAGCGACGGTGACACACCCATTGTTTGATAAGTCTATCCACAAAATCCTAATCCCGGATATGCTCCCGATACATTTCGGGCTTATCATGGCGGTTTTTCGTCAGCACGGCTACGACATAGAGCTATTGACCTCGTCGGAGCGAAGCGTGACGGACGAGGGACTAAAGCACGTCCATAACGACACGTGTTATCCTGCCTTGCTTGTTATCGGGCAGTTTTTAGAGGCGATAAAATCGGGGCGGTATGATGTGAATAAAATCGCCGTCATGATTTCGCAGACGGGCGGCGGTTGCAGGGCATCGAACTATCTTTTCCTCCTTAAAAAAGCACTGAAAAAAGACTACCCGCAGATACCGGTGCTTAGTATTAACTTCTCGGGACTCCAGAAAGAGCAGGGCTTTTCGGTTACACTCCCGATGTTTTGGATGTTTTTACACGCAGCTCTTTACGGCGACATTCTAATGAACTGCTATAATCGCGTTCGTACCTACGAGGTTAACAAGGGCGACGGGCGGCGTATGCTTGCAAGATGGGAAAAAAGGCTTGCGCAGAGCTTCTCTGACGGGAGTTTTAGCCGCACAAGACACTATTACCGGCGGATTTTAGACGACTTCGCGGCAGTCCCGATGAAGCCGTTTGATAAGCCGAAAGTCGGCATCGTCGGGGAAATTTACGTTAAATATTCGCCGCTCGCGAACAACCACCTCGAAGATTTCTTAATCCGCGAGGGTGCAGAGCCGATTGTTCCGTCCTTTATCGACTTCTGCCTGTACTGCGCGGTGAACACCGTTAACGACGGGATAATCTACGGAATCCGCTCACCGAAAACGCTGATGTTCGACGCCGCATATCGGTTTCTCTTAAAAAAATCCTACGAGATGACCGAGCTTATAAAGTCACAGGGCGTGTTCGAGCCGCCCCACGACTTCGAGGAGCTTCGCGGGTTTGCAGATACCCTCATTCACCAAGGCGTGAAGATGGGCGAGGGCTGGCTTATACCGGCGGAGATGTCTGCACTCTGCAAACACGGCGTGAATAATATCGTTGTCGCCCAACCTTTCGGTTGCCTCCCGAACCACATTGTCGGACGCGGCATGAACAGGGTTGTCCGCGAGAACTTCCCGTCCGCTAATATTGTAGCAGTAGACTACGACCCCGGCGCAACAAGGGTTAACCAAGAAAATCGCATAAAATTAATGTTAAGTAATATTAAAGATGGAAATTAAAATTACAACAGAGTTTATAAAATTACAGCAAGCCTTAAAATTCGCAGGGCTTGTTAACATGGGTTCTGACGCGAAAGCTTTTATCCTTGACGAAAAGGTAAAGGTAAACGGTGAAGTTTGCACTATTCGCGGGAAGAAGCTTCGCGCCGGGGACTCTTTTGAATTTGACGGTAAGAGGGTTACTGTAACATGATTATAGAACGGATTGACGTTGACGGTTTCAGAAACATCAGGGACTCCCTTATATTCCCGGACCCGGGGCTTAATATCCTCTATGGCGATAATGGGGCGGGGAAGACGAATTTGCTCGAAGCCCTGTGGATTATGACCGGCGTAAAGAGCTTTCGCGGCGCAAGGGAGCAGGAGCTTTTCGGCTATGACCGCACAGCCATGACGATCTGCATAAACTTCATGGATAAGGACAGGCGGCAGGTTATAACCGCGCTTTACGATAAAAAAAAGCTTCATTCGATAACCGCGAACGGTGTCGCTATAACGCCGCGCCTGTCGCAGTTTTTCGGCATGGTTAAGGCGGTTATATTCACGCCGGAAGACCTTTCTCTCGTTAACGGCGAGCCGATTTTACGCCGCTCGTTCTGTAACCTCTCCGTGTCGCAGATCCGCCCCGCCTATGCCGGGGTTATAACCCGCTATAACAGAGTCCTCGCCCAGCGAAACGCCTGTCTGAAAGACCCGACCTGTAATATCGACACCGAAATTTGGGATGCCCAGCTCTCGAAATTAGGGGCGCATATATCGCTCTATCGCGACGTCTATATTAAGATGCTTGACAGAGCGGCGGGGCAGATTTATAACGAAATATCGAGCGGAAAAGAAAAACTCTCGGTGCGTTTTTATTCCTCCGTCTATAAAAAAATAATCGAAGCGGCGGAGTTTACCCCCGAATATTATTACGAAAGACTTTGCGAACACGCCGACGACGAACGTCGAATAGGCACAACCCTCGTGGGAATCCATCGCGACGATATTTTCTTAACCCTTGATAATAAGCCCGTCCGCGAGTTCGCCTCGCAAGGGCAGCAGAGGAGCGTTGCGCTTGCCCTAAAGCTTGCGGCGGCGAAGATCCTCGAGGTTGAGACGAACGAGCCGCCGATTGTGCTTCTTGATGACGTGCTGTCGGAGCTTGACGCGTCGCGCCGGCGGTATATTTTAGACAATCTTTCGGGCTATCAGACGATAATTACAGCCTGTGAAAAAATCGAGGGGGGGAAGCTTTTCCTTGTCAAAAACGGCGAAATTGACGAAGATCCACCTCGGGGAGGGCGTCCTCGTTACCCGAAATGATATCGTCGGAATCTTCGATATAGAAAAAACCTCCGCGAATAATTCGACCCGCGATTACCTCCGGCATCTCGGCAAAAAGGCGGTTACAATAACTTACGATATGCCGAAAAGCTTTTTAGTGACGACAGATAAGGTGTATATTTCAAAACTCGCAACAGGAGTATTAAAGAAAAAATGTCAATAATAACTACAATTTTTTCGCTTATATTAACGGCGGCAGTCTCGTACCTCTTGGGTTCGCTAAATTCCGCAATAATAACCGTCCGCGTACTAAAGCACGAAGACATTCGCGAAAAAGGCTCGGGCAGCGCAGGTTTAACGAACACATACCGTTGCTACGGGGCTTTGCCGGCGGCGTTAACTCTAATCGGCGACCTTGCGAAGGGCGTCATAGCCGTACTTATCTCGATTTATGTAATCGGGGCTATAGTCCCCGTCTCACCATTCCTGTTTGACAGCCTAAGCGTCGGTTACTTATCGGGAATCTTCGCAATAATCGGGCATATTTTCCCGGTGTATTATCATTTCAAGGGCGGACGCGGCGTGCTTGTCGCGGCTTCAATCCTGCTGGTAATCGACCCGCTGACCTTCGCGATAATAATCCCGTTTTTCATACTTATGATTGCTGTAACAAGATATGTGTCGGTTGCGTCGATAACCTCGGCGGTAGTTTATCCGATTTTAACTTTCTGCCTCCACTACTTTGTCGAATTCTATAGTTTAGAGCAGTGCATAGCCCATTTCGTGTTAACAACCATGACCTCCGCCCTGCTAATCTATATGCATAAAGATAATATTAAGCGGCTGCTTTCCCACACAGAAAACAAATTTACAATTCATAGGAAGAACAAATGAAAATTGGTATACTTGGTGCCGGTTTCGGCTTAGCACTCGGCGTAATGTTTCATAAATACGGGCATGAAGTCACGATTTGGAGCAATTCAAAACGCGAGATTGCGGTTTTGCAGGCGGATAACGAAAACCGCCTAAAGCTCCCGGGGGTAATTATCCCGGCGGGCGTTAGACTCACTGCCGACCCGACAGAGCTTGGGGCGTCCGATATAATTATATCGAGCGTGCCGACCTTCGCGTGCAGAGACGCGCTGCGGGCGATTTCACCGTATACCCACCCCGACACCGTTATCGTTAACACGAGCAAGGGTTTTGAGGGGAATGATTACGGTCTACCGCTGCGAATGAGTGAGGTTATGGCGGAAGTTATGCCCCATAACCCCTGCGTTGTGATAACCGGACCTTCCCACGCGGAGGAAGTCGGGAGGGGCGTTCCGACCGCCGTTACAGCCGCGTCTGTGAGCGAACAGGCAATGTTAATGATCGAGAATGAACTCTCGAACGAGGTTTTCAGGATTTATCACAACGACGATATAATCGGCTGTGAACTCGGCGGCGCGTTAAAGAATATAATTGCGCTCGCCTGCGGAATCTGCGACGGTCTGGCGAAAAAAACGCCCGTGGGCGACAACACAAAAGCCGCGCTTATGACACGCGGTCTCTCGGAGATTGCCCGCCTCGGCATAGCCTTGGGCGCATCAAGGCAAACCTTCGCGGGTTTATCGGGGCTTGGCGACCTTATTGTAACCTGCACCTCAATGCACAGCCGCAACCGTCGCGCCGGAATCCTAATCGGCGAGGGGGTTAGCCCGGCTGATGCCGTCGCAAAAACAGGAACCGTCGAGGGTTTCTTCTGTACCAAATCTGCCCGTGAATTCAGCCTTAAACTCGGCGTACCGATGCCGATAACCGAGCAGACCTACAACATCCTTTACGACGGCTTAAACCCCCTCGACGCCTTAACAATACTGATGGAACGCCCGACCAAAGAGGAGAACGACAGGGTTTGGGGGTAGAAAAATTATGAAAAAAAGCCACACACTCGACAAATCTCTCCGCTACATTGACATGACAATGAAGATGGAGGGTATGCCCCTCTCCGACAGCGAAAAAAGAACGATAAGCGACTGCCTTTCGGGCGTAAAAAAGACGAGCGATGTTATTGATGAAATAGTTAAGCGGGGACGCCCCCGCGGGCAGTCCGCCGCGTCTGCTCTGCACTTGCGTTTAGTAAACAAGCGGCGGGATTGTTAGAATTAGTATCGTGTCGGCAGTTTCTAAATGTTCCACGTGGAACATTTAGCCGCACTCTCGCATAACGCCCAACCGCCGCCGCTTATTCACAATACGATTGTGAAGAGCAGACGCGGCGGATTGCCCGCGGGGGCGTCCCCGCAAGCCGCCCGAAAGCGGCTTTTTTGTGTTATATTGCCTCTCCCCCATTGAGGATTAAAGACTGCGTGAAGCGGAAAGTTGTGCCGGCGGGGAGGTTGTTGAGCGTTGATGTCGGGGTAAAATAAATCCCGGTGCTGTCGAAATATACGGGCTGAGTGTAGGTTGTGCCGGTCGGGGTTACAATCCACATTGTGGTAATTGTCGGGGCACCTTGATAGTCGCGAAGCTCGGGGAATTGAGCAGACGTGGCGAGGTAATATGTCTGCTTATTCGAGAGCGAAGTAGGGTTGTCGAGGGTATCGTAACCCCAGTAGTTGTAGGTTGCCCCCGTCTGAATAACGCTTGTTCCCGCGCCCGCGATGGTCGGATCGTTTGTGTAAACCGAGCGGACTGCGGAGGGCGTTACGTAGGTAATAAGGTTATCTATGGTCGTTTCGAGGGAATTTATCCTGTTAATAAGCTCCGAACAGTCGCAAACGCCGGTTGCGCCGGTTGCCCCTGCCGGACCGGTTGCGCCGGGCGTACCTTGAAGCCCCTGCGGACCTGTCGCCCCCGTCGCGCCGCGAAGCCCCGCTGCACCTGCCGGACCCTGTGAACCTGTCGCACCCTGAATCCCCTGCTGACCCGCCGGACCTGCCGGACCGGTCGCGCCTGTGTTCCCGGCGATACCCTGCGGACCCTGCACCCCGGGAAGCCCTTGCGGACCTTGAGCTCCTGTCGGACCCGGCGAGCCTGTCGCCCCGGTGTTCCCCTGAACGCCTTGAACGCCCTGCAAACCTTGGTCGCCCTGAAGCCCTTGAACGCCCTGCGAGCCTGCCGCACCCGTCGCGCCGCGTTCGCCCGCCGGTCCTGTGCTGCCTGTCGCACCCGGGATGCCCTGTTCGCCTTGGACGCCTTGTATCCCCTGCGGCCCGGCAATCTGCCCGACATCGACCCATTCGTTCTTGTTAATATCCCAGATCCACAAATCGGGGTTTATGTAATAAGCGTCGCCCTGCGAACCTTGCGGATGACCGGCAATCAGCTCTTCATACGAGTCGTACGCGCCGTTGAGCGTACCCATCGCGCCTTCCGCACCTTGAATACCCTGCGGACCTGTGCTGCCGGTTGCACCGCGTTCGCCCGCTGGACCTGCCGGACCTGTCGGACCGTCGTTGCCCTGCAAACCCTGTTCGCCTTGAATCCCCTGCTGACCCTGAACGCCTTGGGCTCCGCGTTCGCCCTGAATCCCCTGCGGACCGATTGTGCCGGGTTCGCCCTTTGCGCCGGTCGGTCCGGGAACGCCCTGCGGACCCTGTTCGCCCTGAATTCCGGGAACGCCGTCCGCACCCGCCGGTCCTGCCGGTCCGCGTTCGCCCTGTAGGCCCTGAACACCTTGAGCGCCTTGAATCCCATGCTGCCCTTGAATTCCCTGAACGCCGGTTGCGCCGGGATCGCCCTTGTCGCCTTTTGCTCCGGTTGCGCCGGTTGCCCCGGTCGGTCCGGTCATGCATTTACAGCAGCAAGGATCGCAACAATTGTTATTATATGTAAAATAATCCATATCAACACCTCTTAGTTAACATAATATGTCAAGCGGAAATAAAATTTACAAAAAATATCTTGACAGATATAAGCTATTTGTGTTACAATAATATGGTTACTCTAAAAGGAGGAAAATTTATGGCAGTTAATGTAATAATCGGAACGCAATGGGGAGACGAAGCGAAGGGGAAGACGATCGACATCTTAGCCGAAAAGTCGGACGCTGTTGTCAGGGCTCAAGGCGGGAACAACGCCGGACACACCGTCGTTGCGGACGGCGTAACCTACAAATTAAACCTTATCCCGTCGGGGATTTTGCATAAAGGAACGCTCTGTATGCTCGGCGCGGGGATGGTTATCGACCCGCGTGTGCTTCTTTCCGAGATGGAAAAGCTTACCGCTTATGGTATAACATTCGAGAATCTGAAAATCGACCCTCGTGCCCACTTGATAATGCCGTGGCACATCGCCCTCGATAACCTTTCCGAAAAATATAAGAGCAATTCCGGCTCTTCAATAGGCACAACCGGGCGGGGCATCGGTCCGTGTTATGCCGATAAATACGAACGCGTTGGCTTGCGGATTTACGACATTGCCCACCCCGAAGCGTTAAAAACTAAGGCAACCGCGACAGGCGAGCTTAAAAACAGAATTATAACCGAAATTTACGGCGGCGAGCCGCTTGATATTGACAGCATAATTGCAGAATATGCCGCCCTCGGCGAGAAGCTGAAACCCTTTATAGACGACGTTTCGGTGCTTGCCGACAAGGTGATTAAGAGCGGCAAAACCCTCCTCTTAGAGGGGGCTCAGGCGACACTTCTCGACATCGACTTCGGCACCTACCCGTACGTAACGAGCAGTCACCCGATTTCCGCCGGTGTAGCAAACGGCGCGGGGGTTGCGCCGAATGTTGTCGATAAGGTTTACGGCGTCGCGAAGGCGTATACAACACGCGTGGGCGAGGGTCCGTTCCCGACCGAGCTTAAGGACGACATCGGCGACTATATCCGCGAAAAGGGGCAGGAATTCGGCACAACCACAGGGCGTCCGCGCCGCACAGGCTGGTTTGACGCGGTAATTGTCCGCCACGCTGTCCGCCTTAACGGCATAACCGACCTCGTAATCGGGAAGCTCGACACCCTCTCCGGCATCGAAACCCTGAAAATCTGCACATCATATAAAAAATCGGACGGAACAACCCTCGACTATTTCCCGTCCGTCCTCGAAGAACTTGCCGACTGCACCCCCGTCTACGAGGAATTCCCCGGCTTCGACGACGACATAACCGCCGCAAGAACGTGGGAGGATCTCCCCGGCATCTGTCAGGATTATATTCTCAAGCTTCAGAAGCTCTGCGGTTGTAAAGTGTCAATGATCGGCGTCGGTCCTGACCGCGTGCAGCAGATTAATATTTAAGGCTATCGCTCTTTTTCATGCGACGTTGCCGCGACTTTTTATCGCGACGGCGTCGCACTTTTTTCTGTCGCGCCGGCGCCGCTCCCACTTTTTGCACTTGCGCCGCGCTGTGTACCGTAATATTCCCGCGTCAACCCGCTCAATGTTACGCCACCGCTGCGCCGCGTACCTCTTTTTCCTGTGCCAACCCGCGCCGTCCGCACTCTTTTTTCTCGCGCCGTACTGCCTCTTTTTCTTCGCACCATGCCGCCGCGCCGTAACTTTTCCCTGCGCTGTGCCACACCTTTTTACCCCGCGCCAACCCGCGCCGTCGCCCATTTTTTCCACTCTCGCGCCGATTTTTCCCTGTTTTTTTATTAATATTAATCTTTCGTAATCTGCAAAGGGGGAGTAGGGGGGAGGGGGACAACCTGAGTACAATCTCGTTGCCACGAGTGAACGTCTCCACAGTCCTCTTGTTTTCCCCC
>JAISIH010000038.1 GCA_031262105.1 Ruminococcus sp. | reverse complement strand
ATTCTGAATAATAAAAAGCTAAAAACGCCTACGGAAAAATCCATAGACGTTCATAAAAAGCATATAGCCTTGAATGTACCTACGGCGGCATTATCCGCATCAGGTTACGGGTCAAAGCTACGTTTTTGTATGCGTACCCACCAAAAACAACCGCTTTATCTCAGCCTCGGTCAGTTAATAAACTGTATGAAGCCCCCCCTATTCAGTTGTATTCATTATAACATATAAAAATGAAATTTGCTTAAATTTTTTATAAAAAAATCGTTAACTTTTTTTCTGTAAATTTGTTGATAAAACCGACAGCCCGAAAAATATTAATGTTGCAATTACGAGGACTAACGCCGACGACCAAAAACCGCTTGTGAAATCGCCGTAAGAAAACGTCACGCCGAATATTCTGTAGATTTCCGCGCGTAAATTTTCATCGGGGAAAGCTGCACCTAATTCATCGCCGATAATTGCAATTTTAAACATACTCGCCGCGTGTGACATCGGAAAACATTTTATAACCCAGCCGACACCCTCGGGCAGCTGCCCTATCGGGATATAGATGCCCATTACAAAACCGATTAGAGTTCCGAGAACGGTTGAAAAAGCCGTGAACGCAGAGGGCGTATTTATGAATGTTGAGAGAAAATAAACGAACGCATTTCCGCATAAAACCGAGAGAATGAGTGTTATAAAAATCATGCCGAAACTCTGTGCTGTCGGGATTTCACCGCCTAAAAATAAGATATAACCGAGCGACATTAAAAGCGCAAGTAATGACATGATGCCGCTGCAAACGGCAGAGCCGGCTATGTATGAAAAAACTGTTTTTTCTCGATTTACGGGAGAGGTTAAAAAATCTTTCCCCGCGCCCGTTTTGTCAGAAACGGCAACGCCCAAAGCACCCTGCGACGCCGTCACAGCCGTAACTGCAACCATTCCCGAAAGAATCAGTCCGGCGGAGATAACATTGACTTTATCCTTTGAAGCCGGTGAAATACCGGGGATATTTGCGAAGCTGTCTTCCATCACGCCGCCCAAAAAAAGCGCGTACAAAGCGATGATTATAAACACCGCAAGAAGTGAAAAAAATACGTTCGCTTTATCTCGGAAAAAAATCGTTATATTTCGTTTTATTAACATCAGTTTAGCCCTCCTGTGAGGTTTAAGAACACATCGTCGAGTGTTCCGTTTATAATTTCGACGTTTTCGATTCTGTCCGAATTTTCCGTTAAAAATGGTATCGCATCGGTGGTTTTCACAAGTTCTTTTTCGATATACTCGCCGTTTTTGAATGTCACGAGGAGACGGTCTTTGCAGTATTTTTCCTTGAGTTTTACCGGCGTACCCTCCGCGCAGATTTCGCCTTTTCCGATTATGATAATATTGTCGCTGTCCGCCGCTTCTTCCATGTAATGCGTGGTTAAAAATACTGTTGTATTGCCGGTTTTCTGCAAGTTCCTTATGAGTTCCCAAATGTCTTTGCGCGTCTTCGGGTCAAGCCCGGTTGTCGGTTCGTCCAGAAATAAAATTTCGGGTGTATGAACGAGGGCGCGGGCAATATCCGCCCGTCTGCGCTGTCCGCCGGAAAGCGTTTTATAAAGGCGGTCGGGATAGTCAATCCCGGTAAGTTTTATTGCCCTTTGTGCCGCCTCTGCAGTGTTTTTTATTTCGGGATAAAGGCTCGAACGCACACGGAGGTTTTCATACACAGTAAGGTCCTTATCTAAAACGCTGTCTTGAAAAACTATGCCGATAAGACTGCGAATCTTTTCCGGGTTTTTTTCGATATCAAATCCGCCGACATTAACTCGCCCCGATGTCTTCTGCAAAAGTGTCGTAAGAACGCTTATTGTTGTAGATTTTCCTGCGCCGTTTGTGCCTAAGAATGAAAACAATGCGCCTTTTTCAACCGCAAAACTTATGCCTTTTACAGCCTTTACAACGCCGTAATTTTTCACTAAATTCTCGACTTCAATAATCATTTTTTCACCAAACAAAAAGAGTATAGGCATATAACCTACACTCAATATACTAAATTTGAAACGAAAAATCAAGCGATTTTCTGTAAGATGCATTTTACGTATCGTGAGATGCATTTTTTTCTTTGATTTTCTCGTTTATTTTATCGGCAAGTTTTTTTTCATCGCGAAAACCGATATAGGTTGTTGTGCAAAAAACAAGCATGAAAAATGTTATGAAAAACGGCAGTTGCCTTGTTTCAAGCCAGCCGTATATTAACAACAATCCAACCACTACAGCAACGGTAAAGACAAAATGTAAAATTCGCCTCATGATAAATTCACGGCGTGACGGATCTTTTTTTGAGAACAATACCATTGCCGGGAGGACAGAACAGAACGAGAGGAGCGGGATTTTCCACAGATAATCGGGGGTGATGTTTTCACCGGGAAAATAAATATACATAACCGCGGCAACAAACAAAGTAATAAACGTATTTATAACGCAAAACGCGAGAAAATACCATTTCAGTTTTTTCATATCCCGAACCTCCGTTTCAGTGCCGGAACGTATGCACGCGAGATAACAACCTTTTCCCCGTTGTCAAGCTCCGCAATAAACCTTCCCCCGCCCGCCGGACTCACGCTTTTAATCTTCGCGACATTCACAAGCGTTTGTTTTGAAACGCGCAAAAAGTCGCCGCTCGATAAAATTTCTTCCGCTTCATAAAGTTTCAGGCGGCTTTGATAGACCTTTTCTTTCGCATAGACAAAGGTTTTCAGATCAACGCTTTCGACATAGTAAACGTCATTACTGTCGAGAATAAAACTTTCTGTTTCCGAAAACACCGTAAGCGAGTTCGGGCATTTCAACAGATTTATCGCCTTTACGGCGTTGTCCGTTAAACTCCGAACCCGCAAAATACAGGTTTCTTCTTCATCGGGGGTGATGTTTTCAATTATAATTTTCATATTTATGTAACTTAAATTTTTCGGTCGTATGTAACTTAAATTTTTCGGTATTTCACGAAGTGAAATACCGAAAAATCTGAGGTGCAGGGGCCACGCCCCTGCTCATTCGTACCAGACTACGTCAATCCATTTGTTTAGGAATTCGCGTTCACTGTCGATTTTCTTGACGGACTGCGTTGCGGCAACAATCGGCAGCCATTTTTGAACATAACGTTTGTCGCGGCCGCTCTTTTCGCAGTATATATCGAAGTAACGATCGGCAATTTCCGTGCTGCCCTTAAGGCAGAAAAGCAGATATGTGCGGGCGACGTCGGCGGAAGCGTTGCCTTGGGTTGCGTGTGCCCAGTCGAGGATAAAGGGCGTTCCGTCGCCGGTTATGAGGATATTTGACGGATTGAAGTCGCCGTGGCAGAGGCGGATTTTTGTCGGCATTGCCTCAAGGCGCATTGAAAGCTCCCATTTTGTGTTGCCGGAAAGGTCGGAATCGGTTATCTTTTGGCTGAATTTATCCTTCATCTTCCGAAGCCCCGGGCAGCGGTGAGCGTGGATACTCATCTGCAAATCCGTGAACATATTAAGATATTCGTCAAGCTTTTCGGGGTTATCCTTCATAAGCTTTGAAAGAGGTACACCGTCGATATATTTTGTGACAATCGACCATTTTCCGTCAACGGTGTTAACGCCTAAAAGTTTCGGAACAGCTATCCCCGTTTCTTCAACTCTCGCGAGATTGAGTGCCTCATTTAGTATATCTGCCTTAGAAAAATCCGCGTCAAACATCTTTATGGTCTTGTCGTCTTCGCGCAAGATAACCTTATGTGATCTTGTCGCAATTGTTATCGTTTCGTTCATCTTAATTCCCCCCTTAAACTGCGGTATGTTCGCCGGTGAAGGCGTTAACATACATCTGACGGATTTCGGCTATAAGCGGGTAACGCGGGTTTGCGCCGGTGCATTGGTCGTCGAAAGCGTTCTCACTCATCTCGTCGAGTGTCTTGTAAAAATCCTCTTCGGAAACGCCGTAGTCGGCGATTGTGTGCTTAATCCCAATTGCTTCTTTAAGTGCGTGGATTTTTGCGATTAAGCCCTCCATGAGTTCGGTGTCGTTTTTGCCCTCTACGTCAAGTTCGCGGGCAATTTCGGCGTAACGCTCCTTCGCGCAGGGGTGGTCATACGCCGGGAAAGTTCCCATCTTAACAGGGGTTTCGGTGCTGTTATAGCGGATAACCTCTTCGATTAAAAGCGCGTTCGCAATACCGTGGGGAATGTGGTGGTAGGCACCTAATTTATGCGCCATCGAGTGACAAACACCGAGGAATGCATTCGCGAAAGCCATTCCCGCCATTGTCGCCGCGTCCGCCATCTTTTCACGCGCTAAGATATTATTCGCGCCCTCGTTATAGGCGGCTGGGAGATACTTAAAGATATTTTGCAGCGAACGTACCGCGAGACCATCTGTGTAATCGTTCGCCATTACCGAAACGTACGCTTCAAGGCAGTGTGTTACTGCATCAATTCCGGAAGCGGAGGTTAAACCTTTCGGCGCGTGCATCATCATATCTGCATCAACAATCGCCATCTTCGGGAGCAGTTCATAATCGGCAAGCGGATACTTTATCCCCGAATTTTCGTCGGTTATAACTGCGAACGGAGTAACTTCCGAACCTGTTCCGGCGGAGGTTGGGATTGCAATAAAATATGCCTTCTCGCCCATCTTCGGGAATTTATAAATACGCTTGTTTATATCCGAAAAACGCATTGCCATGTCATCAAAATCACATTCGGGGTGTTCGTATAAAACCCACATTATCTTCGCGGCGTCCATTGCAGAACCGCCGCCGACAGCGATTATAACGTCAGGCGCAAATGAACGCATCTGCTCTGCGCCTTTTTCGGCGGACTGAAGGGTCGGGTCGGGTTTTACGTCAAAGAAGGTTGTGTGATCAATTCCGAGTTCTTCAAGCTTTGCGGTAATCGGTTTCGTAAAGCCGCTCGAGAAGAGGAACTCGTCGGTTACGACAAATGCGCGTTTTTTACCCGCCATCTCTTCGAGTGCGGAAGGCAGACAGCCTTTTTTAATAAATACCCTCTCGGGAGTCCTGAACCACTGCATATTCTCACGTCTTTCGGCTACCGTTTTTATATTAAGGAGATGTTTTATTCCGACGTTTTCGGAAACGCTGTTCCCGCCCCAAGAGCCGCAGCCGAGGGTTAGAGACGGCGTAAGCTTGAAGTTATAAAGGTCGCCGATTCCGCCATGGGAGGAGGGTGTGTTAATGATGATACGCCCGGTCTTCATGCGTGAGCGGAATTCGTGTAGTTTTTCCGTTTCGGAAACGGGGTTAATATAGAGCGATGATGTATGCCCGTAGCCGCCGTCCGCGATAAGGTGTTCTGCTTTCGACAGCGCGTCTTCAAAATTTTCCGCCCGATAAAGCGCAAGCACCGGCGAAAGTTTTTCGTGTGCGAATTCTTCCGAAATGTCAACGCTCGTAACTTCGCCGATTAAAATTTTCGTGTAATCGGGGACGTTTATCCCCGCCATCTCTGCGATTGTCGTTGCCTTTTGCCCGACGATTTTCGCGTTAACGGAGTTGTTTATAATAATCGTCTTGCGAACCTTTTCGGCTTCATCACTCGATAGAATATGACAGCCGCGTGCGGTAAATTCCGCCTTAACTGCATCATAAACATCGTCGAGGGCTATGCATGACTGCTCCGAAGCGCAGATCATGCCGTTATCGAAAGTTTTTGAATGGATTATCGAATTCACCGCAAGGATAACATCGGCACTGCTGTCGATTATCGCAGGAGTGTTGCCCGCGCCGACGCCGATTGCGGGTTTGCCGGAGCTGTAGGCGGATTTAACCATGCCCGGACCGCCCGTCGCAAGGATTATGTCCGCGTCGTGCATAACCATATTCGTGAGTTCAAGGCTCGGCACGTCTATCCAGCGTATTATCCCCTCGGGTGCGCCGGCTTTCACCGCCGCTTCAAGGACAATTCTTGCCGCTTCGATAGTACAATTTTTCGCCCTCGGGTGCGGCGAAATTATAATTGCGTTTCGCGTTTTCAGGGCAAGAAGACACTTAAAAATCGCGGTTGACGTGGGGTTAGTCGTCGGGATAACCGCCGCGATAACGCCGATCGGCTCGTAAATTTTCGTTATGCCGTACGCCTTATCCTCTTCAAAAACGCCGACCGTCTTCGCGGTTTTGTATTTGTTGTAGATGTACTCGGAAGCGAATTGGTTTTTTATAACCTTGTCTTCGACAACGCCCATTCCCGTTTCGGCTACCGCCATCTTCGCCAAGGGTATCCGCGATTTCGCAGCTGCAATTGCCGCCGCAGTGAAAATTTCGTCAACCTTTTCTTGGGTGAAGTGCGAGAAAATTTCCCCCGCCGCCTTAAGCTCCTTTATCGCTGTTTCAAGCTTTGCAATGTTATCTATCTGTTCCAAAAAAACATCTCCTGACAAAAATTATTATCTGAATTCAGTGTTAAGCTCCATGTCAATAAGCTTAAATTCCGTATCCATGTATTTGTTAAGTGCCTCCGCAAGATAGAGCGAACCGCCTATGACAATCATTCCGTCCGTTCCCGCAATAGCCATCGCAAGCCTTACAGCCTCGCTTACAGAAGCAACACGCGACCGTCTGAAAGACTTCGCAAGCCGCGCCGCACTGACCGTCCCCGGCATAAATCCGTCAACGCAAATCGCGGTATCTATATAACGGCAGATTTCCGCAAGCGCGGTGTCATAATCCTTATCCTCCCGCATACCGACAATCATAACCGTCCGCGCAATCTTCGGGCTGTCACAGAGTTTTCGGACAAATGCGGCAAGGCTTCTCATTCCGTCGGGGTTATGCGCGCCGTCAAGGATAATAAGCGGCTTATCATGTATTATTTGTAAACGTGAGTGCAAATATGCGTTCTTTAGCCCGTCGTAATTAACAGAATATCTTATTCTTTCAAAACCGAGTCTTCGCAGACTTTCAAGCGTCTCAATCGCCGTAACGGCATTAAGCACCTGATGAACCCCTGCCATCTTAAGTTCATAATCGCGATGTTTATAACGAAAACTGCTGCCCTGTATTCCGCTTTCGATATTCTTAAGTTTATCAAGGTCGGGCTTTATGAACTCGGATTTTTTTTGCAGAGCTGTTTTAAGGATAATCCGCTCCGCTTCGGGGGGGTTATCGGGGTAACAAACCGTAATGCTTCCGGGCTTGATTATCCCGGCTTTTTGTTCGGCAATTGCGGTTATGCTGTCCCCTAAAATCGCGGTGTGGTCGAAAGAGATTGACGTTATAACCGAAATGAGGGTTGTTTTTACGACGTTGGTGCAGTCAAGAAGCCCGCCAATCCCCGTTTCAAGGACGACAACATCACATTTTTGCGAAGCAAAATATATAAACGCTATTACCGTGGTGAGTTCAAACTGCGAATAAACGGTGCTTTCCATGTCGAAAACAGGCTTAACATATTCGACAATCCTAATCAGCGTATTTCGCGGAATATTAACCCCGTTAATACGGATACGCTCGCTCCATTCGCGGATATAGGGGGAAGAAAATTCCCCCGCAACATACCCGGCACGCCTAAGCGATTCGGCAATCATACGGACGGTCGAGCCTTTGCCGTTTGTCCCCGCGACATGGATAAATTGCAGTCTGTCTTGTGGGTTATCAAATTTTTGCAGTAACGCCGCGAAGCGATTTAGGGATGTCACCGGCTCCCCTAATTTCGGGAAAGAGCCGATATACTCCATGGTTTCGTAAAAATTCATTCTACCTTAAGTGTACTAAGCGATTCGAGGATTTTTTCCATCTTTTCTTTCGCCGCCGCAAGCTTTTGTTTCTCCGCTTCAATCTGCGCCGCCGGGGCTTTCGCGGTAAAGCCGGGGTTCGAGAGCTTGCCTTCTGAAAAGTCGATGTCTTTTTGTACTTTTGCCTTTTCTTTTGTAAGGCGTTCGGTCTCTTTTTTTGTGTCAACGAGTTCACCTGTCGGGATAAAAAGCTTCGCATCGGCTGTTATCGCGGTAACCATTCCGTCGGTGTTCTCCGCCTTTTTCACTGCGGTAACGGAAGAACAATACGCAAGCTTTTCAATAAGCTTCGCCGATTCGTTAAAGAGCAGTTCATTATCCGTCTCTGCGATAAGCTTCGCCTTAACGGACGGCGGAACATTCATCTCGGCGCGTTTTGCGCGGATCGCCTTTATCGCTTCGATAACCTTCCCGAACTCACGTTCATCGCTCGTAAAGTCGTGCTTTATGTCGAAAACAGGGTAATCTTCGAGCATGATCAAGCTGTCGTGAAGATGCGACCATATTTCCTCGGTTATAAACGGCATAAAGGGGTGGAGGAGTTTTAGGATATTTTCAAGGCACCAGAACAGAACGTTTAGAACTGCCTCATCAGACCCAAGCCTCGGTTTTGTTATCTCAATATACCAGTCGCAATAAATGTCCCAAACGAAGTCATAGAGGTTTGAAGCCGCAATTCCAAGCTCGAATTTATCTAAATTCGCGGCTATGTCGGCTGATAAAGTGTTAAGCTTGCTGACAACCCATCTGTCTTCTATCCGCAAATCTTCGGGCAGACCTGTAGGCGTAAAGTCCTCGGGGAGGTTCATTATAAGGTAGCGGGAGGCATTCCAGAGCTTATTCGCGAAGTTTCGCGCCGACAGGAGTTTTTGTTCGTCAAAGCGCATATCGTTCCCCGCGCCGTTCCCGGAAACGAGCATATAGCGAAGCGCATCCGCACTGAAACTTGCGATAACTTCGAGAGGTTCAATGCCGTTGCCGAGTGACTTCGACATCTTCCGCCCCTGTTCGTCCCGCACAAGCCCATGGATTAAGACGGTGTTAAAAGGGGCTTTCCCGGTTAGCTCAATCCCCGAAAACATCATTCGTATTACCCAGAAGAAGATTATGTCATAGCCGGTAATAAGGGTGCTTGTCGGGTAAAAATAATCGAAGTCGGGCGTTTTATCCGGCCAGCCCAGCGTTGAAAAGGGCCAGAGTGCGGAGGAAAACCATGTGTCGAGGGTGTCTTCGTCCTGACGGAGAGGCTTTTTGCACTTCGGGCAGAGCGGCTCATTCTCCGCGGTAACAACCGTATCGCCGCAGGAGTCGCAATAAAACGCGGGAATCCTATGCCCCCACCAAATCTGTCGGGAGATACACCAGTCGTTTATGTTCTCAAGCCAATGGTAATAAATTTTATCGAAGCGGGCGGGTACAAATTTCGTTTCACCGTTTTTAACCGCCGCTATTGCAGGCTCTGCAAGGGGCTTCATCTTAACAAACCATTGCGTCGAAACCTTCGGCTCAACAACCGATTTACAACGCGAACAGGTCCCGACATTGTGGCTGTGTTCCTCTATTTTAACGAGGTAACCGCCGGTTTTTAAGTCTTCGACAATCTTCTTTCTTGCCGCGTATCTGTCCATTCCGGCGTAATCCCCGAAATTTACCGTGCCGTCGTCGTTCATCATGCTGATAACGGGAAGATTATGTCTTTTCCCCACTTCAAAGTCGTTCGGGTCGTGGGCGGGGGTTATTTTAACGATACCTGTTCCGAAATCTGTTTTAACGTAATCGTCCGCAATAACGGGAATTTCACGGTTAACAAGCGGCAAGAATACTGTCTTGCCGATAAGGGCAGTATAGCGCGGATCGTCGGGGTTAACCGCAACGGCAGTATCCCCGAGCATTGTCTCCGGGCGGGTTGTGGCAATTTCAATGTAATCTGACGTGCCTTTAATTTGATAGCGGATATGCCAAAAATGCCCGTCCTTCTCCTCGTGGTCAACCTCCGCGTCGGAAAGGGATGTCTTACAATTCGGACACCAGTTAATCATTCTCTCGCCGCGATAGATTAAGCCTTTTTCATAGAGCTTCACAAAAAACGCCTTAACCGCCTTGTTACAGCCCTCGTCCATGGTAAAGCGAAGTCTGTCCCAGTCGCAGGAAGAGCCCATCTTTTTAAGCTGTGAAATAATCCTGTCGGCGTAGGTTTCCTTCCACTCCCAAGCGCGTTCTAAAAACTTCTCACGCCCCATCGCTTCTTTCGACGTACCCTCTTTTTTAAGCTGTTCGACAATCTTAACTTCGGTCGCAAGGGCGGCGTGGTCTGTCCCCGGGAGCCACAGCGCGGAATAACCGCTCATGCGCTTAAAGCGGATCAAGATGTCTTGAAGCGTACAGTCGAAAGCGTGACCCATATGAAGCTGCCCTGTTACATTCGGCGGGGGGATTACTATAGTATAGGGGGGCTTCTTCGCGTCAATTTCGGCGTGGAAAGCCTTTGCTTTTTCCCATTTATCGTAAATTTTATCCTCAATTTCACGCGGGATATATTTATCCTGTAGTTTTCTTATCATTATTTTCTCCGATTTACAGAAATTTTGCCATTATTTTACATTGGTTTTATTATATAATTATTATACCATAATTTTAATCTAAAGTCAAGAGCAACATAAAAGGTTACAAATTGGGAATAATTACAAGTTTGTTAACATACTTTACATAAAAGGGGTGATTAGATGAAAACGGCGAAACTTATATCGGTAATCTTTGCGGTTATAATACTTGTTATATACACTGCGTTCTATGCTGATATAGAAGAGATTGCCGAACCTGCCGTACCGGCTATAAAAATTAAATCCGTCGAGGAAAATAAAACTTACGTTAATATCGGACAAGTCGAATATTATTATAAAACCATTAACTCCATCAAGAGGGCAAAGCCCGAAATAAAAGCCATCGAGACGGTTTTAGAAGAATACGAAGTGCCGCTTCAGAATTCCGATTTTAAGGCTTATATGTCTTATGAAAAAATAACCGACAAAACCGCTCCGCAATGGCATTACCGACAAAACGCATGGACCGATATTAACGGACTGCGGCGTGTCGGGAGCGATTATCTTGTCGCAATGGGGACCTATTACACCGAGAACGTCGGGGAACGCTTTAAGATAACCCTCGACACCGGGAACGTTTTTACCGTAACTATCGGTGACATAAAAAACCCCGCACATACCGACCGAAATAATATGTATACATCGGTCAAGGATAATTACGGTAATTTTTATTCGGCGAATGTTATTGAGTTTATTGTCGATACCGACAAGCTCGATTCGTATGCAAAAAAGCTCGGTACGGTCAGTTGTATTGACGGACTGGGCGGGAATATAGAAAAGGTTGAGAAGATTGTCGAGAATAAAGATAGCGAAGCCGCTTGACCATGATTTTTATGATGTTTTCATAGTCGGGGCGGGACCGGCGGGGCTTTCTGCCGCCATATACGCCGCAAGAGCGGGAGCAGAAACTATTGTTGTCGAACGCGAAATCTTCGGCGGACAGGCTGTACAAAGCGCGGAGATAAAAAATTACCCGGGCTTTACCGAAATTTCGGGGAGCGAACTTGCCGCGCGTATGCGTGAACAGGCTATACTTTCCGGTGCGGTGACGGATGAATTTTGCGATATAAAAACGATTGATCTTCGGCAAAAAATTATCGCCTCGAGGAATAAAGTCTATCGGGCGAAATCAATCATCATCGCGACCGGGACTAAACAAACACCGCTTAAAGTCCCGGGTGCAGAAAAATTCGCGGGGGCAGGTTTACACTATTGCGCGTTATGCGACGGGCATCTTTATAAAGGGAAAAATGTGGCGGTTATCGGCGGGGGAAGCTCTGCCTTAACCGAGGCAATTTATCTTTCAAAAATCGCGGAAACCGTTTTTGTTATCCGCCGCAAAGATTATTTCAAGGCGGAAAAAGCGGTTATAAAGCAGGCAGAAAAAACCTCGAATATTAAGATACTCTATAACACCGATATTCTGTCGCTTTCAGGGAATAAGTCTCTTGAAACTGTTAATGTTGGCGACAACAAAACCGGTCGCAGTTACCCTCTTGCCGTAAGCGGTCTCTTCGTCTATATCGGAAGCACGCCGCAGACGGAACTTTTTTCGCGCTATATAAGTTCAGACGGACTCATAACCGACGGCGGCGGTTTTATTGTAACAAACGAGCGTATGGAAACTTCCGTCGCCGGTGTTTTTGCCGCCGGTGATGTCCGTTCAAAGGATATACGTCAGGTTTCAACCGCTGTCGGTGACGGTGTAATTGCCGGAAACTATGCGGCGGAATTCGCCGAAAAGTAACGATTAAATATTAAATCCGATGTCCGATTCGTCCGTTATTTCTGTTATGCTTCTCCCGATATATTCGGAAATCAGCATTGATATGTCGGCGTTAAGTTTTTCGCCGGTGAATTCGTAAATATCGCTGTAAACCTTGTCGCAAATTTCCTGAATATCCATATCTGCGTGGCGGTTCAGTGTCTCGCAAAGCCTTTCTTCGCTGTAGGTTTCGCCGGTTTCCGACACTACATTCATAACGCTGTTAGAGTAGATAAATACCCTGTCATGCCAGCCGAGTTTTCTTGTTTCGGAAACGTATTGCACATCCTTTTTAAGTGCAAGCGAAATGCCTGTTTTAATGGACATCTTCTCCCATCGTTTATCGAAGGATTTTATAAACGGCGGATTAAGCCCGGCGGCGATGCAGTTAAGCTCGCCGTTTTTCAGGTTAAGATAACCCATAAATGCGCGGATTGAATGTTCTGTTTTTCTCTTTTCATAAAGTATATGATTTACGTTATAGAAAATTTCTTCGAGGCTTTTCCCGTTCCTCGCAGCCTGTTCCATAAGGGTTTTCGCGATAAGCATCATTACAGCCGCCGCAATTCCGCTTCCCGAAACCTCTGCCGCAATAATCGTAATCTTATCATCACCGACGGGGAAGTAATTATAGAAGGCACTGCTTGTTCCGTCGATATCCTTTGTTGTACCGTAAATGTCTATTTCAGAACGTTCGAGATAGCCGGGTGCAATATGCGGGAACGCCGTATCGCGTATGTCTTTCACAACCGAAAGTTCGGCTCTTACACGTTCCTTTTCAGCCGCTTGTTTTTCAAGCTCCGTAATAAACCCGCGCAGCCGCTGTGTCATAAGGTTAAATGAATCGGCAAGCGCTTCAAGTTCGTCCCCGGTTCTGATTGTTATCTGCGACTCGTCGTTATAATCGCTCCCGATCGTTGAAACCTTCTTCGTAAGCTGTTCAATCGGCTTTGTAATATTCCTTGAAAAACGTGCAGCCATTATGAGTATTGCGACTGCGGCAACCGCAACCGTTATAATTATTATAGATAAGCCGAATGTAAGGTTCCTGCTGACTTCATTGCCTATCGCGTTATTGAGGAGCAAAACGCTGTCGCTTACGACTGCCGCTTCATTCTCAGCCGAAACCGCCGATGTTAAAACGCCGACCGAAAAGTCCTCAACCGAACACGGTGCATAAGCAAAATAAGTGAGTTCGCCGTGATAGGTTATAATTTCAGTACCCGCCGCTTCCGTCGCTATGCATCTTGCGATATAACGCTCACCCGGACCGCCTTCGTTATAATTGGTTATCTGACCGCTTACATACGCGCCGTTTACGTCGTAGATAAGGTTGCCGTCATCGTCAAGCAAAAATGTTCTCGCCGCATCATTAACCGTCTCCCCGATTAAATCGGAAAGCGCGGTAATATCATTTCCGTTCGCGGTAAGGCGTTCGTCAACAAGCTCTGCTGTTAATTTTGCGACGGAAAGATTATGCGATTTGATTTTTCCGCGTATAGCGTTACCGGTGCTGTTTGCGGCGGTGTTGCCCATCTGCTCCGACACCACGGTTATGCTTTGTTTCATCAGAATCATTGTCCTGCATGAGACTATTCCGATAACAATAAGCGGCAAAAGCGCGATAATAAGCATTAATACAATTATTCTCGTCTTAATTTTACGAAACATTTTTTCTCCTCCGAATATTAATCGCCTGTATATTCAATCATAACTGCGGACGAAACTGCTTCATTTTCAAGAAGCAGCCTTGTGAGATCATCCTTTATCGCGCTGTTTTTTACAGCGGCGTTAATTTCTGTAGTCTCTTTTGAAGATATAACCGATTTTATCTTCGGGCGGTAGGGCTTCATAATCGCAAGGATCGGTTCACGCTCGCCGGTGAATTTCACCGAAAGGAGGAACAGCCGCTTACGGTTCGAGACAAGTGACATTAATATGTATACTGTGCAGATGGCAAGAGTGCCTATTCCCGCGAGAGGGAAAAGCCCTGCTCCTGCGGTTAATCCCGCCGCAATGGACAGGAACAGGAAGCCGATGTCGAGAGGGTCTTTAACCGCGGCGCGAAAACGCACGATTGATAACGCGCCGACCATACCGAGCGAAAGCACAATATTTGTCGAGATTGACATTATAATAAATGCAGTCGTCATACAGGTTATCACATTGAGTACGGCGAAACTTTCGTTATAAACCGGTCCGCGGTAGAAAACGCGATAGATTATGTAGATAACTATGCCGCAAAGGAGTGCGACCGCCATTACTGCGGCGATATGTTCGGGGGTAAGGTTCGCGACAAGCCCCGCCTGTACAATGCTGTCCTTGATTTCCTGTACTAAACCGTTCATCGGCTTTTTCACCTGCTAATTCTAATTCTGCACAGCGGAGTTTTTAAGATTTACAACGCCGGGGTATAACGAATACGTATCTGCGGGAGTTTTTTCGCTTCGTAATAATAATTCTTCTGCCAGCCGCCGCCCTGCGAAGGGTCATTTTCGCCGGTTGCCGGAGGTGCAAATATCTTTAATGTCATATCACACGGTTTATCAAGCGGCTTATCGAAAAACGCACTCATAAAGTCGATATTTTTCGCCTTCGGGGATTTATAAAACCATCTTCCGTGGAGTTCCATTATATAGTTCGATTCGTCATCCTTATCGAAAACCGCTTCGCAAAAATGCGGATTTCCGTTAAAATGCAGATTTATCGCAACGCCGTCTGCATCTTCGGAATTGCCCCAGCGGAAATTTATCGGCAATGTCACATCGTCTGTAACGGTAAGCGAGGGCGAAAACCATTCGGAATGAATTATCTCTTTATATGTATCCATAAGCGGTTGGGCTATGCCGACGTTTGCGTTGTTCGGGTCTTCGATTTCAAGCCCGAGACGCCCTCTGTCGCGGAACTGATAGAGGGTAAATGCCGAGAACCACTCCGCCTTTTCCGAAACAAGAATATCGCAGAATTCCTTAACCATATCCGCCTGTTCATACGCCCCGGTAACGTCGCCGTCCGCATTAAGTTCCGCCATAGTCATCGGTTTTGCCGCGCCGCCGTTAAGCTCGCGGTAAAGCTCGAAACTGCGCTTTGTAAGGTCGTAGATATGGCGTACCTTGTCGCGCTTAAAACCATTCCCGCCCTTTTCGGCAATATCAAACGGCCATGTCCAGTGGAGAGCCATATATTTATCAACCGACCATATATCAGCTTCGGTGATAGTCGAGGCGAATTCCGCCTCCTTCACCATATGCTCATCATCGGTATGTTCTGCGCCGTCGATACAGATTATCGTTAAGACGTTCGGCGCGTGTTCATGGATAAGTTTTGAAGCGCGGGTGAAAAAATCGCCCACTTCTTTATATGATGCTCTGCGGTTAAAACTAAACCAGTTGCCGGTTGCTTCATGGTTAATCCGAAGGAAAACCCGCCCGAAAGTTTTCAGGTCGTTCGCAACCGCAATTATGTATTCGTCCTCTAAAAACGGATCCATCGTGAGGGTTAACGTCACGTCCTGCCCATGGCGGCGAATGTCACGCATACAGGTAAACGGCTCGTCATCAAGCGCTCCGCCCTTGCCGCCCTTGTAGGTGAAATAGTCATCGTAGGGATAATCCCACGCGAAAGAGACATTCGGATTCGCGTGGACGACGCTCGCCCGCCCGGGGAAACCCTTATCGTGAGGATAGTAACAATACATCAGTGAGATACTGCGGTGGAGTCTGCCGAGTTTATAGAGTATCTCGTCTTGGTTAACGTATTCGCCGCGTTCGGAACCGTCGCCGAGATCAACCGCACATTTGGCTTTCCCCATGCGGATTTTTTTTATATCAGACATAAAAACCTTCTGTTTTGCAAAATTTCCGGCGTACACTCGCTGATTTTATTGCTGTTTTTTGCCTATAGGTATGCTCTTTAATTCGGAACGTTTCTTCCGAATATCCTCAAGGCTTAATCGGAGGGTTTCTTCCGATTTTAACAGCACATGATCGACATAGCTGTCTGCGGCGGATTTTGCCTCTTTCATTGCGCGTTGTGCACCGAGAAGCATCTCGTTCGCCTGAACCTTCGCAAGCCGCATAATCTCGTCATTTGAAGCGATTGATTTTGCACGTTCCTCGGCACGCTTAATAATCGCCTCTGCTTCGGCGTTCGCCTGTCTGAGGATTTCAACCCGATCTTGGGTGATATGCCTTGCCTGTTTCATCTCAGACGGGAGATTAAGGCGCAGTTCGTTAATCATATCCCGCATCTGCTCGGAATCAATTATGCATTTTTTAACGGTAAAAGGCACCGCCGCCGCCTTGTCAAGCAGCTCATCCATGGTATCTAAAACATCATCAATTGACATATCATCACTACCTCAACTTAAAATTTGGGTCAAACCGCAGTTTTTCGAGTCTCTCTTTTATATCATCAATAATCTCGCCGGGTACAAAATGGCTTATATCGCCCCCATAAGCGGCAATCTGCTTTACCGCGCTGGAGGAAAGATACATATTCTCCGCACTCGTGGTCAAAAAAACCGTTTCCGCTCCGTCGTAGAGCATCTTATTCGCAAGTGCCATCTGGAACTCATATTCAAAGTCGGAGACGGCGCGAAGCCCCTTTACAATTGCACAGGCGCCGATCTCTTTCACATATTCGGCGATAAGCCCGTCCCAATGGTCGATAACGACGTTCGGAAGCCCTGTCGTAATACGCTCGAGGAACACAAGCCGCTCTTTTATCGTGAACGCCGGGCGTTTATAGAGATTGTTCGTCACGAGGACAATAACCTTGTCGAAAAGGGATGCCGCCCGATAAACAATATCGCGATGCCCGAATGTAACCGGATCAAAACTTCCGGGACATACAGCTATCCTCATATTTCACCTTCCCCGCTGTCAAATTCACCGTCTTCGTCTTCCCCGATGTCTCCCCCGTCTTCCCCGCCGAAAACAAACTTTGAAAGGTAAATCTGCCCGTAACGGTACTGCTTAACAAGTCTGAGTTCGCCGTAACTTTCATCCGGGATAAAACTGCCGTCATGTTCGGCGATAACTATGCCGTTATCGCTCATGTGTGAGGCAAGGAGCGGGAGGCAATCTGCCAAAAGGTTGCTGTCGTAGGGGGGGTCAAGGAAGGCTATGTCAAACCAATAGGGGCAATTTTTCAGGAAAGAAGCCGCATCTGTCCGCTTTATCGCCGATTTGTCACCGAAGCCGCAAAGGTTAACGTTCTCTTCGGTTAAGATTGCGGTTTTCATTGCCTTTTCAACAAAGAGGCATTTTGATGCGCCGCGGGAGAGTGCTTCGATTCCAAGCTGCCCTGTTCCGGCGAAGAGGTCAAGGACAACCGCGCCGGGTACTGCAAATTGTACTATTGAAAAGATTGATTCCTTAACCTTGTCGGTGGTCGGGCGGACATCAAGCCCCTCAGGCGTTTTCAGCCGCCGCCCGCGTTTTGTGCCGGTTATAACACGCATTTTATAACTTCTCCGGTTTTATAAATCATTAGCCGTTAACTGCTCGATTGTCTGGCGTTTTACGATTAATCTTGCCTTGCCGTCCTTTACCGCAACGAGCGGCAATTTCGGTATCATATTATAGCCGGACGCCATTGCATAAACATACGCGCCGGTCGAAAACATCGCGATAACGTCTCCGGGTTCGGTCATTTGAAGCGGCATATGCTCGCCCAAAAGGTCTGTTTCACAGCATCTTCCGGCAAGAGAGATAACCTCGGTTTTGTCATCATTGGCTTTCGATGCATTTTCTATAGTATACTTCGCCTTGTAGAGGGAGTAGCGGGGGTTGTCCGTCATGCCGCCATCAACCGAAACATATGTGCGGATTCCGGGGATATTCTTCACCGCGCCGACTGTGTAGAGGGTTGTTCCGGCGGGCCCGGCTATACTCCGCCCGGGTTCAATCAGAATGAACGGCTGTTTTATTTTAAGGGCTTCGCAAACTGCTTTCGTCCGCACCGAAACGCGTTCCATATAGGTTTCAAAAGGCGCGGGGTCGTCCGTCTCAAGATATTTTATCCCGAAACCGCCGCCGAGGTTGAGTTCGGAAATTTCAAAAGAAAGCTCGTTTTTAATCTTCGCAATGAACTGGAGCATCGTCTCTGCCGCAAGTTCAAACGCTTCAATATCGAAAATCTGACTCCCGATATGGCAGTGAAGCCCGGTAAGGTTAATATTCTCGGAAGCAATTGCAGTCTTAACCGCCTCGAAAGCCTCCCCTGTTTCAAGCGCGAAACCGAATTTCGAGTCGATCTGCCCTGTCTTGATAAGATCGTGGGTATGCGCGTCAATCCCCGGCTTAACCCGAAACATAATATTCGCTGTCTTGCCCGCATCTTTTGCGAAGCCGTCAAGCTTTTTAAGCTCGGTGAGGTTGTCCACGACGATGTGTTTTACATTTTTTTCAAGCGCGTATAAAAGCTCGCGGTCGGTCTTGTTGCTCCCGTGGTAGCAGATTTTGTCGGTCGGGAAATCGACTGAAAGGGCAGTGTAAAGCTCCCCCTCCGAAACGATGTCAATCCCCAAGCCCTCGTCATTAACCCACCTTGCAATCTCTTTGCAAAGGAGTGCTTTCGAGGCGAAACAGACCAGACCTTGCCCGTAATTTTCGTCCATTGAAGTCTTGAATCTGCGGCAATTATCGCGGAAAACGCCCTCGTCAATCACACAAACGGGTGTGCCGTACTCCGCCGCAATGTCTATCGCGTCAACGCCGGAAATTGTAAGGTGTCCGGCTTCATTCACGCCGTAATTATCATAAAGAAATTTGCTCATGTTTTCTTCTTCCCCTGTAACCATTTCAATTATCTCGCGCAGCTCGTCTACGCCCTCGCCTGTAATCGACGAAAAATTAATCTTGCGAATATCTTCAAACTGTGGAATTTCCTCAGCGAAGGCTTGCATCCGTACTTTCCGCTGTGATTGCGATAATTTGTCATTTTTGGTAAATACTATAATAAACGGCTGTTCAATATCAATGAGGTAGTTAATCATGGTAAGGTCGTCCGCCGTGGGTTTGTGGCGAATGTCGATAAGCTGTACAACGAGGCTTATATCCCGCTGTAAATAGCCGTCAAGCAGTTTTCGCCACTTCAGTTGCTCCGCCTTAGAAACCTTCGCATAGCCGTACCCCGGGAGGTCTACTATATAAATGCCGTCACATTCGTAAAAGTTAACCGTTGCCGTCTTGCCGGGGGTTGCCGAAACTCGGGCAAGAGATTTTCTTCCGATTAACTTATTTATAAGAGTAGATTTTCCGACGTTAGAGTGTCCCGAGAACGCTATTTCCGGGGTTAACCCCGATTTTAACCGTTCATCCGTCAAAAAGCCGTTGATGTTGCCTACAGATGTATAAAATTTAACATTATTGTAATTCATTGCTTTATTTTTTCCTCAAAGTTGCCTTAATTTTAATTATAACATAAAATTTTTCAAATTGCAAGGCATTACAGTAAAATTACAATAATTAAAATATAACATTTTCTGTTGAAATAATTTGCAAAATGTAGTACAATATCACTATGGTACAAAAAATGTTC
>JAISIH010000068.1 GCA_031262105.1 Ruminococcus sp. | reverse complement strand
TCAAGAATAGGCAGAAAGCCCGTAACCGTACCCGACGGCGTTGAGATTAAAATCGACGGTTCGTCTGTAACGGTGAAGGGTCCGAAAGGTACACTTTCGCAGACTTTCAGCAAGAATTTAGGGTTATCGCTTGACGGCAACACACTGACCGTTACGCGCCCGAATGATGAAAAAGAAAACCGTTCGCTTCACGGTCTTACACGTTCGCTTATCGCGAATATGGTAACAGGCGTCACAACAGGTTATACAAAGTCGCTTGATATCGAGGGTATCGGTTATCGTGCCGTTAAACAGGGGACAAACGTTGTTCTCACACTCGGTTTTTCGCATCAGGTAACAATCTCGGAGAATGCCGATATAAAAATCGACGTTCCCACACAGAATAAACTGGTTATAAGCGGGATTGACAAACAAAAAGTCGGGCAATTTGCGGCGGAAGTCCGCGAAATCAAACCGCCCGAACCCTATAAAGGAAAAGGTATTCGTTATACAGGCGAACGCATTATCCGCAAAGAGGGTAAAGCCGGCAAAGGTAAGAAATAAGCCCCGATCGCGGGGCGGGTGCCATCGGGCACAGCGTTATATGGCAATTACCGTCATATCGTTAATTCTTAAATTTCCGGCAGAGAAAAATACTCTATTATGTATGGGACAGCAGTGGTTACACGTGCTACTATACAAATTAAGGAGAAATAAAAAATGGTTAAACTTATTGACCGCAAAGCGGCACGCGCAAAGCGCAGACTTCGCGTTCGCTCAAAAATCCGCGGTACTGATATTCGTCCGCGTCTCTCAGTTTTTCGCAGTGCAAAGCATATTTATGCACAGATAATCGACGATCTTTCGGGGAAAACGCTTTGTGCAGCATCCTCGCTTGAGAAAGATTTCGGAGCAGGTGGCAACACAGAGGCGGCTAAAAAAGTCGGCGAAACAGTTGCAAAGCGTGCTCTTGAAAAAAACATTACAACAGTAGTATTCGACCGCGCAGGCTTCCTTTTCCACGGAAGAGTTGCAGCAGTTGCCGAAGGCGCACGCGCCGCAGGACTTCAGTTTTAAGGAAAAGGGGGATGAAAACTTTGATAAGAGATATGCTTGACGCGTCCGATTATGAGCTTGAAGAAAAAGTGGTTGCAATTAACCGCGTTTCTAAAACCGTTAAAGGCGGACGTATCTTCAAATTTGCCGCACTTGTTGTTGTCGGCAACGGCGACGGAGTTATCGGCTTTGGGATCGGTAAGTCGGGAGAAGTTCCCGATGCTATCCGCAAGGGGATTGAAGACGCTAAGAAAAACCTTGTTAAAATCAGCCTCCGCGGTACAACGATACCCCACGAAATCGTGGGCGAATTCGGCGCGGGAAGGGTTCTTCTCAAACCTGCCGCTCCCGGTACCGGCGTTATCGCAGGCGGTGCTGTCCGCTCGGTTGTTGAACTTGCGGGTATCCGCGACATCAGAACAAAATGTATTCGCAGCAATAACCCCTGCAATGTGGTTAGAGCTACGATTAACGGTCTCACGAGACTTCGCTCTGCTAAACAGGTTGCGGCTCTTCGTCAGAAATCCGTTAAAGAAATACTGGGTTGAGGTGACTGTTTTGAAAATTAAACTTATAAAAAGCATCTCCGGCAGACTCAAAAAACAGATTGCTACAGCTCATTCGCTTGGGCTTCGCAAGATCGGTGACGAAACCGTGCAGCCGGATAATGCCGCAACACAAGGCAAAATTAAGGTTATTTCACATCTTATACAAGTTAGCGAGTAATCACTCGCGGGCAGGTCGCGGATTTCTATATAACGGTTTTATGGGTGGAGCCGCGATCATTACAAACTAATAAGCAAAAAATACAAGGAGGCTATTATGCAGCTTCACGAATTAAGTGCACCTGTCGGATCGACACGCGAAGTAAAGCGTATCGGCAGAGGTCACGGCTCCGGTTGGGGCAAGACTGCCGGCAAGGGGCATAAGGGACAAAATGCGCGCTCAGGCGGCGGAGTTCGCCCGGGTTTTGAGGGCGGACAGATGCCTCTTATGAGGCGTATCCCCAAACGCGGTTTTAACAATATATTTAACTGCAAATGTGCGGTAATTAACCTTTCCGACCTTGAGAAATTTACCGAGGGTACGGATGTAGACATTGAGCTTCTCAAAGCAACAAGAATGATAAGAAGCAATGAATGCTGTGTCAAAGTACTCGGAAACGGCGAGCTTACAAAGAAAATAAACTGCAAGCTTGACGCTTATTCCGCTACCGCAAAGGAAAAAATCGAAAAGGCGGGCGGGAAAGCAGAGGTGGTTTGAGTTGTTTAATGCAATTCGCAACGCTTTCGCGATGCCTGAACTCAGACGTAAAATACTTTTCACACTCACAATGGTGCTGATTTTCAGAATGGGCTGTTATGTGCCGGTCCCCTTCCTTGATCCTGCCGCACTTTCCGGTTTGATCGAGGGCAGCGGCTCCATAATGAATATTATGGATACGTTCTCAGGCGGCGCGCTGTCACAAGGCTCTTTCTTCGCACTTTCATATCAGCCTTATATCAACGCATCAATCGTTATGCAGCTTCTGACCTACGCACTCCCGCCCCTTGAAAACCTTCAAAAAGAGGGCGAAACAGGTCAGAAAAAAATCCAGAAGATTACGAATTTCGTAGCTCTCGGTATCGCGCTTGCAATGAGCTATGCTTATTATGCAACGGTTCGTAACCTCGGAGCAATTCAGTATACAACCGGTTTTCCGGGTATCTTTACTGCAATCGTTATTGTACTGACATTTACGGCGGGCGCGCAAATCATCAGCTGGATGGGCAATCAGATTACGGAAAAAGGCATCGGGCAGGGTATCTCAATCCTCCTCTTCGCCGGTATCGTATCAAGAGGTCCGTCAGCCGTAATCAATATGTTCAAAGCAGCAGCTGCAAACCCGACACTTTATATCGCCGTCTTCTTCGTGGTTGTGTTCTTTGTGGGAATGATGGGCTTCATCGTCTTTATGAACGAGTCGGAACGCCGTATTCCCGTTCACTATGCAAAACGCACAGTCGGGCGCAAACAAATCGGCGGTCAGAACAGCTATCTCCCGATAAAAATCGCAATGAGCGGCGTTATGCCGATTATCTTCGCGATGTCGCTTATGGCTCTTCCCTCAACGCTTGAGATGTTCAAACCCCCCGCCGCTGTTCCCGAAGGATTTTGGCAAGAGTTTTATGCGGGATTCATCAACTTCTTCAAATATACCACACCGTGGTATGCAGTAGTTTATTTCATTCTGATTATTGCATTCAACTTCTTCTACGTTTCGATGCAGTACGACCCCGTTAAGCTTTCAAATCAGCTTCGTAACGGCAACGGCGGTATTCCGGGTATTCGTCCCGGCAAACCGACTGCGGATTATATCCGCAAGGTAATGAACAAAATAACCGTTGTCGGCGCGTTCTTCCTCGGCGTAATCGCTATCATTCCGATCATATCGAACCTGTTTATATCGGGTCTGAACGTCGCAATGGGCGGTACAACCGTTCTGATCCTTGTAAGTGTTGTTATTGAAACAGCACGCACACTCCAGTCACAGATGATGATGCGTCACCACCGCGGCTTCCTTGAATAGCTCCCGCCGTGTGTTCGACACACATTCGTAAATGACATTTATGGGCGGTGCTGTAGTATTGCTTTTTGGAGGTAAATGTATGAACTTAATTCTACTCGGCGCACCGGGTGCGGGCAAAGGCACACAGGCAGAGGTTATTGAGAGAGAAATCGGCATTCCGCAGATCTCAACCGGTAATATTCTCAAAGCGGCAGTTAAAAATGCTACGCCGATCGGGCTTAAAGCCAAGTCCTTTATGGACAGCGGCGCGCTTGTTCCTGACGATGTGGTAATCGGTATTCTCAAAGAGAGAATTGCTGAACCGGACTGCAAAAACGGTTTTATCCTTGACGGCTTCCCCCGCACAATCCCCCAAGCGGAAGCACTTGAAGCGATGGGCGTTACGATTGACAAGGTTATTTCAATCGAAGTTGCAGACGAAAAAATCGAGGCAAGACTCTCCGGCAGACGTGCTTGCACACAGTGCGGCGCGACTTACCACACAGTATTCAATCCCCCGAAAACCGAGGGTGTATGCGACAAATGCGGCGGTCCCCTTGTTATCCGCGACGACGACAAACCGGAAACGGTTAAAGAACGCCTTCGCGTTTATAAAGAGAAAACCGCTCCGCTCATAGACTTCTACAAAGGCAAAGGCAAGCTTTCAGTCGTTATCGGTCAGGAAGAAGTTGCCGACACAAGCAAATTAGTGCTTGAAACCGTCAGGGCATAATGGTACAGATTTACACCAAATCCGAGATAGAGAAGCTGCGTATTGCGGGAAGAATTGCCGCAAACGCGCTTCACTCAGCGGGACGCGCCGTCAAAGAGGGCGTAACCACGCTCGAGCTTGATAATATTATCAGGCGATATATCGCGCTAAAAGGCGCGAAGGCATCATTTTATAAATACGACGGGTTCCCAAGCTCCGCTTGTATTTCAGTCAATTCAAAAGTCATTCACGGTATTCCGAATAAAAACGAACACCTTAAAAACGGCGACATTGTGAGCATTGACGTCGGAGCCTATATCGGCGGTTTTCACGGCGATACAGCGTATACTTTCATCTGCGGCAAGGCGGCTCCCGATGTGGAGAAACTTGTTGTCGAGACGAAAGAGGCACTGCGGCTCGGACTCTCAGAATGCGTTGTCGGCAACAGAATCGGCGATATCGGGAATGCTATACAGACACACTGCGAAAGCTTCGGCTTCGGCGTTGTGCGTGATTATATCGGTCACGGCGTCGGGCGTCAGCTTCACGAATCACCCGAAGTTCCGAACTTCGGCAAGGCGGGTCACGGTACGCGGCTGATTGCAGGTATGGTGCTTGCGATTGAACCGATGATCAACCTTTCGGGAGAAGCTGTAAGGAAAATGCCGGACGGGTGGACAATCGTCACAAAATCGGGCAGTGCTTCCGCACACTTTGAACATTCGGTCGCAATTACCGAAAACGGTCCGGACATACTCACATTGCCGGACTTGGATTGAAACTATGGCAGAACTAAAAGTCGGCACGGTGGTTTACAGCGCGGCGGGGCATGATAAGGGGAATATGTTTGTTACGGTCGGACTTGAAGGCGATTTTGCCTTTATAGCAGACGGGAATGAACGTAAACTCGAAAAGCCCAAACGCAAGCGTATAAAACACCTGAAAATTACCAATACTTCACTGGATATGACGAAAACACTAACCGATAAAGAGCTTAGGAGAATTTTCTCCGCAAATAAGCCCCAAGCGAGGTGATACAGCGATAATGGCTAAAGAAGATGCAATTGAAGTTCAGGGTATTGTAAAGGAATGTCTCCCCAGCGCGATGTTTAAGGTCGAGATTGAGGGCGGACACGAGGTGCTTGCCCATATTTCCGGAAAACTTCGGATGAACTATATCAGAATTGTCGAGGGCGACAGCGTTACCCTTGAAATGTCGCCGTATGACCTTAAAAAAGGACGTATCACTTGGCGCAAAAAGTAAACCCCTAAAAAAGGAGGTACATTTTAATGAAAGTCAGACCTTCAGTTAAACCTATGTGCGAGAAGTGCAAGGTTATCAAGAGAAAACGCAGAATTATGGTTATC
>JAISIH010000015.1 GCA_031262105.1 Ruminococcus sp. | reverse complement strand
GTACATATTATACGAACAATTTGTATAAAATTACACAAAAAAGGTTACCGATTTGTTAATATTGCTTATTGCTCTTTTTACCTTTATATGATATAATTGTATTAGAGCTACAAATATCTGCTTACGCATATTAAAAAACGGTGAAATTCATACGCGTTTCACCGACGGGTCGGGTGATTATCTTTTGAAGACATACATATATACCGCCACAGACGCTCAGGGCAAAACCGTCAGAAACGCAAGGCTTCAAGCTGAGGACGCCGCGGATTTTCTCCGCAAAATCAGTGAGAAGGGGCTTTACTGTTCTAACTACAAAGAGGCTAAGGGCAAAAACGGCAATTCCATCTATAAGTTTAAAACAGCAGAGCTTTCCGTTAACTGCCGTCAGCTTTCCGCTATGCTCAATGCCGGCTTAACTCTCGTTCGTTCGCTCGATATTCTCGCGAAAGAGCAGATTAAAGACGGACCGAAACAGATTTTCCGCGAGGTTTACGAAGAGGTTCAAAAGGGTACTTCGTTCTCCGACTCCCTCAAGATGCAGGGCGGAGCGTTCCCGACGTTCATGATTTCAATGGTTCAAGCGGGCGAAGCCTCCGGTCAGATGGACATTATCATGAAGCGTCTTGAGGAAAACTACCTCAAGGAATCGAAGCTCAACAACAAAATCCGCGGCGCAATGATGTATCCGATTATCCTCGCCGTTTTATCCATTATAATAGTAGTCGCGCTGATGAGTTTTATCCTCCCGACATTTAAGGATCTCATGACCGAAGAGGATATGAAAGGCTTAACCGGCTTCCTCTTTGCCTTCTCAGACTCCCTCCGCTATTACTGGTACGTTTACGTTATCGCCGTTACCGTAATCATTTTCGGTATACGTTATGCCCTAAAAGTTCCCAGTGTGCGGTTCAAGTTCGATAAGATTATCTGTAAGATGCCCAAAGTCGGTCCTCTCGTAATGAAGGTTTACACCGGTAGATTTTCAAGAACACTCGCGAACCTTTATTCCGCCGGAATCCCCATGGTTGAAAGCTTGGAGCGTTCCGCCGCAATCCTCAACAATATGTTTATCGAAGACGCCTTCATAAAAGTCGTCGATGAGGTTAAACAGGGCGAACAGCTCTCCGCCTCAATCCAACGCACCGGCATCTTCGAGTCAATGTTCTGCTCAATTGTTTACGTCGGCGAAGAATCGGGTGCTCTCGACTCAATTCTTTCAAAAACCGCCGACTTCTACGAAGACGAGTCCGACTCCGCTATCCAACGTCTCGTAAGCCTCATCGAGCCTATCATGATCATCGTCATGGGTGTCGCAATCGGTACAGTCATAGCCGGTATCCTCCCCGCAATCTACAACTCCATGGCAAACTTGGCGGCTTAACAGAGGCGAGAGGCGAGAAGACAGAGGACAGAGGACAGAGGCGACGTGGCAGAGGACAGAGTTAGCGGTGGGATTTGCCGCGACGTATGGAAAATAATTTATATAGTATAAACGCAATAAAATAGGCAGGCTGTTAAAAACAGACTGTCGTCCGAAAGAGGTTTATATGCTTTCGTTTGATATTACGGACCGCCATATCCGCATAGTAAAGGGTTCCGAGTCACACGGCAAAGTTCGTCTTTCCTCCGCAACGACCGTTGACTTAAAAGAAGGTATTATCGTTAACGGTCACGTTAAGGATATTCCCCAGATGGCGACGATCATCTCCGACGAGCTTAAGGGGCGTAAGATGCAGGACTCCGAGGCGGTTGTTTCAATCTCCTCAAACCTTATCATCTTCCGCGAACTCCATATTCCGAAAGCTAAGGGTCAGCAACAGCTTTTAACCATGGTTCAAAACCAGATGCAGCACACCATGGGTGTCGGCGACGACTATTCAATCTCGTATACCATCGCGGGTGAGGTTGATGAAGACGGCACAAAAGCCCTCCGTATCCTTGCGACTGCCTGCCCCTTTGAAGTGGTTAAGGCTTTCCGTAAAGTTTTCTCCATGCTGTCAATCAATCTGCGGAGCGTTGCGGTTGCTTGTAACACAATCTCCCGCATAGTATATTCTGATAAAAAGATGGCAATGAAGATGCCGCTCCTTCTCGTTCAGATCGACAGCAACTTCCTTTCCTTAAACCTTTTTGAAAACAACACCTTGGTTTTCTCCCGCTTTACCTCGATTGATCCCGCCGATTACGACGATCCCGACGATTACGTTTTCGAGGCAGTTAACGAGAACATCTTCCGGATGATCCAATTCCAGCGTTCTCAAAACTCCGACGATCCGATCCAAAACATCGTTTTCTACGGCGAAACAACCGAATACATCCGCCTCACAAAAGAGCTTGAAAAACAAGACATAACAACCTCGCTTTTGGGTATCCCCGCTTCTGTCGGCGGATATGAGAATTTCGATTTCCAAAATTATGCTAACGCAATCGGCGCAATGTTCAAGTCCAACCGTGACATTGAACGCATTAACCTTCTTGAAATTGATGCCTCTCAGGGTAAGGTTGAATCCGGCGCGTCCTTTGCTGTAGGCTGGATCGGCTCTGCGCTTCTATCCGCTCTTATTATCGGCGGATTTTACGTGTTCTTCATGATCCGAATAGATCAGATGGACGGTCAGATTACCGACATTAACAACTGGATAGCCTCGCCCGAAACAACGTCGAAGATACAGATGGTTGACGATGCTCAAGCCCGCGCCGATAAGATTACAAACTATAATACCGAAATCTTAACCGCTTCCGACAACTACATTTCAAAACCGAAGCTCACATGGGAAGTTTTTGAAAACATTGTTGCAAACGAAACAGGTCCCGACAACGAACAAGACGCTTTCATACTTACACTTGCCTATGAAAACGGAATGTGGACAATTGAATGTTCGTCCGAAGACTCATACGGTCCCTCAAGATTTGTGCAGAACATGGTTGAACAAGATATCTTCCGCGAAATCGTGTACGAAGGATATGAACGCGTAGACCCGGAGGAAAATTCCGCACTCATTGTAGACCCCGAAGCCCCCGTAATTCCCGCAGGTGAACCGACCTACGACTTCACCCTGACCTTCATCCAAGAGCCGAACCCCACGCCTTCCGAAATTAAGGCGGCTGAGGAAGCGGCGGCAGCAGCAGAGGCGGCAGCGGCGGCAGGCACAACAGAGGCAGCAACCACCACAGAGACTAACGGCGAGGAGGTAACCGCATAATGATGAAGTTATCTTATCGCGATAAAATTATCGCAATTGTTATTACGGTTTTGGTTATCTTGGCAATCGGCTCGATTTTTATCGTATACCCCGAGATACAAAAGTATCAGGCGAAGCAGGTTGAAGTTCAAAATAAAGAAGACGAAAAGGCGACTGTTCAGGAAAAAATCGACACCCTCCCGACCATTCAGACAAACATTATCCGCAGTTTAGGCGATATCGGCAACCTCCAAGATCCTTTTTATCTTGAACAATACCACTATCAACTCGAACAGCTTTTCCACAGCTACTGCGACGAAGCCGAAATGGATATTAAGGAAATTTCTTTTGTCATAGATACAGAAGATATCGCCGCATCGCAATATGTTCCGGTGTATAATATCTTAGCATATACAATGAAGATGAACGCCGACCTTTACGGCACTCTTCCCGAAGAGGTTATGAACATCTATAACCAAGTTAAGCTTGAAGAAAAGCCGATGGTAAGCATAGGTATCATGACTATTGAAGTAACATTCAGCGAGATTGTCGCGTGGGAACAGCTTGAGCCCTTTATCGAGACAATATCTAACGTTGACCGCACAATTATGATTAACTCCCTCGAACCCGTCGAAGAAGCCGACGAAAACGGCGAGGGCGGCGCAACCGCGGCAACCCTCACCATCTACACCATCGTCCCCATGGACATCGACACCGTTATCGAAAACGAAACCGAAATAGCAAAAACCAACAACACCCTCGAAGCCCTCCAGCCCGTAATCGACGAAGTAGTAAGCATGAGAGCCGAAGCCGGCACCGTTAAAGACATAGAATAACCCCCGGCTGAATGTGGCACGTCCGGCAGAATGTGGCGCATCCCGGCAGTATTATGGACACAAAGAAGTTTGTCACCCCGCACCAACCCGGCGAAGTTAGTATACCACTTAACGGCTTCACGGCTGTTATGTAACGAGCCGGCACGGTTTTAGATAACATTTACCCGTTTCGTTTTGTACCTCAAAGGAGGGGGTCCAAATGTCAGCAATAAATCAGCCGCGTTTACGCAAAAAAACACGTTTACGCGCCTTTACCCTCACAGAGTGCCTTGTCGCACTCGCAATCCTCGGAATCGCTGCTATGACTATGGCTCAGGTATTCTCTGCCGTTTCAAAGATGTCCCGGGATAACGAATTCATGAACATCAGCCTTTCGGAACAGATGAAGTATGTCGAAACCCGAAGCGGTGACACTATCACAGCCGTTCCGATACCGAGTGCTCCGAGTCCGCTCCCGGCTGAAAAAACTACCCACATTGTTGATACCTCAAGATACCGCGTATTCATTACGGGCGGTCCGCGAGATAATAGCGGAGCGCTCGCTTCGACGCATACAAACTTCGAGTATGAATACGGCGTTAATATGTTTATTCTCTATTCCCGCGACGGTCACGACACAGCGGCAGGAGATACCGGTTACGATTGGGACGGAATGTATGACGAGTCGGAAGCAAAACTCCGTTATAAGTACCTCCTTCCCGATAAGCCCGTTTAACCGGAGGTGATTAACGTGAAGAAAACACTAAAAGGGTTCACGCTGGTTGAACTTATAATAGTCATGCTTATCATGACCATACTCTTAGCCGCGATTATGCAGCTTTTTAAGCCTGTCCGCGCAGCATATCAAGACGCCGCTTACCTCGAAAATAAACGCACCGTCTGCAACGCAATCTCAAAATATATGACTGAGAGTCTCCGTTATGCTCAGTTTATCGGCACATATGACTCCTCGCAGATAGGCGGAACATTCGATACCGGCGCAACCAATGCGGCGAATCAACTACTCCAGAACGGCATTGTTCCCGATACTACTCTCGAACTTACACCCGTTCAGATTGACAAAATCGCTCCCTATATGCAGGTTATCTGCATCGACTACACCCCTGTAACCTACAACAACCAAAAATTCACCGGGCGTATCTATCGTTACAAATTCGATTCCGCTTACAACCCGGTTTCAAATAGTTTCGGGGCGCCGACTAATTCCCACATGAGTTTCGGTGAGGATTACTACGGAGCAAATACTTACGGTATCAGCTGCGTTTTAGACGCAGGTCTTCTAACCGTCGCGGCATCAACCTTAGGTATCCATAACGATGACCTCGACAACGACATAACCACCGCCGACATAATCAACGGAACAAACTCAATGATTACCTCAAACACAGCCGTTGAACTCCGCAACATTACTACCACAGCGGCAAAAGGCAAGCTCTACTTCCACTCTACCGGAGATTCCGACGGCGACACTATTCCCGATATGCTCGATAGCGTAGTCGCCGGCGGCGGCAACGGCACTTTAGCTTCCGGCGGCAAACAATATTTCTTCGCCTTTATCCCCGCAGATAAATTGCCGACATAAAAGAGCGAAACTTTCGCTTCGCGTTTTATTTCATCAGCGCAAAATACGCATCCCACAGAAAATTTCCGATAAAAACGGCGGCGGCAATTCCTATGCACAAAAACGGTCCGAACGCGAATGCGTTATCCTCGGAATTGCCGTCTCTGTCTTTCGCTTTGATGTAAATCCCGTAAACCGCTCCGAGCAAAATTCCGATAACAGCGGCGGTTACGACAGCCTTATATCCGAGCATAAGCCCCGCCGCCCCCATGAGGACAACATCCCCCATACCGAAGCCGAATACCTGACCTCGCGCTTCTATCCGTTCGTTAACATTTTTAAGTTCCGCATTAACCCTGTTTTCATCAAACGGCGCAAGTTCGCTCTTAAGTCTTCGCTTAAGTTTTCGCCGCTCCTTGTGGTCTTCCGAAAGGAAATAAACGTAGACAAGCGGTGTAATTACAAAGCCGATTAGAAGAAGCGGAACGCTTATCGCAAAGAGCCCGATTATCTTGTCGGTGAAACCGGTCCCGGTCATAGACTCTATATAAGCGGTGTTCGCCAAAAATCTTACATTGAGAAGTTCAAGGATTGCAAATACCCCGCACCACACAAGCACCGAAACGCTCATCGTCTTTGTGTCAAGATCCTCGAAAGCGACGACAATTACCGCCGCAAGGAACAGGCAGACAAGCATCGGATATAAAAAGCCATACGCCGCAGAGTCGAACTTTATAAAGGTAAGGGTAAAAAGCACAGCGGTTAGGCTCTCGACAATCATATAACGCGGACTGATTTTCGCCCCGCAGTTTCTGCACTTCCCGCGAAGGATTATCCAACTCACAATGGGGATAAGGTCGTAACGCTTAATTTCCGCGCCGCACGTCATACAATGCGAGTTCTTTTTTACAAGGCTTTCGCCTAAAGGAAGCCTTAATATACACACATTAAGGAAGCTTCCGATAACTGCTCCGCACAAAAAGGCGAATATGTATATCCCGACATAAGAAATCGCCGCCAAAGTTTCGATCGACATTTTTTGTTCCTCCAAAAGTTTATAATACTATTTTAACATAGAAATTCACGTTTATCAAGGGAAAAGATAAAATTATATAAAAAGCAATCCTCTGGAGTCAAGCGTAATGAAAAGTATCCCTATTGGTCAATACCTCGTAAACGAAGGTATCATTACCCCCGAACAACAAGAACACGTTCTCGAAACGAAGAAGAAGGAGAATATCCCGGGTAAATTCTTCGGCGATTACGTTATTCAGCTCGGCTATGTAACCGATATTCAATTCGGACAGGCGCTTGCGAAAAAGCTTAACGTCAGCTTTGTCGATCTAAACGACCCCGCCTTTAAGATTGAAGTCGAGGCTGTTAAAAAAATCCCCGAAACTCTTGCGCGTAAGCACAACATAATCGGGCTTAAGATGACAGGGCGTAGAATTACCGTTGCGACAGACGACCCGGTTAACTTCTATATCTTCGAGGAGATAAAAGTTACCACCGGGATGGACGTTATCCCTGTATTTGCCACAAAAGCCGCAATCCACAAGGCGATCGGCAAATACTATCAGATGGACAACGCCGCAAACGTTATCGACTCGGTTGAGGAACAGTTTAAGGCTCAGGAACTCGCCCAAGACGCAGAAGCAGCGGCTTCCGAAGAACGTGTTGACAACGCGCCGATCGTTAAACTTGCAACAACAATCGTCGAAAACTCTTTCCGCGCCGACGCAACCGACATACATATCGAGCCGTTTAAAACCTACACTCGCATAAGAATCCGTGTAAACGGTGACCTTGTCGAACTGATGAACGTCTCGAACATTGTCCACACCTCCCTCGTAACCCGTTATAAAATCATCTCCGGCATGAACATTGCAGAAAAACGTGTCCCGCAAGACGGACGTTTCTCACAGGTCGTTGACGGAACAAAGCTTGATGTCCGTGTCTCAAACCTCCCGATGGTTCACGGCGAAAAGATCGTTATTCGTATCCTCTCGACCGGCGATGTTGCGCTTCGTAAGATTACCGACCTCGGCATGAACGCCTTTAACTACGATAAATTCGAGCGTATGCTTAAAGTACCGCAGGGCGTACTTCTCGTTACAGGACCTACCGGTTCCGGTAAAACAACCACGCTTTACGCCGCCCTCGGCGAACTCGCGAAACCCCACGTTAACGTTATCACCGTCGAAGACCCTGTCGAGAAAAGCATTGACGGCATAAATCAGTGTCAGGTTAACGAAAAAGCGGGTATGACATTCTCCGCCGCGCTCCGTTCAATCCTCCGTCAAGACCCGGATATCGTAATGGTCGGCGAAATGCGTGACCAAGAAACCGCCGAAATCGCAATCCGTGCCGCAATCACCGGACACATGGTTCTCTCGACCCTCCACACCAACGATGCGGCTTCAACCGTAACCCGTCTCGTGGACATGGGCGTTCAGCCCTACATGGTTGCAACCTCCCTAATCGGTATCGTTGCCCAGCGTCTCGCGAAAAAAATCTGCCCCGATTGTAAAACACCTCGCCGCTCGACTCCCGAAGAAGACGAACTCATGGGTATCGACGGTCCGATAACAATATACGATGCAGTCGGCTGCACAAAATGCAACAACACCGGCTACACAGGGCGTACCGCAATCCACGAAATCCTGCTCTGTACCCAAGAAATGATGAGTCTCATCGCTTCCGGCGGCAAGACAAGCGACATTTCCTCCCTTGCCCGCTCACAAGGCACAAAACTCCTCCGCGACAACATCTCCGATCTCGTTCAAGCCGGCTCAACATCAATAGACGAGCTGACCCGCGTTACATTCGCACTATAAAAGTCCGCCCAATTCCCCCGACACGCCACGCCCACCGACACCACACCGACCGCCCCCCTCGAGTGATTTTCACATAATAAATATATTTTTGGAGTAATTTTATGGAACTCGAAACCGCCAGACCAACTGAAAAATTCATACTCAGCATTGATAAGATCTTAGATGAAGCACGCGTTTTAGGTTGCTCGGACGTACATTTTACCGCAAAGATTGCGCC
>JAISIH010000014.1 GCA_031262105.1 Ruminococcus sp. | reverse complement strand
TTTACAGTGGATTTGAAGCTCAACAGAGAAGAGATAGTCTCATCGGAAGTTATCTTCTCGGAAACGCAGGAGCAGGCGGTCGAACTTGACTACGTTCTGCCCGACTATTATCCGGAGATTTTCAAAATCATTAAGTGTATTGCGAAGCCTCAGATAATATCATATAGTATCTCGGGTTCTAAGCTTACCTATGAGATGTCTGTTTGTATTAAGGTGCTTTACTGCTCCGATTCAAGCAAATGCACCCAAGTTATCGACCAAAAGCTTTCGTACACAAAGACAGCAGAACTCGGGAAAACGCCCGAAAACCCGAAAGTTACCATCGAGGCGAAGACAGATTACATCAACTGCCGGGCGGTTAACCAGCGGCGTATTGACGTACGCGGCGCGGTCAGCATTAAGATTAAGGTATGCGACCTCGTTAAGCAGACGGCGGTTTGCGACGCTTTCGGCGGCAATATCGAGCTTAAGAAAACGCCGATTACATACCCTGTAAACAGGCTTTACACAACAAAGCGGATTTCCGTTTCCGACAATATGGAACTCGGTTCAAAGCCGCCGATTATTAATATTTTACGTGCAGATGCCGTTGCTGTCGAGCCGGACAAGAAGGTTATCGCCAATAAGCTTGTAGCAAAAGGCGATGCGAACGTCAATATGCTCTATACCTGTCAAAAAGACGGCGCAGACAGTGTTGACAACGTTTCTTTTACTGTTCCTTATTCGCAGATAATTGAGCTTGACGGAATCGACGACAGATACGATGTAAGCGTCGATGCGGATATTTTATCGACCGATATTTCACCCACAACCGATGCGGAGGGGAACGCGAATTCCGCAGAGGTTACACTTGCGCTGCTCCTGACGGTTTCGGCTTTCAGGGTTGCGACGGTTGATGTTGTGACGGACGAATATTCGACCGCCTTTGAAACGCTCGACACAAAGAATGACATAAAGGTTGAACTTCTTCCGCAGACGATTAATTCGACGGCGATTATAAAATCTGCTCTCGAATATTCCGAAGAAGACCTTGAGAATGTTTATGACGTTTGGACAAATCTGTCAAACTGCAACTATAAAATCGACTTCGAGAACAGCAGAATAAGCGTAATCGGCAATCTTATCTTCACGGCTCTTGCGAAAAATTCCGACGGAATAACCGTTGTAATCGAGAAGGATGAACCTTTCGAGGCGTATGTACCGGTAGAAAATCTAACCGAATATGCGACTGCCGACCTGAAAGTTGTACCCGTTTCCTGTTCGTATAACCTTGCTTCCGGGAATACTATCGACGCGAAAGCCGAGATAAGGATAGCCGGGAACCTTAACAACGCCGAAATTGTTCCCGTCGTTACCGACATATCGGTTGACGAAGAAAAGCCCCGCGACAAGGGCGGCGACTACGCGCTTAAACTATATTTTACCGATGCGGACGAGGACCTTTGGGAGATTGCTAAACGGTATGGAACGTCCGTTGAAGCAATAATCGGTGAGAACGACCTTGACGCTGAAAATAACCCGAGCGGTATGCTGCTTATCCCAATACTATAACTTTTCGGAGGAAAAACTGATGAATAACGATCTCTACAGCGATATTGCGGCACGCTCGGGCGGCGATATTTATATCGGCGTCGTCGGACCTGTCCGTACAGGTAAATCAACCTTTATACAAAAGTTCATGGAGAACCTTGTTATACCGAATATCTCCAACGAATATCAAAAAGACCGCGCAACGGATGAGCTTCCCCAGTCGGCGGCGGGCAAAACAATTATGACGACCGAGCCGAAGTTTATCCCCGAACAGGCTGCGCAGGTTAACCTCGGTGACAAGGCGCGTGCGAACGTCCGCCTTATCGACTGCGTGGGTTATATAGTACCCTCCGCAATCGGTTATGTTGAAAACGAGATGCCGAGGATGGTTAAAACGCCTTGGTACGAGGAGGAAATACCCTTTGCAATGGCGGCGGAACTCGGCACGCAAAAGGTTATAAACGACCATTCTACAATCGGACTCGTTGTAACTACCGACGGAAGCATTTCAGACATTCCGCAGGACGAATACGAAGCCGCTACCGACAGGGTTGTAAGCGAGCTTGAAGCAATCGGGAAGCCTTATATTGTGCTTTATAATACCATTGACCCGACATCAGAAGCGGCAAGTTATAACGCCTCTGCGCTTGCGGCAAAGTACGCTTCCCCGGTTATTCCGGTAAACTGCCTTGACCTTAACGAGACGGATATTTATAACATCTTAGAGCAGGTGCTTTACAGCTTCCCGGTGAAAGAAATCAACATCAGTATGCCCAAGTGGGTAACAGGGCTTGCGAAGGGGCATTGGCTAAAATCGAATCTTTTCGAGACGATAAGGGAAGCCGCTTCCGAAATAAGCAAGGTACGCGACATCGGCTCGCTTGCGCAGAGCGTTGACGAAAACGAATATGTCAACTCCGCGTCAATAAGCGATATTGACCTCGGCAAGGGCAGCGCAACCGTCGGGATTGACCTTAAAAATAATCTTTTCTACAAGGTTTTGGGCGAAGAAACCGGGATTGAGAATCTTTCCGAAAGCGATCTTATGCCGCTTCTTAAGGAACTCACCGGCATTAAGAAAAAATATCAGAAGATTGAACACGCCCTCGAAGAGGTTGAGGCAACCGGCTATGGCATAGTTATGCCCACCCTCGAGGAACTCCAGCTTGAAGAACCCGAAATCGTTAAGCAGGGCGGCAAGTACGGCATTAGACTTCGCGCATCCGCACCGTCAATCCATCTCATGAAAGCGGATATACAGACCGAAGTCAGCCCGATTGTCGGCTCCGAAAAGCAGTCGGAAGAACTTGTAATGTATCTGCTCCGCGAGTTTGAAGAGAGTCCGCAGAAAATCTGGCAATCGAACATCTTCGGCAAGTCCCTGCACGAGCTTGTTAACGAGGGCTTACAGAATAAACTCCACAAGATGCCGACCGAAGCGCGTATGAAGATACAGGAAACCTTAGAGCGGATTATTAACGAAGGATGCGGCGGGCTTATCTGCTTCATACTCTAAAACATCACGATTTATACTAATCCCAGAAAAAAACATTGAAAATGTTTTTTTTACCCGAAGCAAAGCTTCGGGTAAAGCGGCAAAGCCGCCTTGGGATGCCGTCAGTATTATTTCCGCTCGCCTTTGGCGAGCAACCGGCGTAAAGCGCCGGTGATAAAAATGCAAGCATTTTTATCAGGGAATATTATTACATAATGCCTATTCCTCCCTTGTGAGTAAATATCCGCCGCTTATTTAAAACGGCGGATATTTACGTTATACTATATAAATATTTTCGGAACTCGAAAGTTTCACGGTAAATTTTTTATCGGTATCGGTGTGGTTAACGATAACCTTTTCGCCCTCACGTTTTGCGGTAAGTGTGAATACCTTTTCGGCGGCGGTGTTATAAATATCAAAAGAGACCATTTTACCGTCTTCAATTTCATAAATAACAAATTCTGCGCTGTCAAGGTAGTCATATTCAAAATTGCCGGAAAAATTCCCGAACGGAATTATTGAATTAGGCTTTGCAAGAAGCGGCAAACCGAAGTAATCGTATTTTTTATTAATATACCGTCCGCCGGAAAACTTCTCGCCGGATAAAATATCAGTCCATATTCCGGTGTCGGGGAGATAACACTGCGCATCGCCTGTCTCGTTCATAATCGGCGCGGCAAGGAGCGAATTCCCGAACATATACTGCGTGTCAAGGTATCTGCAAATCGGGTCGTTATTATATTCAATAACCATCGCCCGCATCATCGGTACGCCGGTTTTTGAAGTCTTAACCGCCTCTGTCCAGATATAGGGCATAAGCCTGCCCTTTAGATTTGTGAAAAACCGCAGCACATCAACCGCTTCGTCATCGAAAAGCCAAGGCACACGATAGGACGAATTGCCGTGGAGGCGGGAGTGTGTCGAGAGAAGCCCGAACGCCGCCCAGCGTTTGTAAATATCGGGGGTTGCCGTCGCTTCAAAACCGCTTATGTCGTGCGAATAGAAGCCGAAGCCGGACGCGCAGAGGGACAAGCCCCCGCGGAGTGTCTCCGCCATCGACGAATATTCCGCTGAGCAGTCGCCGCCCCAATGCACCGGGAATTTCTGCCCCCCGACAGTCGCCGAACGCGCAAAGAGACAGGCTTTGCCCTCACCGTAAAACTCGGTCAAGACATCGAAAACGCATTTGTTATATAAATATGTATAGTAGTTGTGCATGGAGACGGGGTCGGAGCCGTCAAAATATTTAACCGCAGTCGGTATACGCTCGCCGAAGTCGGTTTTGAAGCTGTCAACGCCGAGTTCGCAGAGCGTGCGAAGTTTCCCCGCATACCACTCACAGGCGGCGGGATTTGTGAAGTCAACGATCCCCATTCCCGGCTGCCACATATCGCATTGAAAAACACTTCCGTCGAGGTTACGGAGAAGATAACCGCCGTCAACCGCTTCATCGAAAAGCTCGCTTTTTTGTGCAATATATGGGTTAATCCAAACGCAGATTTTTAAGCCTCGCGCCTTTAATCTCGAGAGCATTGCCGCAGGGTCCGGGAACTGCCTTTCGTCAAACTTAAAATTGCACCACTCAAATTCTCGCATCCAAAAGCAATCGAAATGGAACACCGAAAGGGGAATATTCCGCTCCGCCATGCCGTCAATAAAACTCGTCACCGTCTCTTCGTCGTATTTTGTAACAAAAGATGTGGTTAGCCATAGCCCGAAACTATACGCAGGCGGGAGCGAAGGCTTCCCGGTTAAAGCGGTATAATTTTCAAGCACCGAATGAAGCGCGGGCTTGTCACTATCATCGCCGCCGATAAAGAAGTATTCAAGCTCTTCGCCCGAAACGGTGAAAGAAACCTTCGACACAGTGTCGGAAGCGACTTCATACGAAACCTTCCCGGGGGTGTTAACGAAAACGCCGTAGCCGCTTGAAGATATATAAAACGGAATGGATTTGTAGGACTGCTCCGAGCAGGTTCCGCCGTCCGCGTTCCAGATTTCGACATTCTGCCCGTTTTTGGTAAATACCGTGAATTTCTCGCCGAAACCGTAAATCTGTTCGCCTATATCGAGCGTAAGCTGATCGCGAAGGTAACAGCCGTCGTTATCCGCAGGATATTCCCAGAATCTGCCGCTCGTCTTCGCGGCATTTTCAATTGCATGGTCTTTCGTAATATACGAAAGCGAACGCCAACCGTTCCCGGTAAGCCTTTTCTCGCCCCGCGAAAATGACGTCTTCCAATCGGATTTATCTATAGTAAAGGTTGTCGAGCCTGAGATAAGCTGAAAATTAGCGTCGTTTTCGATAACCTGCGGCTTATATCCCGAATCTTCGTGTAGATCAAACGCCGGCTTGTTTTTAAGCCCGCCCTTATAATGCACGGCGTGAACCTTTATCACGTCTTTTTGCGTTGACGTATATGTAACTTCAATAACAGGTCCGCCGAGCGTCATCCCCCTGTTATAAATCTTCTGACAAACTGCCAAAACCTGTAAGCCGTTTTCAACCGGCTTAATTTCATAAGCGTCAACCGCGTATTTTACGTCGAATCCGCTTCTGCTAAGCCAAAAACCATCCGAAAACTTCATGGTAAAACCTCCATGTAATCGTTTACATTAATTCTAATACAAAATTAGCAGATATTCAAGCTGTTTTTATTAAATTTACAAATTTTTAATAAATATAGTCTCGAAAAATATATTGTAATTGTTATCAAGATGTGTTATAATTATTTATATATGATTTTGAAATGATAAGAGGGTACATAATGAGTGCGAAATTAGGCGAGCTGCTTAAGGGTTTTGATGAAAACAGAGAAATCGGAATAAAAAATCTCTTGGCGGCGACTAAGCGGAACAATTATTCCGAATTGGAGAATACTGTTATCTATGCACAGATAATGACATTTTATTCGTTGGCGAAAAACTACTCCCGCGTGATAAATCTATTTGAAAAATATAAGAAGCTTAACATTACGAATGAATATACAAATACAATTGATATATTCTGTTCAGCCGGAATTGCCTATGCGAAAACCGAAAACAACAAACAGGCGGCGAAATGCCTTGAAAATTATCTGCGCCTCTATAATTCCTATAAAGCGGGCGTGCTTAAAACGCCCGATTTAACCTATCGGACGCCCTCTCATATCGGCGATTTTGAGATTGCCGTGCTTACCGTTCTAATTGTTGTCTATACTAATTTAGATGACGACGACGCGGCACTCAGAACATATTTTAAGAAAAAGAGATTAGAAAAGCCCGATTGGGACGGAACAATGTTAACGATCGGAATGATTGTTAAAAACGAGGAAAAGGTTTTAGAAGACTGTCTGAAAGCACTCTCAAGCTTGCGTGAGAAGGTAAAGTGCGAGCTTATTATCGTTGATACCGGCTCGGTCGATAAAACCGTTGAGATTGCAGAAAAGTACGCCGATGAGGTACGGCATTTTAAGTGGATAAACGACTTTTCGGCGGCGCGAAACGAGTCTCTGCGGGACGCTAAGGGCGATTGGTTCATGTATCTTGACGCGGACGAAATTTTTGAAAGCACAGATGGAATTGAAACTTTTTTCACGTCAGCCCAGCATATTCATTTTAACTTCGGAAGCTATATCGTAAGAAATTACGTTTCCGATACGCTTTATGCCGATTTTTCCGCGCCGCGTCTTGCGCGGATTATGGAAAATACGATTTTTCACCGTTCAATTCACGAATCAATATGGTTAGTTCCCCCGACCATCTTCTTTAGAGATTACGTGCATCACAAAGGTTATCTCGGAACAAATCTTCAAAAAAAGAATTCCCGAAACATATCGAATATGTTAAATGAATTCGCCGAAAATCCGGAGGATGTATCACTCATATTTCAGCTTGCGCAAAGCTATTTGAGCGTTGATCAGAATGTTGCGTTTGAATTCTTAAATCTCGGACTTCAAAAAGCAATTGACATAAAAGATACCGTTTGGGAAGCTGTTTTCCGTTCGGATATGTGTTTTTGTAAATATAACATAAGCAGTTATGAAGAGGCATATAAAATTGCAAAAGAAAGCACAGATATTTATAAAAAATACGACGAAGAATACTGCGTTTGTGTAGATATTTACGCAGTCTATACAATGAGCGGATGCAGGCTTAAAAAGGATTTCAGCGAGATTAAAGAGGTTTTTTGGCTCTATAATGATTTATATGAAAAATATAAAGAAAATAAACTTGCATCGGTCGATTTAATGGTACGTCCGGCTGTTTATATTAATTTTCATCCGTCGCAGGTCGTTTTAAACACATATTCTATTTTTTGCATAGCAAATGAAGAATATGAAGAAGCAAAAAAGATTTCCTTGATAAAAGAAAAGCCGCAAAAAAAGCTTGAGGATCTGAATTACCCGTATATCGAAAATTGGTTCACAATAATGAATGAATTTTCGGATTATTCGCATATTCCCGAGCTTACAACCGATATTGTAAACTCTGATGTTGACGAAAAAGTCCGCACATACTATTATCAATGGTTACTCAAAGAAATAATGCTTGTGAAAGAGCCGGAAAAAAACCGCGGCAACCTCATAAGGATTATTAAAGAAAGCGTCAATGAGCAAAAAGAGGGCAGCCTCCCGGAAGATTTTGTTCTGCTTATAAACGCATTCGACAGATTTTATAACCATGGCGGCATGACCGAAAAAGAGATTGCGGATTTGTTTTCGGGATTAGAAAAATTCACGATCTCTGCCGCCGATGTTATCCCGCTTCTTATGCTTTTCGGGCATGATCTCAATACGATTTCGGACAAGCTTGATTATGATTTCATAAAAAATTCGCCGGAATATATCTTCGCATACAGCGACACTTACGCTGACATTATAAGCGATTATACATCAAAAATTATCCTCGAAAGACAAAGCCCCAGAGTTCAGCTTCTTCTTATTAACACCTGCATTTATCTGCTTTGCAGGCTTGATGAAGAAACAAAATACGACGCCGATACTATCACAAACATAACGAGTACACTTACCGCTTGTTATCTCGAATCTGCCTACACTGCCGAAGTCATAAGCGAGGAAAATTCCGAGCATATGAGCCTTCCTGTGCGAATAGGTTTCTATCTTTTCTTATCAAAAATTTCTCTTGCGGACGGAAAACTTAAAGACAGCGTAATGTATCTGCGAAAGCTTTTAAGCTTTGAACCGAGACTTAAAAACTTTATCAGCAGTGAGCTTAAAGTCGTTATGCAAAGCAGTTTTATAACGTAATTCGAGGGTTAACATGGATATTTTTAAGATTTTTGAACAGCTTAAAAAGCCCGGAAGTGACACTCCTCCGGGGAAAATTTCGCATATTATCGCGGCACTCGGAAACCCCGGAATGGAGTATATTAACACCCGCCACAATGCCGGATTTAATGCCGCGGATAGGCTCTTAAAAGACACAGGAAAAAGTTTTGAAAAACTGCGATTTAAGTCGAATACTGCCGATATAAATATCGGTAAGAAAAGGGTTTTGGTTATAAAGCCCGTAACCTTCATGAATAACAGCGGCGAAGCAGTTGCCGAGGCGATGAATTATTATAAAATTAAGCCTGAAAATGTTCTGATAATATGCGACGAAATTTATCTTGAACCCGGGCTTATACGGATAAGGCGAAAGGGTTCTCACGGCGGGCATAACGGGCTTAAATCAATATTTGAATTAACGGGCGAAGAGAATTTCCCGCGGATAAAAATCGGCATCGGTCATAGACCCGACGGGTATAATCTTGCGGATTGGGTTTTAAGTAAATTCACCGATTCAGATAAACTTTTGATGGAAAAAGCGTATACTGAGACTGTCGAAGCGACAAAACTTATCGTTGACGGACAGATAGAAAAAGCTATGAATAAATACAGTAAATAGGAGTTTTTATTTTGATTTTACCTTCGATTTTTGACGGAAAAAGCGGCATAATTTTCGATATGGACGGCACCCTTATCGACAGCACACAGACATGGATTGATGCGGACATTGAACTCGGTTATCAGAATGGTTTTGTCTATACCGAAGAGATGTTAATTGCAACAAAAACGCTTAAATTTATGAAAGCCTGCGAATATCTTTCGCAGTTTTGCGATCTTACTGCGCAGGAAACTGCCGAGCGTTATTATCAGATTTTAGAGTCGAAATACGGCGATTGTCCGTTAACTTCCGGCGCGGAAGAATTCTTAGCGGAATGTAAAAAAAGCGGGATGAGGATGTGTATCCTCACCGCCGGAATTAAGCCGCTTGCCGATAAAGTTCTATTAAAAAATAACCTCGAAGGTTTTTTTGAATTTGTCGCTTCCGCAGACAATATTGATTACGACAAACGCGACCCGGAGGCATTTAATGTTTGCGCAAAAAAGTTAGGGTTAACTATAGATGAAGTTATCGTCATTGAGGACAGTTTTCATGCGGCGGAGGCGGCGAAAAAATCAGGTGCAATAGTAATCGGAATGATTAATTCCGGGAATTATTTTGAACATGATAAACTTCGCGAAATATGCGATCTAACCATCGGCGATTTTAACGATTTACTTGCGGTTAGTGCATAAGTTAACGGCGTATTATTTCGCGGTTAATACATAATAAAACAGGCATCTATTTTGCGGTTACTCCATAAGATAACCGCGAATTTTTTGCAGAATCTTCTTCTCATTCCGCGAAACCTGAACTTGATTTGTGGATAAAACCGAAGCCGTTTGCGCTTGGGTTAATCCTTTAAAAAAGCGAAGCGAAATAAGCCTTCGCTCATTGTCGGAAAGATACCGCAAAACCTGTCTGAGAGATATTATGTCAACCATATCCCGCTCATGCGACGGCACGGGTATGTCGCGGGTTTCGTCATCGTCATCACCATTATAGGTGAGTGAGAGGAGCGGTTTCGCGCTTGAAATTGCCTCGATAACATCGTCAAGGGATGAATCGGAAATCTGCGCAAGCTCAGAGACTGTTGGTTCATGCCCTTTTTCGCGGATAAAACGTTCGCGAAGCATCGACAGCTTAAGCGACAATTCCTTGATACTCCGGCTTACTTTTACTGCGCCGTCGTCGCGGAAAAGTCTCTTGAGTTCACCTAAAATAACCGGGACGGCATATGTCGAAAAACGATTGCCGAGGGATTCGTCAAACCCGCTTACAGCCTTAACAAGCCCGATACAGCCGACCGAATAAAGGTCGTCATAATCGAAGCCTTTCCCGGTAAAACGCGCAACGCACATTCTAACCAAACCGAGGTTTTCTTCGGTGAATTTATCTTTTTCTGATTTTGTTAACAGCATATGTTCTTAATCAGCGTAACCGTTGTTCCTTTTTTCGGCGCACTCTTGACGGTCATACGATCGGTAAAACTCTCCATAACCGCGAAACCAAGCCCGGCGCGTTCCTCTTCAGGGCGAGAAGTATAAAGCGGTTCCATCGCACGTTTTACATCGTCAATTCCGCAGCCGCGATCGGTTATGCGAATATGTACCTTGCTGCTTGTAGCCTTAACCGTCAGCGTTATCATGCCGGGTTTTTCGCGATATGCGTGAACAATGCAATTCGTAACCGCTTCCGAAACCGCTGTTTTTATCTCGGCAATCTCTGCAATTGTCGGTCCGAGTTCCGATATAAACGCACTTACGGCGATCCTTGCGAGCCGCTCATTTTCCGGGTTTGACGGGAAGATGAGTTTCATTTCATTCTTATTTTTCATAATTTCTCCGCTATATAATCTCCGCTAATTTTTCGATCCCGGCTATCTTCATAACCTTTTTTATTGTGCCGGAAGTCTCGGTTAAGACAAGTCTTCCGCCCAGTGCAGAAAGCTTTTTGTAACGCCCCATTATAAGCCCTATGCCGGACGAATCCATGAATTCAACCTTCGCGAAATTAAGGTTAAGGACTTTCGGCTTGTGGCGTTCAACCGCATAATCAATGTCGTTTCGCAGGCCTGCTGCGTTTTTATGGTCAATATCGCCGGATAAAAACACTTCGACCGTGTCGTTTTCTGCCTCGATAATTATAGGCTCGGTTAAGTTCAGCACTTTTTTACCTCTGTAATATTTTTATTAATATTAACATTATAATGAATAATTATTGCGGATTTTGTCAATATGAGTAATCGAGATAAATATTTTTATTTTAACAAAATTATAACATAATATCTATATATTTATGGTAAAATAAGCTTGTCAGAGGTATTGAATGAATTATAGTAGCGATTTTAAGATATATCCGCTTCTTATGGAGCCTGTCCTCAAGAACTATATCTGGGGCGGGTTACGTTTGCGGGACGAATTCGGAAAAAAAAGCAGCTTAGAAAAAATCGCCGAAAGTTGGGAAGTTTCGACACAAAAAGATAATCAGTCAAAGATTGCGAACGGTGAATATAAAGGCAAGCCGCTCGAGGATTATATTGCATTAAACAAAGAAAAAATCTTAGGCAAAAACTGTGTTAATATGACAGATTTCCCGGTTTTGATAAAGCTGATTGACGCGACAGATAAGCTTTCCGTTCAGGTACACCCACACGATGAATATGTAAAAAGCGGCTTTTCGGGCAAATCCGAAATGTGGTATGTTATGGACGCTGAACCTGACGCAAAGGTCATTTTAGGTTTTTCGCGTGATATAACTAAAGATGAGTTTTCGGAGCGGATTAAAGACAATACTTTGCTCGAAGTTGTAAACGAAATTCCCGTAAAAAAAGGCGATGTTTTTTATGTAAAATCCGGGACGCTTCACGCAATCGGAAAGGGCATTTTAATTGCAGAAATTCAACAAAATTCCGACATAACCTATCGCGTTTACGACTACAAAAGGACAGACAGGGACGGCAAAACCCGCGAACTTCATGTTAATGATGCCCTTGAGGTTACAAAACGCACGCCGCCCGAAGAGGGATTTCGCGGCATAAATAAATCTTGCGACGACGGCTCGGTTTTGCTTGTAAAAAACCCGTACTTTTGCGTTTATAAATGTGTTGACATAAAAACGATAAACGTTACCGAAAAATCTTTCTGTGCGTTATTATTTGTTGACGGAATGGGTTCGCTTTCATATATCGAAGAGGGTAGTAAAAAACAGATTAACTTTAAGCGCGGCGACAGCGTTTTTATACCTGCCGAGTTCGGTGAATTCAGCCTTGAAGGGAATTTCACCTTGCTTAAAACTATTATTGAAGAATAGGGGAATTATGAAATATTATATAGGAATTGACCTCGGCGGAACGAATATTAAAGCCGGTGTTGTCACAGAAGACTATAAAATTATCGCGAAAGCGACGACGAAAACCGCTCTGCCGCGTTCGGCTGACGGAATTTCCGCGGATATGGCGAAAACCGCTCTTGAGGCTGTTAAAGTCGCGGGGATTTATCTTGCCGATGTCGAGTGGATAGGAATCGGCACGCCGGGTATCGCCGACAATGAAAACGGAACGATACCGTATTCAAACAACCTCGGATTTTATGATGTTCCGATGCGCGATTTTATTCACCGGGATATCGACAAGCCTGTTTATATCGCGAATGATGCGAATGCCGCTGCGTACGGTGAATTCTTGGCGGGCGCGGCAATGGGTGCGTCTGATGCTGTTTGCATAACCCTCGGGACGGGCGTCGGCGCGGGCGTAATTATTGACGGAAAAATTTTCACCGGGCGAAATCTTGCCGGAACTGAAATCGGGCATACGGTAATTGACCCGCACGGAAGGCAATGTACCTGCGGGCGGAACGGTTGTTTCGAGGTTTTCTCCTCCGCAACCGGTCTGATTAACATGACAAAGGACAAAATCTCGGAATACCCCGACAGCCTTCTTGCTAAAATGGCGAAAGAAGACAACCACGTCTCTGCACGTCACGCCTTTAACGCAATGCGCGAGGGCGATCAGGCGGGGAAGGACGTTGTCGAGCGTTATATTCGTTATCTGTCAATTGGCATCGCGAATGTTATAAACATATTCCAGCCTGACATTCTATGTATCGGCGGTGGAGTTTGCAACGAGGGCGACCCGCTTCTCTTGCCGCTTAAGGCACTTATCAGAGAGCAGATTTACACAAAGATGCTGACGAAAAACACCGAAGTTGTGCTTGCGAAGCTCGGGAACGACGCCGGAATAATCGGCGCAGCTTTCCTCGGGAAGAGTGTCTGAAGTATGGAGTTAACACATATTAAATGAAGAAAATTACGGGAAAAATAATCGCTCTGTTAACCCTGCTTTTAACATTCGCGGTGTTTGTTTTTACAGGCTTTTTTTCGGGCGAGACAAAGGCTGTCGAGCGGTATTTCGATGCTATTGACAGACAGGACCAGACGGCTTTTGACAAATATTCCGAGAAGACAGCGAATGTAGATTTTATCAGGGAAGACTACATTAAAAAAAGCGGCTTGACCGATTCTGACGATGTTGATTTCAAGGTCGAATTTCCGTCCGGCGCGACAATAAAACAGGGCGGCGATAACTTCGCTGTACCGATAAAATTAACGGTATATGATGACGACACGCATTTCATTTTTGAACACGCAGTCGCGAACGTTACTTATATAGGGAACAAATGGCGGGTATTCAGCATTGAAACCAATGCCGTTGAAACAAACGCTGGCGAATAGGACGAGGATTACTATGGGAATAAAAACAATTGCAGAAAATCGTGCGGTAAGGCACGAATATTTCATACTCGAAACCTTTGAAGCGGGGATTGAACTTCTCGGAACGGAAGTAAAATCTATTCGCGGCGGCGGAGTTAATCTTAAGGACAGCTGGTGTGCAGTTGAACACGGCGAACTTTTCATTAAGCAGATGCACATTTCGCCATACGAACGCGGTAACATCTTTAACCGCGACAGCCTTCGCCCAAGGCGGCTTTTAATGCACAAGAAAGAAATTTCGAGCCTTTACGGCAAGGTCAAACAGCAGGGCTTAACGCTTATTCCGGTGAGCCTTTACTTCAAGGACTCGATGGTTAAGGTGCAGTTAGGGCTCTGTAAAGGCAAACAGCTTCACGACAAGCGCGATTCCGCGGCGGAACGCTCCGCAAAGCGCGACATCGACCGTGCACTCAAAAGTCGGAACAATATGTAAACATTTTATGAATAATGCAATACTTCTCAAATCTGTATTGCATTTTCTTTTTTTCTATGTTATACTTTGTATATGTACACTGAAAATGCCGATAAAGCGGAAACGTTTTCACTAAAAACCGATACAGAAGCCCTCGGCGGCGGTCTCGAAATTTTTATTTCAAAAAACCATCGTTTCGGGACGGATGCTCTGCTTCTTGCGCAGTTCGCCGCGCCGCGACGCATTGACAATGTTATTGACCTCGGGACAGGTTGCGGAATAATCCCGTTTATTCTGCTCCGCGACTTCGGAGTATCTGCCGTTACTGCCGTTGACATAAACGCAGAAGCTATAGAACTTTTGAAGCTTTCTGTTAAGGCTAATAATATCGGAACTATTATTCCGATAAACGCCGACTTGCGGAATTTAAGCTCCGATTACAACAGCAAATTCGACGTTGTAACCTGCAACCCTCCGTATAAGGCGGTTGGCACAGGGATAGTGAATACGGATGCTGCGAAACTTTCTGCAAGGCACGAGGTAAGCTGCACCCAAGAAGACGTATGCAAAGCCTCTTACAAACTCCTAAAAAGCGGCGGAAGACTCTGTATGATAAACCGCACAGAACGCCTCGCTGATGTAATCTGTGCAATGCGAAAGAACAGAATTGAACCGAAGCGGCTGCGAATGATTGCTAAAGACGAAAACACAAAACCTGTACTCTTCTTAATCGAAGGAAAAAAGGACGGAAAGCCGTTCTTGAATGTAGAAAATACCATATATACAAATAAATGATGTAAGGCTTTATAGCTTTACACTACAATATACCAAATCGAGAATGTCTGTTTCTATGAATTCATCAGGAAAACTCTATCTTGTCGGAACGCCGATAGGTAACCTCGGCGATATAACATACCGGGCGGTAAAAACGCTCGAAGAAGCCGACTTTATATGCGCGGAAGACACCCGCGTTACCGCAAAACTCCTATCTCACCTTGACATAAAAAAACCGCTCGTGAGTTACAGGGAACATTCGACCGACTTTGATATCGCAAAGATTGTCGAAAAAATCATCGGCGGAAAGACTGCGGCGGAAGTAACCGATGCGGGGATGCCCTCTGTGTCAGACCCGGGAACGAGGCTTGTCACGGCGTGTATTGAGGCGGGAATTGAAGTTGACGTAATCCCCGGACCGACCGCGCTTACGACTGCAGCGGCTGTTTCGGGAATGAATGTTTCGCGGTTTTCCTTTGAGGGGTTTTTGTCGGTATCGAAAAAACAGCGGTTTGAACACCTTAATTCGCTGTCGGAGGACCCGCATACCTTAATCTTCTATGAAGCACCGCACAAGCTTTTAACAACCCTTTCCGACTTTTTGAATGTTTTCGGCGATCGAAAAATCGCGATCTGCCGTGAACTTACAAAGCTCCATCAGGAAGTCCTACGTACGACCGTTTCGGAAGCGATAAAAACATTTACCGAACGCTCTCCGAAAGGCGAATTTGTACTTATTATCGAGGGTTATATCCCGGAAAAACCCACAGTTACCGATGACAATATAACTGGCGCGGCGGATTACGCGATAAGCCTTATTGAAGGCGGAATGAAGATGACGGAAGCTTGTAAACTTGCGGCGGAAAAATTCCGCATTAAAAAGAGCGGCATCTACAGCAGAGTGACGGAGATTATCGAAAAAGATTAATTAGATTTTGGTGTTACTATGAAATTCGAGGGATTCTCAACCGCTTCCGGTGATACCTCACCGATTGCGTACCTTACGACGACAGCGGAGACTTTTCCGTCAGATGTTCTTAAGACAAAATCAGAGCGAACGCTTATTTCCGAAAAACACAATTCCGATATTATCAATATTTATTTTGCAGCATTAATCGGTACGCCTGTTCCGGATGTTAACGACGACTACTACGTTTATCGCAATATGCTTTTTACGCTTCGCGATAATCTTATAAAATCGCCGAAATGCCCCATCTATATTGAAAACGGCATGAAGGATCTGTCTGACGAAGAGAAGAAATTCTTTTCTGAGATTCCGCAAACGGACAGGGAAGCGATGCTAAATGCGTTTTTGCCTCTCGTTAAGATAAACGGAGATCCTTTTCGCGAAAATCTTGCAAAAACTGCCCTTAAAAATGTAACGGCAAATCTTCCCGATGATGAAATTTTTGAACATTGTGAAAAAATAATATCGTGGCTTTTGCGTTGCACTCGTTCGCCTGATTATTCTAAACATTGCTCTGAAATACCGATTATTCTTTATTACGGAAAACTGACAAAAGACAATCTTATTTTTCTCCACTTTATGTCGATGATCGGGATTGATGTCGTTTATATTTCCGAAGATAAGCAGTTTGAAAGTCTGCTTAAGGAGAATAACATAAGTGAAAGAATGCAGATTTTTTCACTGCCGCAAAGCAATGAAATTACGCCTTTCCCGGACAGACTTCTTAAGGTAAAAGTTGCGACGGATGCCTATCGCGCCTCAAAACAATTAGACGAATATCTTTACGGTTCCGATACGTTTTTCCGCGATTTTCAGTTCCCTAAATTACAGGCTTTGACCCTTAAAACAACCCTTGATGAGATTGATGTGCTGTGGCATGAACAGGCGAAATACCGCTCCGGGTTTAAGGTTAACGGAGACAGGGTAACTGTGCCGAATATCTTCGCGAAGATAAGCGGAGTTAAGGGCGGCGACATGGACGACTATTGGGACAGCATAAAAATGAAGCTTTCGCCGATGACGATTCAAACGCGAAATACCGCCGCATACAAGCGCGATATTGACAGTTCGCAACTTCGCATCTATCAAAACTACATTACCGGCGAACATATCGAGATTGCGAAACTTAAAAATTCGCCGCTTAATAAATTTCAATTTCTATCCGAAAACATACAAAACACGATCTTTGAAAAGATGCAGGAGGCGGCGGACAGCGGTTTTCTTAAACTCGGTTTTGCAGAGCTTCTTCCGCAGATTATCCATGTCGGGATAAATCTTGACAAGAATTTTTTGCATCTTTATCAAAAATACGACTTCACAAAAGACATACCGAAATTTATAATTATCGACGCGATTGAAGATACATTTTCAAAGTCTGAATGTATACAGCTTGTGCTTTGTAATCTTCTCGGTTTTGACATTATCGTCTATACTCCGACGGGTTATCGCAACTTAGAAACATTCGTTGATGACAGCGCGTTTGAAAGCTATATTCAGGGCGAATATAAGTACAAAGTTTCAATCCCGCGCTTTAAGATTCCGAATAAAATTCCCGAGCCGAAGACAGGACTTTTCGGGAAATTATTTAAGTAATTTTTAATTTTTAAGGAGAAAAAATAATGGCGTTAAAATTCACTCCGACCACAGAACTGCAAGCGGCAGAAAGCACAATTGATGTCGGAACTACAGCGGTTGCCACAGTACCCGAGCAGGAATTTTCGATGGTTAAGACTGCCGAAGAGATAAAGGCGGATCTTGTCAGAACCGAACAGGTTAATAAACTTGTCAGTCAGATTAACATTAACGATGTTAACTCGATTGTTACGTTCGGGTCTGATGTTGCGACCGAAATTTCTAAGGCTTCCGACCAAGTTCTCAATTCGATGAACCTTAAGCAGATTAACGATTCCGGGACACTTCTCCAAAATCTTTCGGAGATTATGGAGCAGTTTGACGCGAAAGAGCTTACCGACGACGGCAGAAAAGGTTTCCTTGCAAGCATAAAGAAAAAGCTTGAAGGGCTTCTTGCGAAGTATCAGAATATGGGCAACGCCGTTGACAAAATTTATGTGCAGCTCAATGGTTACGAAACCGAGATTAAACAGGCGAACTCAAAGCTTGAACAGATGTTCAGGGCGAATTTAGGCTACTACAAGGACTTAACCCTCTACATTTTGGCGGGGGAACAGGCTTGCACAGAGATTGACGCCTATATCGACGAGTATGCGAAGAAGCTCCAGACAAGCCCCGATTCCGGCGCGGTTGCCATGGACCTTCAAACCTTAGAGCAAACCCGCGCAATCTTTGAACAACGCGTTATGGACCTAAAAATTGCGGAAAATGTTGCTATGCAAACTATTCCGATGCTTAAGGCTATGCAGTTTTCCAATCTTAACCTTATCCGCAAGATCGACAGCGCGTTTATTATAACACTGCCGGTTTTCAAGCAGGCACTTGCACAAGCGGTTATGCTTAAACGTCAGCGTATCCAAGCGGAGTCTATGGCAGCACTTGACGAAAAGACCAACGAGCTTCTTATCAAGAATGCGCAGAACACCGTTAACCAGACAAAATACACAACTCAACTTGCTTCCGGCTCAAGCATAAAGGTTGAAACGCTTGAACAGACATGGCAGACTATCGTAAACGGTATCGCTGAAACGCAACAAATTCAAGCTGACGCTAAGGCAAAACGCACCGAGGATTCAAGACGTCTTGCCGAGCTTAAGGAAGATTATCGCCTTAAGATGAACCAGATGCATAATAACGCCGCACAAATTCAACAAAATTCACAATAAATTCACATTTTTGTAGCTTTCCATATAAAACGGTTTAAGTTTCATATGGAAAGCTATTTTTTTTTCACGAATTTTACACAATTTATTCCCATAAATTTAATAGCATTTTTTGCTGATTTATGGTACAATAAAAATGATGTTGTGTCTCTATATTTTAATAGTAGAAAAGCGGCATCACATGGAATATTCAGTCAAATACATTAATATATCGGGAGGTTCATGTAAGTGTCAACAATCTCAAAGATTCCTTTTGCCGGAACAAGCGAACAGGAAGCGGAACTCAAAGCTGTCATTGACGCTAAGAAGGATCAGGTCGGCTGCCTTATGCCTATCTTGCAGGAGGCGCAAAAAATCTACGGCTACCTGCCTATCGAGGTGCAAAAAACGATAGCCGAGGGGACAGGCTTTCCGCTTGAAAAAGTTTACGGCATATCTACATTCTATTCACAATTTTCTCTCAATCCTAAGGGCAAGTATAAAATCTCCGTTTGTCTCGGTACAGCTTGCTACGTAAAGGGTTCGGGCGATATTTTCGACAAATTTTCGACGGCTCTTTCGATTAAGAGCGGCGAATGTACACCCGACGGGAAATTCTCGCTTGAAGCTTGCAGATGTATCGGTGCTTGCGGTCTTGCACCCGTACTTACCGTTAACGACGACGTTTACGGAAGACTTACAACCGACGATGTTGCGCGGATTATCGCTAAGTATCCCGAATAATGAACGAAATTTCGCTTAATATCCTTGATGTCGCGGAAAATTCCGTCAGCGCGGGCGCATCGCTCTGTGAGATTGACGTAACCGCCGACAGTGAGAAAGACACGCTTACCGTTATAATAAAAGATGACGGCAGGGGAATGTCGGAGGAAGTCGTCAAGAAGGTTTCCGACCCCTTTTACACCACCCGTACAACCCGCAAAGTCTGCATGGGAACATCGCTTTTTAAGATGGCGGCGGAATGTACCGGCGGGCGGTTTGAAATCTGTTCTGCTCTCGGTTCGGGAACAACGGTTACGGCGGTTTTCGGGCTTTCTCATATCGACAGAATGCCCCTCGGCGACATTTCGGCGACAATCCACACACTTATGGTGATGAACACAGGGCTTGACTGGGTTTACAGATTCAAGTTCGATGAAAATGAATTCACCGTTGACACAAGGGAGATTAAAGAGGCAACCGACGGCGTTCCGATTGACGACCCGGACGTAAGCGGATTTATACGCGATATGCTAAGGGAAAATCATGCGGAATGTAAGGCGGACAATTTATAAAAAGTTAACATAACTATAAATGAAACTAACAATTGGAGTTGAAAATATGAAATCCATAGCTGAACTTAACGCTATTCGTGACAGAAAAAAACAGGCAATTGATATCCGCGAGGGCGGCGAGAAAAAATACCGCGTTGTTGTCGGGATGGCTACCTGCGGAATTGCCGCCGGCGCGAGACCTGTTCTCACCACTATTTCCGACATGGTGCAGACCGATAAACTTGACGACGTTATCGTACAGCAGACCGGCTGTATCGGGCTTTGTCAGTTTGAGCCTATCGTTGAAGTTTTTGAAGCTAACGACAAGAAAACGACATACTGCAAGGTTGACGCGGAGAAGGCAAAAGAAATTGTTGAACAACACCTAAAAAGAGGTCAGGCAGTTACAGCGTATATGCTCTCCGCCGCCGACCTTGAAAAAGCTAAGGCGTAAGGGGGTAAATTAATGTATCGTTCAGATGTACTTGTATGCGCGGGAACGGGCTGTACTTCCTCCGGGAGCGTTAAGCT